>DAIDHC010000227.1 GCA_027452065.1 Bryobacterales bacterium
TCGCCGATTACTCCGCCGCTCTCCTGGACGTCCTCCGCCCCCGCCTCGACATCCGCATCGACGACCCCTCCGCGCCCCTCTCGCTCTATCACCTCGGCAACAACGCCCTCCACCGCCGCATCTATGCGCTCGCCCTCGATCGCCCCGGCCTCATCGTCCTTCACGACGCCGTTCTCCATCACTTCTTCCTCGGCTCGCTCGACGAAGCCGCCTACGTCGCCGAATTCACCTACAACTACGGCCTGTGGAGCGAAACGCTCGCCCGCGATCTCTGGCGCGGCCGCGCCCGCTCCGCCGCCGACCCCCGCTACTTCCGCCATCCCATGCTCCGCCGCGCCGCCGAACGCTCGCTCGGGGTCGTCGTCCATAATCCCGCCGCCGCGGCCATCGTCCGCGCCCACGCCCCCCAGGCCCGCATCTTCGAAATCCCCCACCTCGCGCTCCCCGCCCCGGCCCCGCCCGCCTGGCGCGTCGAGCGCCTCCGCGCCCAGGCCGGCGTCCCACCGGGCGCCTTCCTGTTCGGCGTCTTCGGACATCTCCGCGAGTCCAAACGCCTGGCCGGCGTCCTGCGCGCCTTCGCCTCGGCGCGCCTGGAGAGCCACTGCGCACTTCTCGTGGCCGGCGCCTTCGCCTCCCGCGATCTCGAGGCCGCTCTCGCCCCCGCTCTCGCCGCGCCCGGCATCATACGCTTCGGCGCCCTCCCGGAAGCCCAATTCCTGGAAGCCGCTGCCCTCACCGATGCCGCCATCAACCTCCGCTACCCCGCCGCCGGCGAAACCTCCGGCATCGCCATTCGCCTTATGGCTCTCGGCAAGCCGGTCATTCTCACCCATGGCCCCGAGATCGCGCGCTGGCCCTCCTCCGCCTGCGTCCCCATCGACTCCGGCCCGGCCGAAGAGTCCATGCTCGCCGCCGCCATGATCTGGCTCGCCAACCATCGCGGCGACGCCGCCCGGATCGGCCTCCGCGCCGCCCGCCTCATCGGCGAGCAGCACAATCCCAGCCTCGCCGCCGGCCTCTACGTCGAAGCCCTCGCCGCCTGCTACCATCGTGAGTAGCGTGGCTGCGCGCTCGCGATTGTTCACCTTCTCCGCTCTTCCGCTCTTCCGCTGGCGCCGCCCGCGCGCGGCCCGGCATTCTCGCGCCGCCTGGGCCGCCTTCCTGCTCTCCGCTTCCTCTTTCGCCGCTCCGCCGCCCTCCGTCACCGCTAACGCCCGCCCCGCTCCGCCGCTCCACGCCCTCGTGCCCATGCGCGACGGCGTGCATCTGTCCGCCAACGTCTTTCTTCCCTCTTCAACCGGCCGCAACCCGGCGATCCTCGTCCGCACGCCCTACGGGAAAGGCGACCAGATCCTGGCCGGCTACCAGCTTTTCACCAGCCACGGCTATGCCGTCGTCATCCAGGACGTCCGCGGCCGCTACGCCTCCGAAGGCTCCTTCGACGGCCTCGCCCGCGAGGGCCCCGACAGCTCCGACACCATCAATTGGATCGCGCGCCAGTCCTGGTCCGACGGCAACGTCGTGATGTCCGGCGGCTCCTACCTCGGCTTCGTCCAATGGGACGCCGCCCTCCAGTCCAATTCCCACCTCAAAGCCATCTTCCCCGTAGTCTCCGGCTGCGACGCCTTCGAGGACCGCTTCTACTCCCCCGGCGGCGCCATCAAGCTCGGCCACCGCCTCTCCTGGTTCGCTTCCAACCTCTCGGCCCGCGGCTTCCATGCACCCCCGTTTTCTTCCTACGTCTGGCATCTCCCCTTACGCACCTCGGACCGCGCCGCCACCGGCCGCCGTCTCGATGCCTTCCAGGCCGCCCTCAACCACCCCTCCTACGACGCCTATTGGAAATCCCTCAGCGTCTGCGGCCACATTGACCAGGTCCGCATCCCCGTTTACTCGGTCGGCGGCTGGTACGACAATTACGTCGAAAGCGATCTCCGGGCCTTCCAGGACCTCGCCCGCCTCGGCCGCCATCCCCATCTCGTCGTCGGCCCTTGGCCCCACAATATGTCCTACCAGTTCAGCGGCGCCCCCTTCGGCACGCAAGCCTCGGCGCCCATCAAACGCTTTCAACTCGCCTGGTACGACCGCGTCCTTGGCCATATCCCCACGGGCCCGCCGCCCCCTGCCCTCGATTACTTCCTCATGGGCGCCAACCGCTGGGAGACCGCCTCGCAATGGCCGCCCGCCGAAGTTCGCCCCTTGACCCTCTACCTCGCCGGCCTCGGCCGCGCCAACACCGCCTCCGGCGACGGAACCCTTTCCCGCGACCTCCCCGCACCCTCTTCCGACCGCTTCATCTACGATCCCCGCAACCCCGTCCCCACCCGCGGCGGCGCCGTCTGCTGCGACCCCCGCCTGTTTCCCTGGGGCCCTCTCGACCAGCGCCCCATCGAGAGCCGCCGCGACGTCCTGGTCTTCACCACCCCGCCCCTCCATCACGACCTCGAAGTCGCCGGCCCCATCGCCGTCCGCCTCTGGGTCTCCACCTCCGTCCGGGACACCGACTTCACCGCCAAGCTC
Organism: Bryobacterales bacterium; assembly: GCA_027452065.1. Lineage (GTDB taxonomy): Bacteria > Acidobacteriota > Terriglobia > Bryobacterales > Bryobacteraceae > JAJYKC01. The sequence goes on from DAIDHC010000227.1 coordinate 2,521, forward strand.
GTCGATGTCTTCCCATCGGGGGAAGCCCGCAACCTCACCGACGGCATCCTCCGCCTGCGCTACCGCAACGGCCTCGACCACCTCGTCCTGGTCCATCCCGGCGACGTCATGGAAATCTCCATCGATGCCGGCCCAACAGCCAACGTCTTCCTCGCCGGCCACCGCGTCCGCCTGGAAGTCTCCAGCAGCAATTTCCCCCGCTTCAACCGCAATCTCAACACCGGCGGCAACATCGCCGACGAAACCACGCCCCGCACCGCCCGCCAGACCGTCTTCCACGGCGGCTCTTACCCCTCTGCGCTCATCCTCCCCGTCCTCCGTTCCGTCAACCAGTCCTCCGCCCGCCTCTCCCATCGCCCGCCCGGCCTCTGACATTCCGGTGCCTCTCGTTTGTCCCCGGCTTCGCCAGTATGCTTAACTGAGGGAGTATTCCATGTCGACCATTCCAGCAAGGGCCCTGCCGGACAGCAGCATCGCTCCCGGCGCCCAAAGCAAGGTCAGTTGGATGCCGATTTTGCTGCTGGCCCTTCTCCTGGTCGCCTGTTACGCGCCCGTCCTTTACCGGCTCGGAGTTCAGTGGGCCAACGACGAAGACATGGGGCACGGCTTCTTCGTCCCCGTCATCGCCGGCTACATCGCCTGGCAGCGCCGCTCCGAGCTCGCCGCCATCGACTTCCGTCCCAACTACTGGGGCCTCGCCCTCATGGCCTGGGGCGCCGTTCAGATGCTGCTCGGCGCCCTCGCTGCCGAACTCTTCCTCTCCCGCACCGCTTTCCTCATCTCCCTAGTCGGCCTCCTGCTGGTCGCCGGAGGCGCCCGCCTGGTCAAAACCCTCGCCTTCCCCCTCTTCCTCCTCCTGTTCATGGTTCCGATCCCCCAGATCGTTTATAGCCAGATCACCCTCCCGCTCCAGTTGTTCGCCTCGCGCGTCGCCGAGTGGCTTCTCGGCATCATCGGCATCCCCGTTCTCCGCGACGGCAACGTCCTCCATCTGCCGAGCGAAACCCTCTCCGTCGTCGAAGCCTGCAGCGGCATCCGCTCCCTGCTCTCGCTCTCCTTCCTATCCCTGATCTACGCCTACTTCTTCGACCGGAAAGTCTGGATGCGGGCCGCCCTCCTGGTGGCCACCGTTCCCATCGCCATCGCCGCCAACTCCGGCCGCGTCACCCTCACCGGCATCCTCAGCGAGTACGCCCCCAGCGTCGCCCACGGCTTCTTCCACACCCTGGAAGGCGGCGTCCTTTTCATGGTCGCCCTCGCCATTCTCATCCTCGTCCACCAGGGCATCAACGCCGTGTATAACGCCTGGACCGCAAGGCCAACTCATGCCGATTAACTGGAAACAACAGCGCCCCGCCTTCCTCGCCGCCACCCTGCTGCTCGCCCAGGGCGGTGTCTTCTACACCCTCTCCCACGGCGAAGCCGTCCCGCTGGCCCGCCCTTTGAGCGAGTTCCCCACCCGTCTGAACAACTGGAACGTCATCGAGGAAGGCGTCATCGATCAGGAATCCCGCGACCTGCTCCGCGCCGACGACTACCTCACCCGCGTCTACGCCGACCGGGCCACCGGCCAGGAAGCCAACCTCTACGTCGCCTTCTTCAAAACGCAACAGACCGGCCAGACGCCCCACTCCCCCAAGAACTGCCTGCCCGGCAACGGCTGGGTGCCCAGCGCCTCCGGCACCCTCGATGTCCCCATCCCCGGCCGCTCCGCCCCCGTGCGGGTCAATGAATACCTGGTCGTCAAAGGCAACACCAAGGCCCTCGTCCTCTACTGGTACCAGTCCCACGGCCGCGTCGTGGCCAGTGAGTACTCCGCCAAGGCCTGGGTGGTGGTCGATTCCTTCCGCTACCACCGCAGCGACACCGCCCTGGTTCGCGTCGTCGTCGCCGTCCCCGACGGGGATGAGCAGGCCGCCGCCCGCACCGCCACCCGCTTCGTTCAGGCCTTTTTCCAGCCCCTGGCCCACACCCTGCCCACCTGAGCCTTCGCCCCTACTTCCCGTCCACCGAAAACGCCAGCAGCACGTTGCCCGGCATCCCTCCCAACTGCCCGTAGCCCGAGTTGACGTAAACGATCCCGCCCGCCGCCGTCGGCCCCGTCGCGTTGAGCGACCCTCCGTGCGCCGCCACGCCGTTCACCGTCTCGAAATCCCGCAGCGTGTCGAAGTCCCACACCAACCGCCCGCCGGCGGTCTCATACGCCCGCAGATGCCCGTCCATTGAGCCGGAAAACACAACCCCGTCGATCAGCGTCGCCGGCGCCATCTGCGCCCGGCTGCATCCGGCATGCCCTCCGCAGGCCGCCTCCGCCGGCTCCGCCTTCCACGCCACCTTCCCCGTCGCCGCTTCCAGCGCGAATAACCCTCCGCCCACTGTCAGCACCGGCCCGGCGAAGTCCGACAGCGGCACGTACACCCGGCTTTCGTCTGCCGCCATCCCCCACATCACCCCGCCCAGCGCCCCGCCCCGCCCGATCCTGGTCTGCCAAATCACCTCGCCCGAGTGGTCCGGGTCCAGCCCGTACACCATCCCCGATTTCTGCGCCACCACCAGCACGTCACGTCCGCCCACCGTCCGCAGCACCGGCGACGCTCCGATGTCGGTGTCCTGCCCCGGCTCGCTCGGGCAGTTCTTCTTGTCCGGCGTCATGCAGCCCGCGTTCCAGGCGTCCCCCGGATTCATCTGCTTCACCCACCGCACCGAGCCCGTCTCCAGATCCACCGCCAGCACCGCGTCGCTGTACCTGGTCCCGGGGTCCGAATAATTGTTTCCCGTTCCCACGTACAGCACGCCCCGTTTGGCGTCGATGGTGGGCGAGGACCACACGCCCGCGCCCGACGGCCCATACAGCTTCGTCCCCGCGGCGTTCGTCTTCACATACGCCGCCGGGTCCGGAATTGTGTACGTCCTCCACAGCCTCTTCCCCGTCGCCGCGTCGAAGGCCGACACGCTCCCCCGGAACGTGCAGCACGGATACGTCGCCTGCGCCGCCAGCATCTCCTCGGCCCCCGACGACACCGGCACGTATAGCTTCCCAGCCACCAGCTTCGGCGCCCCCGTCACCCGCGCCAGCTTGTGCTCTTCCGCCTGCGCCTTCCACACCAGTTCCCCGCTGTGCGCGTCCACCGCGTACACCGACGCGTGCGTGTCGCCGAAATAGGCCGCCGTCCGCCCGTCCGGCAGCTTGCCCAGCGATATCGGAGTCCGCGCCGTCGTCGGCGCTTTGAACGTCCAGTACACGCACCCGCTGGCCGCGTCCAGCGAATACACCGTCCCGGTCGAGCTTCCGAAATACAGCCGCCCCCCGGCGATCGCCGGCTGCCCGAACACGCTCAGCGTGTCCGGAAATCCAAACGCCCATTTCAATTTCAATCGCGGAACGTCCTCTCCCTTGAGCCCGGCGCGCTCCGCCGTCTGCATCCGCGAATTGGCGGCATCGTTGGCCCACCCGTTCCAGCCCCCGGTCCCGGTGAGCGGGGGATTCGACGCGCACGCCTTCCCCGCCGCCGCCCGCCCCGCGTCCTCCACCCGCGAGCCCGCGAACTCCGCCACCGCCACTCTCTGCGCCGCCGTCAATCCGGCGCCCTGCGCCTTCATCACGCCGTGGTCCAGCGCCGCCAGAATCGCCGCTGAAGACAGTTTCTTCAGCGCCTCCGGCGTCGGCGTCCGGTTCGCCCCGCCCGCCCGGTGGCACGCCGCGCAGTGCTGGTCGAACAGCACCCTCCCGTCCTCCCCGGCCGCCCAGGCGCAGCCCGCCAGCCCCAACAGAGTCACAATCGTCCGCATCATGCACGGCTATTATATGGCTGCTCGCCCTCCCGGCGGCACGGAACAATCCGGCCTGTGGTATCGTACACATTCGCAGAGGGAGCAGGTCTCAATGACAAATCGTTTTTTCACCGCCCTGGCGCTGGCCTCCACCCTCACCCTCGCCGCCTGCGTCGTCTCCGACCGCGCCCCCGGCCCCTCGCGCACCGACCCCGTCTCCATCGATCTTGACTCCTCCGAAATGGTCCGCGTCGATCTCCGCATCGGCGCCGGCAAACTCGACGTCACCGGCGGCGCTTCCAAGCTCCTCGAAGGCTCCTTCACCTACAACGTGCCCGCATGGAAGCCGGAAGTCACCTGGGTCCCCTCCAGCTTCCGCGGCCTCCTCACCATCGAGCAGCCCCACCGGGGCCCCCATTTCGGCGACTCCGAATATAGTTGGGACCTCCGCCTCAATGACACCAAGCCCCTGGACGTCGCGGTCCACCTCGGCGCCGGCGAAGCGAACCTGCGCTTCGGCTCGCTCAACCTTCGCGGCGTCGATGTCGAGATGGGCGTCGGCAAGCTCGATCTCGATCTCCGCGGCGTCCCCCGCAACGATTACAGCGTCCGCATCAAAGGCGGCGTCGGCGAGGCCAGCGTCTACCTGCCTCCTGAGGCCGGCATCTCCGCGGTCGCCAAGGGCGGCATCGGCGGCATCCACGTCGAAGGCCTCGATAAAGACGGCGATCACTACACCAACGGCGCCTGGGGCAAGGCCGAGCGCCGCATCCGCGTGGATGCCCAGGGCGGCATCGGCCAGATCAATCTGATCGCCAAATAGAGCCTCAGCGCAACTTTTTCCCGCCCGGACGCGTTTTCATAGACAGCACAGTCTGGACAGTCTCGAGGGAAGCCCGCATCTGGGCTTCCCTCATTTTTCCGCTGTCTCCATCTTTTTCCCCGCAAACTCGTTCCGCACCTCCGGCGACGTGTACCACCGGTAGAACAGATACATCACCATGCTCAGGTGCACCGTGCAGCTTGCCAGCCACAGCAGCAGCCCGGCCGATTCCTGGTCCGCCGCCCGGCCCAGCCGGAGCGTGTCCCGGATCATCCCGAGCAGTCCCAGCGTATCCTTGGGGTCCAGATAGGCCGGATACAGCCGGAGCGGCGAGAACGCCAGCGCCAGGCCCAGAATCGAGCACCACGCCGTCGCAGCGAACAGATACCACACCCCGCCCGGCACCGGCCGCAGCCGCCCGTACTTCCTCGGCCCCACAATCGGCCACCAGAACGCCGCCCCCGCCAGCGCCGACGATACGTGAAACCCCGCCCGCGCCACCCCGCCCTCCAGCGCCGCGTTATACAGCGGCGGCAGATACCACGCCGCCAGAACCACCATCCCCACCGTCCAGCCCGCAAACGCCGCCGCCCGCGCCCTCCCCGGCGCGGCCGCTTCGTCCACCGCCGGTATCGCCGCCACCAGGAACAAGGGCGCCACCAATAGCGTCAGCGTATGCTCCAGCACTCCGGCCGTCAGGAGATACCCCCTCGCCAGCGCGTCCAGCGGCGATGCCACCGTCGCCACCAGCAGCCCCAGCGCCCCCAGAAACGCCCACGCCCGTCCCCGCCCCCATCCGAACCGCCACAAATACGCCGCCGCGCACGCCACCGCGAAAATCACCAGCAGTCCAGGAAAACTCCACGCCTCCGCTAATCTTTGCCACGCACTCATAGCCTTTGCCCCCATCATGACAGACCAGGCCGCCTCCGGCTCCCGTTCTGCGCGATCCTGGTGTCACATCCCCGCTTCCAATCCCATGCCCGGCGACCCTGAAATTCTCATCCTCGGCTGCGGCTACACCGGCGAACGCCTCGCCCGCCTGCTGCTCCTCCGCGGCTCCCGGGTCATCGCCACGACGCGCCATCCCGCGCACCTCGATGCCCTCGCCCGCGCCGGCGCCACGGTCGCGCCGCTCGATCTCACCGAGCCCTCCGCCGCGTCCCGCCTCGCCGCCCTTGCCCCGGCCGGCTGCCTCGTCCTGCACTCCATCCCCACACTCCCCGCCCGCCTCGACGAAACGATCCTCGACACACTCGCCTCCCGCGCCGCGCGCCTCGTCTACCTCTCCACCACCGGCGTTTACGGCTCCGCGCTTCAGGTCGACGAACACACCGTCCCCGATCCCCGCACCTCCCGCGCCCGCCTTCGCCTCGATACGGAAGACGCCGTCCGCCGCGGCCCCTGGTCCTGGCTCATCCTCCGTCCCGCCGCCATCTACGGCCCCGGGCGCGGCATCCACGTCTCCCTCCGCGACCCCTCCTTCCGCCTGCCCGGAGACGGCTCCCATTTCATCAGCCGTATCCACGTCGACGACCTCGCCCTCCACGCCGCCGCCGCTCTTTTCAGCCCTCTCACCGGCGCCTTCCCCGTCGCCGACGCCGAGCCCTGCCGCTCTTCCGAGATCGCCGGCTTCTGCGCCCGCCTCCTCGGCCTTCCCGATCCACCCTCGGCCCCACCCGAAGCCGTCCCCGAGTCCCGCCGCTCCAACCGCCGCGTCGACGGCTCCGCCATCCGCGGCCTCCTCGGCCTCACCCTCCTCTATCCCTCTTACCGCCAGGGCATCCCCGCCGCCCTCGCCGCGCCCCTCACACGATAACCAGTTCCACTCCCCGGGCCCGGATCGCCGCCGCCATCGCCGCCGTGATCCGCGAGTCCGTTATCACCCGGTGCACCTGCGGCAGGTCACCGATCATCGAAAGGCTCCGCCGCCCCAGTTTGCTCGCGTCCGTCACCACCGTCGTCTCCCGCGCCGCCCGGATCATCAGCCCGTTCAACTGCGCCTCCAGAATGTCCGGCGTCGACAGCCCGAGTTCCGGGTCCAGCCCGTCAACAGACAAAAATAAATGGTCGGCGTGCAGATCGCGGATCATCTGCTCGGCCTGCGGACCCACGCACGAGGTCGATACCGTACGCATAATTCCTCCGACGATGATCAGCGAAATATTCGGCGAATCCGCCAGCCGCGCCGCCACATTCAGCGCGTGCGTAATCACCGTCAGCGACGATGGTTTATTTTTCTTGATCTGCAGCGCCACCTGCGCCGCCGTCGTCCCCGCGTCGATGATCACCGTCTGCCCGGGCCGCACCAATTGCGCCGCGGCCCGCCCGATGCGCGCCTTCTCCTCCTGATACACCGACTCTTTCACCGACAGCGGATAATCCTGCGTCGGATTCAGCGGCGGCACCGCGCCGCCGTGGGACCGCACCAGCGCCCCTGAGGACGACAGCGCGTCCAGGTCGCCCCGAGCCGTCACCGCGCTCACTCCAAACCGCTTCGTCAGGTCCTCCACCGTCACCCTGCCCTGCTGATCGAGCAGGCTCAGGATTTCCCGGCGGCGCTCCTCCGTCATCAGTCGCGGCGATTTTCCGGTTTTCGCACTGATATGCCCCGTCCGCATCCGGATTTTCCTCTCTTCCCCGTGCAATACAACAGACGGAAGGAATATCAGATAATGGGTACCATCCGCAAGCGCCCGTGCCGCCGGATCTCCCCGGCCAGCGGCGCCGCCCACTCCCGGAACGCCGGAATATCGTTGTCCGCGGCCTCCGGAATCCACTCCCGCGGAAACAGCCGCTCGCGCCCCGCCACGTCCCGCAATCGCTTCAGTCCCGTCCGCACTTCGTACACCGCGCCCGGCGCCCGCTCGATGGTCACCATCCATCCGCTGCGCCCATCGACGGCCGCCCGCACCGCCGCCCGCCCGCACTCCCGCGCCTCCGCCCGGTCCGTCTCCGACGCCATCTCCCCGCAGCTTCTCCCCAGCAGTCCCGGCTTCTCGCTCCGCGCAGGCAGCTTCAAACCCTCCGCAATCCGCTTCGATAATACGTGCGCCAGGTTCAGCGCCAGCGGCGCCCGGCTCGAGGCCCGCACGTCCGCTCCGAATGGCTCGCCGTTCTGGTCCAACTGTCCTTCGCACACCGCCACCACAACACGCCCCCGCGCCGCGTACACCCGCTCCACATCCCCCAGCAGCGTCTCCAACGCCAGCCTTCGCTCGGGAAAATACACCAGGTGCGGCGCGTCGTCCTCGCTCTGCCGCGCCAGCAGCGTCGCCGCCGCCAGCCATCCCGCGTTCCGCCCCAGGATCTCCACCACCGTGACGCCCGGCAGCGCCCGGTTGTCCGCCCCGATGTCGCGCAGCGCGCTGGCAAAAAATCGCGCCGCCGATCCGTAGCCCGGCGTGTGGTCCGTCCCCTCAATGTCGTTGTCGATTGTCTTCGGAATCCCGATCACCGCGACGCCGCCCCCCGTTGCCTCCGCCGCCTCGCTCAGCTCCCCCGCCATTTCCATCGTCCCGTTGCCGCCGTTGGCCAGCAGATACCGTACGCCCCGCCGCCGCAGCATCTCGAGCATCCGCGCGTAGTCTTCCGGGCCCACCTTCCTCCGGCTCGTTCCCAGCGCCGAGCCCGGTGTCCGCGCAATCTCCTCCCATTCGCTCTCGCTCGCCGCGCCCAGGTCCACCCAATCCCCCGCCAGCAGCCCCGCCACTCCGTCTCGCGCGCCGTAGACGCCCGCGATCTCCGGGCGTAGTCTGCATTCCTCCACCGCCCCCGCCAGGCTCGCGTTCAGCACCGCCGTCGGTCCGCCCCCGTGCACCACCAGCGCCGCGCTCTTCGCTCGTTCCGCCATCAACTCTTCACGCGCTCAGTCCTCGTACGTCGTCACGCCCTGCACCACCCGCGTGATCACCCGTCCCGGGCTCGGATTGTCCGGATCCAGGCCCCGCCCCAGGCTCAAGTGGTAGCCCAGCAACTGCGCGAACACAATATCGAACGCCGTCCGCAGCCAGTCCGGAAGCTCCTCCGACCCCGTCTTTACCACCTCCGGAAACAGTCCTTCCGGCGCTTCCACCGCTCCCACCGCCACCAGCCGCCCGATTCGCTTGGCCACCAGCTCCGCCGCCAGGTCCAGCTCGTACCGCCGCACCATCGCGTCGGAGGACAGAAAACACACCACCGGCGTGTCCGCGTCCACGAAACTCATCGGCCCGTGCCGCAGCCCCAGATACGTCTCCGCCATCGGCGCCACCAGCCCCGCCGTCATTTCCAGAGACTTCAGCGCCGCCTCCCGCGCCGCCCCGAACAGCACCGGCGAGGCCAGAAACACAACCCTCTCGCCCACCGTCGCCGCCACCCGCCGCGCCGCCTCGTCAATCTCCTCCATCTGCGCCGCCACCCGCCGGCACGCCCCACGCGCCTCCTCCAGCCAACGCCCGCCGCGCCCCAGCAGCGTCCCGGCCAGCGTCAGGTTCGTGAACGAGCTCGTCATCACCAGGCTCCGGTCGTTCGTCCGCGGGTCCAGCAGCAGCGTCTCCACCCCGTCCAGCGTCGCCAGCCTGCCCGACGCGTTGCAGGTGATCGCCACGTGCCTCACGCCCGGCATCGACCGCCGGATCCGCTTCACCACCGCCGCGCTCTCCGGGCTGTCCCCGCTCCGCGCCAGCGACAACACCGTGCTCTCCGCGCTCAGGTGCCGCGCCCAGTCCACCAGAAGGTCCGTCGACGCCGCCGCGCTCATCCCCGGCCACGACTCGGCCACCGCCATCGCCGCGTAATGCGACGTGCCCGCGCCCGTAGCCACCGCCGGCGGACGCACCCGTAGCTCCGAGCCCGCTACCCGCTCAATCGTGTCCAGCCATGTGTCCGGCTGTTGTTGGATTTCTGTCCGGGTCACAATCCCGGTTTCGCTGCTGGTCAATTATTACTCCCTGAACTTCTACGCCTTTCGGTGGCAAAACCCTCCGAAATTAGCAAGATAGCTCCCCCGAGCGCAATTGTCAATCAAAAAAGAAACAATCAGAAGGAATCCGACAATTTCTTTTGCTTTTTAATTATGACTCGCCCGCTCTTCGCGCCCGCCCCTCACCCCTCCGAACCGGGGTGCGCCGCCGCCGCGTTCCATTCCTCCGGAGCCTGCCCCTCCGGCAGCAGCAGCCCTTTCTCCAGGTGCCGCACCCGCGTGGCGAAACTCGCCGCGTGAGGATCGTGCGTCACCATCACGATCGTCTTGCCGAATTCCTTGTTCAGCCGCGCCAGCATCGTCAGAACGTCCGTCGCCGAGGCGGCGTCCAGGTTCCCGGTCGGCTCATCGGCCAGGATCAGGTCCGGATCGGTCACAATCGCCCGCGCAATCGCCACCCTCTGCTCCTGCCCGCCCGACAACTGCCTCGGATAATGCCCCAGCCTATCGCCCAGACCCACCAGTTTCAGCGCCGTCGCGGCGTGTTCCATCCGCTCGGCCCCCTTCAGGTTGGTCAGCTTCAGCGGCAGCTCCACGTTTTCGAGCGCGCTCAGCACCGGCAGCAGGTTGAACGATTGGAAGATGAATCCGATGTGCGCGTTCCGCCAGTGGGCAATCGCCCGGTCGGTCAGCGCGCGCAGGTCCTGGCCCAGCACGCGGATCTCGCCCGAGCTCGGCCGGTCCATCGCCGCGATCAGGTGCAGCAGCGTCGATTTGCCCGATCCCGACGGTCCCATCAGCGCCACAAAATCCCCGCGATTCACCGTCAGGTCCGCATCCTTCAGCGCCACCACGTGAAACTCGTCGCGGATGAATTCCTTGGTCAGCTTCGTGGTTTCGATCACCGCTTCGCTCATCTTTCCTCCGCTTGCACTAGCTTTGCTTTGCCTTGACCCGCGCGCCGTCCTTCAGGTCCGCCGGCGGATTCACAATCACGTCCTCGCCCCCGATCAGACCACTCGATACCTGCGCATTGCCGTCCGATGTCCCCGCCACTTTCACCGACCTCTTCACGGCCCGCCCGTCCACCACAACGAAGACGGCCCCGTCCCGAACCGCTGCCGCCGGCACCGCCAGCATCGCCTCCGCCGCCGCCGGGCCCGCGTCTTTCACCTCGTTGTAAAACGCCACGCTCGCGTTCATCTCCGGCCGCAGGTACGCGTCCGGGTGCAGCACCCTCACCTTCACCTGCACCGTCGCCTTCTGCCGGTTCGCCTCCGGAGAAATCTCTTCAATCGCGCCCTCATACTTCCGGTCCGGGTACGCGTCGGTCGTCACAATCCCCTTCTGCGTCGGAGCCAGCTTGGCGAAATCGTTCTGGTTGATATCCAGCTCCACCTGCAGGTCGTTCAGATTCGCCAGCGACACCACGTACCCTTTCGCTCCCTTGTCGCCGACAAACCCGGTGGTCACAAACTCGCCTTTTTCGACGTTCCGTTCGAGAATCGTCCCGTCCACCGGCGCCCGGATGATCGTATTGTCGAGCTGCGTCCTGGCCAGCGCCAGAGATCCCTCGGCCTGCTCCACCGCCGCCCTCTGCGCGTCCACCTGCTCCTTCCTCGGCCCCAGCACAGCCAGGTCCATCGTCCGTTCGAGCGACGCCGTCCGCGCCACGGCGCCGTCGTACTTCGCCTGCGCGTCGTCGAGCGACTGTTTCGCCAGCACACCCTCCTGCACCAGGTCCCGTGTCCGCCTCAGCGTCACCAGCGCGTTCGCCTCGTCCGCCCGGCTCTGCGCCACGTCCGCCTTCGCCTTGGCAATCTCTTCCGGCCTCGATCCGTGCTCCAGCTCCGCCAGCTTCGCCTTCAGACTCCCCAGCGCCCCCTGCGCCTGCTCCACCTGCGCCCGGTACTCTTCGTCCTCCAGCCGCACCATCTCCTGCCCCTGCTTCACCCGGTTCCCCTTGTCCACTCCGATCCAGGCCACTTTCCCGATCACCTTCGCCGCCACTTCAATCTTGTGCGCCGCGATGATGTACCCGGTTGCGTTCAAGATCACAACACGCCCCGCCTCGCCCGCCGCCCCCGCCTCCGGCGCCCGCACCCGCGCCACCTCCACCTCCGTCGCCGCCGTCAGCCTGGTGTAGGCGAACCGCGCCCCGCCCAGCAGCACGAACAGAATCACTCCGCCCACGATCCACCGCGTCGCCCACGGCGACGGCTCAATCTGCCTCTTCTGGCTCCGGTCGATTCGCAGGCTCTTCAGTTCAGCGTCCATGTCTTCTTTCTTAGATCTCCCGCAGCGCCGTCAGGATTTCCTTCTTTGCCGCCATTCGCGCCGGAAACAATCCCCCGGCCGCGCCCATGAACAGCGCAAAGGCGATCCCCGAAGCCATAATCGCCGGCGTCACCCGGAAATTAAACGCAATCTCGCTGAACGTCACAAAGCTCCCTATCCCCGTCGTCACGTTGTTCAACGGCAGCACCAGCACGCACCCGATCAGCCCCCCCAGCGCCGACAGCAGCAGCGATTCCATCAGAAAGCTCACCATGATGCTGCCCCGCGAAAATCCCAGCACCCGCAGCGTCCCGATCTCCTTGCTCCGCCGCGCCACCGCCGCATACATCGTGTTCATCGCCGCAAAGCTCGACCCAACGGCCATGATCACCGACACGAAGATCCCCAGAAACTGCAGCGGCGCACCGGAGCTGGTCTGTGCGTCGAAATACGCCTGCTCTTTCTCCGCCGTCACGTTCAATCTCCGGTCGTCGTTCATCGAGTGAATCAGCGCCGGCACCGCCGCCGCGTCCACCGCCCGCACCAGCACCGAGCTCAGCCCGTCCTGCCGGTTGAAGTCCGAGCTGATCTGCCCCAGGTCCCCGAATATCTCGCTGTTCACCGACGACTCCCCGCCGTCCATCACCCCCACCACCTCCCAGTTCCCCTTCCCGAACCGGAGCTGTTGCCCCATCCGCGCCCCCGGATACCGCTTGGCGATCGACTTGCCCACCACCACCTCCCGCCGCCCCGTCTGAAACCACCGCCCCTGCTGGATCTTCAGCGGCCGCATCGCAATCCCAACAGGCAGCAGCCCCCGCAGCGTGACGTTCATCCCCGCCGGGCTGTCCACGCTCGGCAGATTGATCACCGTCACCATCTCGAGCGACGCCATCTGCTGCCCCGCCGCGTCCCGCGCAATCCCTCGCATAAATTTCAAACTCTGATATACGTCCCGCGTCACCCCCGAGTTCAACTCCGCCGTCGACCCCTTCCTCATCACCAGGATCTGCCGCGGATCCCCCGACGAGGCGAACGCCTGCCTCAGCCCCGCCACCAACGCCAGCACCGACAACAGCACCGCAACAGTCAGAGCAATCCCCAACGCGGTCATCACCGTCGTCGTCTTCCTCACCATCAGGTTCCGCAGATTGTAGCTTGCCGGTATCGCCATGTTCACCTCATCCCGTGTAGCGCAGCGACTCCAATATCGATGTCCTCGACGCCGACACCGCCGGACCCACCGAGCTCACAAGCCCGATCAACACCGCCGTCCCCATCGCCAGCGCCGCTACCGCCGGCGTCACCGCCATCGTCTGCAAGTTCGCAAATCCCCCCGCGCCCTGCCGCAACCCCACGCAGATCACCGCCGCCAGCGCCACCCCCATCCCCCCTCCGATCCCCGAAATCACCGCCGATTCGCCCAGAATCATTCCCAGAATCATCCCCGGCGTGAACCCCAGCGTCTTCAGAATCCCCACTTCCCCCACCCGCTCCCGCACCGACATCGAGATCGTATTCCCCGACACCAGCAGCAGCGTAAACGCGATCGCCCCGCTCACCGCCGCCAGAAAAAGCTTCAAATTCCCCAAAAACGAAACGAAGCTCAACTGAAACGCCCGCTCCGATTCCGTCTTGGTCGGCGCCGGCGAATTGTCGAACGCGGCGTCGATCTCCCGCGCCACTTTCACCACATCGGCCGCGCTCATCGCCTGCACCTGAAACGCCCCCGCCTGGTCCCGCTGCGAGTTGCCCACCGGCAGGCTCTCGCGCAGATAATCCTGGCTGAAAAACAGCGCCTCGCTGTTTTCGGGGTCCGTATACGTTCCGGCGAGCGTGAGCTCCAGCGTCACCGGAAAAATATCTCCCACCAATGTGATCCGCTCCCCCGTCTTCCAGCCGAACTTCCGCGCCAGTTTTTCGGTCGCGATGCACGCCGTGCGCCCGTTCTCAAACGCCCGCTTCGCATCCCCGGAAATCACAATCTCCGGCCGGATCCGGAAAAACCTGTCCGGCTCCACGGCGAACCGCGCAAAAAAATTCCTCTGATCCCGCGCGTCCTTGTACGTCCCCCCGAACCACTGCCACACCATCGCGTCCCTCACGCCCGCGAGGCTTCGGATCTTGTCCCGGTAGGAAACCGGCATCGCGTCCGCCAGCCCGACTTTGTGATGCGTAATCAGCCGCAGCGCCTGCGCCGGCGTCTCGTCCCCGCCGTAAAACAGCGCCCCGTACATCGCCATCAAAATCCCCAGCAGGCACAGCGACGCCGCCGTGCTGGCGATCGTCAGCGCACTCCGCCGCCGGTTCCGCAGCCCGCTCTTTACAATCAGCGATCCCAACCGATGCATGAGCTTCCTCTTCCTCCCGCCGCCGCCGGCGCCGCTCCCACAGCCCCGGCTTCCGTTCCGCCGCCGGGCGTCTTCCTCAATGCGATTATGCTTAGGTTACGGCTCCCAGGAAAAAACAGTTCGACGAACGGCCCGCGCCTGCCGGTGAACGGCCCGCCGCCGCCGACGAGCGGTTCATGCGCCACGCCCTCCGCCTCGCAGCAGAGGCCGAAGCCACGGGCGAAGTCCCCATCGGCGCCGTACTGGTCTCGGGCGGCGAAATCGTCGCCTCCGCCCACAACTCCCCCCTCGCCCTCCGCGACCCCACCGCCCACGCCGAAATCCTCGCCCTCCGCGCCGCCGCCGCCTCCCTCGACAACTACCGCCTCCAGGACGCCACCCTCTACGTCACCCTCGAACCCTGCCCCATGTGCGCCGGCGCCCTGGTCAACGCCCGCATCCGCCGCCTCGTCTTCGGCGTCCGCGACCTCCGCTTCGGCGGCGTCCGCAGCAAATTCCGCCTCGCCGACTCCGAGCTTCTCAACCACCAGGTCGAAATCGTCGAAGGCGTCCTCGCCGCCGACTGCCAGCACCTGCTCCAGGACTTCTTCCGCCGCCGCCGCCCCTGACCCCCGCCTCATTCCCCTTCCCTCCGCGCCAGCACCCCGTAAAAAAAGATGTCCAGCACCCCCGCGATCACCTCTGCCTCGCTGTGCCGCCGCTCCCAATACTTCCGCGCCGCATTTAGCGGCTCGATCAGCGACAGAAATACCCGCGCCAGCGTCGCCGCCTCCCGCACCCGCATCCGCCCCATGCTCTCGGCGTCCCGGAACGCCTGCTCGATCGGTCCGAAAATGCATCGCTGAAATTCCGGCTCCAGCCGCGCCAGCGCCCCCGGCGCCAGCTCCGGATAGTCCGAATTCACCAGCCGCCCCACGTCCAGCGGAGGCCGGCTCAGCATCCACCCCGCCAACCGCCTCAGCCGCTCCTCGACCGGCTGTCCGGCCCCGGCCAGCGCTTCCACCGCCCCGGCCCGATGCCGCTCGAAGTGACGCAGCATCACTTCGACATAAAGATCTTCTTTTCCCCCCGGCACATGATAATAAATGGACGGCTGCCGGATCCCCAGCTCCCCGGCGATGTCCTTGATGGTCACCGCGGCATACCCCCGCGCCGCGAAATGCCGCTCCGCCACGTCCAGCAAATGGTCGCGCGACGATGCAAGATGCGGACGCCCAGGGTCGGCCATCGCCACCTACCTTAAATTAGGTAGGCGACAAAGTCAAGCCTTTTCTACCCCCTACCCGCCTTCCCCCAAATTCCCCCACTCCCCTCTTTTCTTGGGGGCCCGCCCGCTTCCCCTCCGGACGGGCCCCACACTCTCCCCGCTTCTTACGCCGCCTTCCGCACCGGCGCATCCGCGGGCCGCGCCAGCGGCGGACGGATCGGCACAACAGTCGGCCGCGTCGCCGGCCGCAGTGCCCCTTGCGCCCCCGTTGCGCCGTTGAAGTAATCCTCCAGCGGGTACAGCCCATACGGCGCCAGTTCCCGGTACACCCGCCCCAACCTCTGCTGGATCCGGTACACCGCGTGGAAGAAGGTTCCCCGGTCGATCCCCAGCTTCCGGCAGCACAGCCGCCAGTCTGCGCCGAGTAAGAAATGGTACCGGAATATCCGATATTCTTCTTCGTCCAGCACCCGCCGGCTCACCAGGCAAAAATCCGCCGCGTATTCCTCGTCCTTCCGTCCCCACACCGTCTTCCGCTCCCGCCCCGGATTGGCCTCGAGCGAAACGCGCGTCATGCTTCCCTCGTTGGCAACGATTGAGCGGAACCGCGCAAAGCAAGCGCGGAATATCGAACGCAATACGCAGTTGCACGGCTGCGCGCTGTCAGGGTGTCCACCCTTTAAGCCCAACCCCCGGCACGATGCGCACTGCGCCGCCGCCAGGGCGATTGTATCTGATCTTGTCCAGTCCATTCCTCTATCTTTCCGTCCCCTTCCCCCAGCGTTTCACCTGAGTGCCGCCGGGTGTCTATAGATCTAATCCTAAGAATTATTCGGAAAAAGTCAAGAATTATTGAGAATATTTTTTACTATTTCAAATTCAGCGCTCGAATTTTTGAACGGCCTTCGCCCGCCGTCCCCCCGGAATTCGTCCCGCCCTCTAACGTCCCTGCCCCGCCGCCTCCCGGTACGTCTCCAGCACCTGCGCCGCCGTCCGTTCCCAGGAAAATTTCCCCGCCTGCTCCAGCCCCCGCGCCACCATCTCCGCCCTCAGCCCCTGGTCCACCAGCGCCTCCCGGATTCCCCGCGCGATGTCGAATACGTTCTCCGGATTCACAATCACCGCCGCGTCGCCGATCACCTCCGGCAGCGAGCTCATCTCCGAGCACACCACCGGCGTCCCGCACGCCATCGCCTCCAGCGGCGGCAGCCCGAAGCCCTCATACAACGACGGAAACACGAACGCCGACGCCGCCTGGTAAAACACTCTCAGCGTCTCCAGCGGCACGAACCCGAGAAACCGCACCGCCGCCTCGACCCCGCTCTGGATCACCGCCCGCCGGATCGCCTGCGATTTCGAAATCTCGTCCCCGATAATGATCAGCTTGATTCCCCGGTACAGCGGATGCCGTTCCAACTCCGTCCGGGCCACCGAAAACGCCTCCACCAGCCGCGGAATGTTCTTCTGCGGCCGCACCGTCCCCGCGTACAGCACAAACGGCGAGTCGATCTGGTACCGGTCGAGGATCCTCCGCATCCCGGCCGGATAATGCAGCCGCGGCTTCTCGTCCACGCAGGCGATGGCCGGCACGGGCGATGGCCGGAACACCGGGTCCGGCGCGTTGTGGATCACCCGGATCCGCTCCGGCACCACTCTCAGCATGTCCATCACGTCCCGCCGCGTCGCCGCCGACACCGCAATTACCCGCTCGGCCCGCTGCAGCCCCCGCCGCAGCCTCCACAGCCGCATCCCCCGCACCCTCCCCGCCTCGTGCCGGAAAATCAGACTGCTCACATCGTGGATCGTCACCACATACGGCCGCGGCATTCCCAGCGGCACCGCGTTCAGCGGGATGTGATACAAATCGGCGTCCAGCGCCCTCAAAAACAACGGATATACGAAACGTTCGGCGGCTTTATGCCGCGGCGGAGTGTAAGGCGCGCACTCGAAATTCTTGCCCAGCTCCCGCGCCATCGGCGGCTTCTCGGTTCCGCACACCAGCAGATACCGGTTCTCCCGGTCCAGCGCGCTGATGCCCCGCAGCAGGTTCCGGATGTATGTCCCGATCCCGAAGTCCGCAATCCGCCGGACGTCAATCGCGATTCGGAGCCCCATCCGAGCCCTCCCTCAGCGGGCCGGCGCGCCCGCCGCCTTCCATCCATACAGCGGAAACGCCGCCGTCAGCTCCGCCACGCCCCGCCGCACCCGCGCCTCGGCTTCCTCCTGGCCCGCATGCCGCAGCACGTCCGCGATCAACTCCCCCACCCTCCGCATCTCGTCCTCGCCGAAGCCCCGCGTCGTCACCGCCGGCGTCCCCAGCCGGATTCCGCTCGGGTTCATCGGCGGGTTCGTGTCGAACGGAATCGCGTTCTTGTTCGCCGTGATCCAGGCCCGGTCCAGCGCCGCCTCCGCATCCTTACCCCGCACCCCTTGCGCGAACACATCCACCAGCATCATGTGCGAGTCCGTCCCCCCCGACACGATCCGGAATCCCTGCTGCTCCAGCGCCGCCGCCAGCACCCGCGCATTGGCGATCACCCGCTCCTGGTATGCCCGGAAATCCGGCTGGGCCGCCTCGAGAAAACACACCGCCTTCGCCGCCACAATGTGCACCAGCGGCCCGCCCTGCACGCCCGGAAACACCGTCTTATCGATCGCCGCCGCATACTGCGCCCGGCTCAGAATCATCCCTCCCCTCGGCCCCCGCAGCGTCTTGTGCGTCGTCGAGGTCACGATGTCGGCCCACTGGCACGGGTTCGGATACACTCCCGCCGCCACCAGCCCCGAATAATGCGCCATGTCCACCAGCATCAGCGCTCCCACCGAATCGGCGATCTCGCGGAACTTCGCAAAATCGATCACCCGCGAGTACGCGCTCGCCCCCGCGATGATCATCTTCGGCTTGTGCTCCTCCGCCAGCCGCGCCAACTCCTCGTAGTCGATCCGCTCGTCTTCCTTCCGCACCCCGTATGCCACCACGTGGTAGTTCTTCCCGGAAAAGTTCAGCGGATGCCCGTGCGTCAGGTGCCCGCCGTGCGCCAGGTTCATCCCCAGGATCGTGTCCCCCTGCTGCAGCACCGCCGCAAACGCCGCCTGATTGGCCTGCGAGCCCGAGTGCGGCTGCACATTGGCGTGCTCGGCCCCGAACAGCTTCTTGGCCCGCTCCCGCGCCAGGTTCTCCACAATGTCGGTGTACTCGCAGCCGCCGTAATAGCGCTTCCCCGGATACCCCTCGGCGTATTTGTTCGTGAATACGCTCCCGGCCGCCTCCAGCACCGCCTCGGAGGTGAAATTCTCGCTCGCAATCAGCTCGAGCCGCGTGTGCTGCCGCTCCCTCTCGTGCTCAATCGCCTCGGAAATCGCCGGATCCACCACCGACAAGGGTCGTGACATGCGCTGCTGTTCGTTCATTCCCTCCAGTGTAGAACGCCCGCGCGCTCGTCCGAGCTAAACTGATCTCTTCCATGCGCTGGAGCCGGCTCTTTCTTCCCACACTCCGCGAGCCTCCTCCCGAGGCCGCTTCCGCCGCCCACCGCCTGCTCCTGCGCGCCGGTTACCTTCGCCCCATCGCCGCCGGCCGCTTCGCGCAACTCCCGCTCGCCTCGCGCTCGCTCGCGCGCCTCTGCGCCCTCCTCCGCGGCCGCCTGGAACAGGTGGGCGCTCAGGAGTTCGCGCTGCCTTCCACCGCCGCTCCGCCCCAGGACCTGTTCGCCGCTCTCGCCCGCGCCGCCCTCCGCAGCTACAAACAGATCCCGCAGATCTGGTTTCAGATCCAGCCCCGCATCCCGGACCCCGCGCCGCCCGAGGCCGGCCTCTTCCGTCCGCGCCAGTTCCTCTGCTTCGATGCCTGCGCCTTCGATCTCGACGATGCCGCTTCGGCCGCCGCCCTCGCCTCACTCCGCGCCGTCATCGCGCACACGCTCGCCCATTGCGGCCTCGTTACCCTCGAATCCGTCACCGGCCCTGCCTCGTCGTCCTTTTGCGCGCCCGCCGCTTCCGCCCCCGATACCGTCGTCTCCTGCCCCGCATGCTCCACCGCCGCCTCGCCCGCCTGGGCTCCGCTCCTCCCGGCGCCCGCGCCCCCGCTCCCTCCGCCCGATGACGGCGCCGCTCCCACGCTCGTCGCCACCCCCGGCCAGCACACCGTCGCCGACGTCGCCGGCTTCTTCCACGTCCCGCCGGCCGCCATCATCAAGTCGCTCGCCATGGTTGCCGCCGGCCGCCCCTATCTCGCCCTCGTCCGGGGCGACCACACCCTCAGCGAAGCCAAGCTTGCCGCCGCCGCCGGCTCGCCCCTTCCCCGCCCCGCCCGGCCCGACGAAATCGGGGCCTGGTTCGATGCCGGTCCCGGCTCGCTCGGCCCGGCCGGCGTGTCCGGAATTCCCATCCTCGCCGACGCGTCGCTGCGCGGCCTCGCCGGCCTCGTCGCCGGCGCCAACCGCGACGGCTTCCATCTCCGCAACGTCACCCCCGGCCGCGACTTCTCCGCAACATTCCACGACCTCCGCCTCGCCGCCCCCGGCGACCGCTGCGCCCGCTGCTCCGGCCCGCTCGAATTCATCCCCGCCGCCGCCCTCGCCCGTCTCGCAGCCATTCAAGCTTCCGACTCCGGCCTCGCCGTTTCCACCGCCTCCGGCGCTCTCGACCCGCTCCGTCTCGCCTCCTGCTCTGTTTCGCTCGATCTCGTCCTCGCCGCCGCCGCCGAACAACACCACGACGCCGACGGCCTCGTCCTCCCTCCCGCCCTGGCCCCTTTTTCCCTCGTCATCACGCCGGTCAATTTCGCCGATCCTGTCCAGCGCGCCGCCGCCGAAACGCTCTACTCCCGCTGCCTCTCGCTCGGCCTCGACCCTCTGCTCGACGACCGCGACGAGCGCGCCGGCGTTAAGTTCAAAGATGCCGACTTGATCGGCATCCCCTTCCGCGTCACCCTCGGCAAGAAAACCGCCCAGGGCCTCGCCGAACTCGCCCAACGCAGCCCCCGCTCCGTCTCCGAAGTCCCCCTCGACGAAGTTCCTTCGCTCCTCGCCTCCCTCATCGCCTCCTCCCCATGCCCGAAAAGCTGACCGCCCCAAAATCCGCCAAGCCCGACTGGTCCTGGGTCCGCGCCCAATTCCCGGCCCTCCGCCGCTGGACCTATCTCAACACCGCCACCTTCGGCCAGCTCCCCCGCGCCGCCGTTCAGGCCGCCGCCCAACATTTCCGCCACCGCGACGCCCTCGCCTGCACCGACTTCGTCTCCTGGTTCGATCACATGGACGCCGTCCGCGCCGCCGCCGCCCGCCTCGCCGGCGCCGCCCCCTCCGACATCGCCTTCCTCCCCAACGCCTCCTCCGCTCTCGCCCTCCTCACCAACGGCATCGACTGGCGCCCCGGCGACCGCATCGTCACCCTCGAAGGCGAGTTCCCCAACAACCTCTACGCCGCCTCCGCCTTCGCCTCCCGCGGCATCGCCGCCGTCGAAACCACCTGGGACCGCCTCCCCGATTTCCTCGCCCCTCCCACGCGCCTCCTCCTGCTCAGCACCGTCAATTACTCCACCGGCTTCCGTCCGCCCGTTGCCGACATCGCTCCCCTGCTCGCCCGCCGCCGCATTCTCCTCTACCTCGACGGCACCCAGAGCGCCGGCGCCCTGCGCACCGATCTCCGCCTCCTTCAGCCCGCTCTCTATGCCGTTGACTGCTACAAGTGGATGCTCTGCCCCAACGGCGCCGCCTTCGCCGTCATTCCCCCCGAAACCCGCTCCTGGCTACGCCCATTAGCCATCGGCTGGCGCAGCGACCGTGCCTGGCGCGACGTCCAGAACCTCCATCACGGCGCGCCCCGCTTCTCCGATTCGGCCGAAAAATACGAGGGCGGCATGCTCCCCTTCGCCCTCCTCTACGCCATGCAGGCTTCCATCTCCCTCATGCTCGAGCTCGGCCCCGCCGCCATCGAGCGCCGCGTCCTCTCCCTCGCCGCCCGCACCCGCCGTATGCTGGTTTCGCTCGGCGCCCAGGTCCCCCACGCCGGCTCCGGCATCGTCGCCGCCCGCTTCCCCACACTCGACGCCCCCCGCGCCGCCGCCGCCCTCGCCGCCCGCCGCATCGCCGTCGCCGCCCGCCACGGCTTCCTTCGCGTCTCCCCCCACTTCTACAACAACGAAGCCGACCTCGACGTGCTCGAGCAGGCCCTCCGCCGCCTGCTCTGAACACGTCCGCTCCCGCCTGTCTACACCGGCACGTACTGATTCAAATACCGCTTCGACATCCGGAAGCCCACCTTGAACTCCTCGCTGAAGTCGGGCCCGTGGTTCGTGCCCGCCCCGTACAGCGCGTCCTCGTGCTCAATCGACATCGCGCCCTGGTAGCCCACGCTCTGCAGCACGCTGAAGAACTCCGCCCACTTGATGCTCCCCATCCCCGGTATCCGGTAGCTCCACCAGTGCGCTTTGTCCACCGGCTGGATCCCTCCGCGCTTCAACACGTCCCACCGTATCTCGGTGTCTTTCAAATGAACGTCGTAAATCTTATCCACGAAGTCCCGCGCCGTCTGAATCGGATCCATCATCTGCCACAGCAGGTGCGACGGATCGTACTGCAGCCCCACGTGCGGCGAATCGTGAAACGCCTTGAACAGCGCTTCAAACCCCACCGGCCCGGTCGCAATGTTCGCCCCGCCCGGCCACGGCTCCCACAATATCCGGACCTTGTACTTCTCACAGTCGGCGAAGTACTTGTCTTCGTATACCCGCACAATCTCCTCCACCTGCTGAGGAAATGGCTTCGATTCGTCTTTGCCCGACTGCGTCCCGATATACGGCACGCCCAGCTTGCCCGCCATCTCAATCGCCTTGGCGAAATACTCGTTCTCCCGCGTGCGCACCTGCGGGTTCGGATCGATATGGCTCCCGTTGATTTGCAGCGCCGACACGTTCATGCCCTTCGATGCGAGCGTCGACTTCACCTTCTCGATCTGCTCGTCGGTGATCTTGCGCGCGTCCAGCGTCGATCCCGGCCCGGCGCTCAGGATCATGTTGTTGAAGCCTTCCTTCAGGGCGAAGTCGGCGTTGCCCTCCGTATAAGGCCCGAGCACGCCCAGCCTCGGCTTCCATTCCTTGCGCGCGGCCCGCGCCTCCGCCGCCGCTCCCGCGGCCATCGCAATTGTCCCAATCAGCGTTCTTCGGCTTATGTTGTCGTGATTCACGCAGCCATTCTATCCGACCCCGCCGCACCACGCCACCGCTCCGCTCCCCCTTTTCGCTCAGTCCGGTACCGGAACCCCAAGCTCCCCGCCGCCCAGCCCCGCGCGCCCGTCAAACTCCACCTCGTACCGCTCCAGAACCGGGGCCTCCTTCGCCTTACACCCGCCTCGGCCGGACCTCGTTCCCAAACCTCTTTCCATCTCGCCTGCATGCCCGATCTGTGCTCCCGGTGCCGGAACACGGCAGAGCGCTGCGGAGCGATCCTCAGCATCACGAATCCCTCCGGAAGGTTGGGATTTCCGCTCACCTCCACACCGCACAGTTAGTCAAAGCCGCCCATCCGGTCGAAGTTGTACACGACGCCGTACGCCACTCCGCCGGCCTGCGCTGGAATATGCCCGAAATGCCGCAAAAACCGGCTCCATTGCGACGGAATCCCCGCGCTGGCGTCACAGCGGTATTTTTCGCTCAGTCCGAACAGCGCCAGCGCGCCGCCGTCCACCATCCCCGGCGTCCCGATCGCCCCCGCTTTCGTCTCGTTCATTCGGACCGCCTCCTGTTGTCTCAATTCCTTCACGCACGCCCGCGCCCGCACCTGTTCCGGCGTCCGTCCAAACTGCTGCCGGAACGCCCTGGTAAATGCTTCGTGGGCGCCGAAACCCGCCTCCAGCGCTATCGCCATCACGTCCTGCGCTCCGCGCCCCAACGCCTTGGCCGCTTCGCCGAACCGCCTCCCTCGCACATACCCCGCGGGCGGCCCGCCCATCGACCCCGCAAACGCCCGGCACAAATGAAACCGCGAAATGCCGATCGCCCCGCCGACCGCCTCCAGCGGCGACTCCTCGCCCCGGTGGCGCTCGCTGTACCACAACGCTCTGCCCGTGACACTCACCGCGGCTCCCGATTCAGCCCCGGAATACGACGCCGGGGGCCGCTCCGCTTGGTCGAAATTGCCCTTGCCCGCCCTCACTCATGCCGCAGCACCGCAGCCGCATCCACGCGGCTGGCACGCAGCGCCGGAATCGCCGCCCCCAGCGCCCCTGCCAGCCCCAGCACCATCGCCGCCACCTCCAGAGTCGCCGGATCGTTCGGCCTCACCCCCACCAGGAGCGCGCCCAGCACCCTCGTCCCCTCCAACGCCGCCCCCAGCCCCACCGCCAGCCCAACCCCCATCCGCCGCAGGCCGCCGCCAATGATCATCCAGACAATGTCGCCCCTCCTCGCCCCCAGCGCCATCCGGATCCCGATCTCCCGAATCCGCCCGTTCGTCGTCTGGGCCGCCACCGAGTACAGCCCCACCGAGGCCAGCATCAAGGCCATCGCGGCGAAAATCGAAAACATCCCGCCGTACACCCGCCACTTCCACGTCCGCTCCCACAAAAGTTGATCGAGCGACCGAAGATCCGTCACGGGCATGTCCCCGTCGATGCTCTGCACCGCCCGGCGAAAATCGTGGGCCAGATACTCGGGAGGCGCCGCTGTGCGCGCCGCCACCACCATCTCCCGCTGCGGCATCTCGCGGTAGGGGAGGTATACGAGCGGGTCGCGCAGTCCCTGGCTCTCATCGCTCTGGACGATGTCCGGCGCCACTCCCACGACGGTCAGCCACGGCGCCGCCGCCGCCGCCGGCGAAGCCGTATCCCGCGCCTCCACCCGCAGCCTCTTCCCGATCGGGTCCTGTCCCGGCCACGCCCTCTTGGCGAAGCTCTCGTTCACCATCGCCACCGCGAATCCGTTCGCCCCGTCGCTGTCCACCAACGCCCGCCCTCGCACCGGCCGAACCCCCAATAACGGAAAGTATCCCGCGCTGACGATCAACCCGCCCGTCTGCGGCCTCTGCCTTGCCTCCACCGGCGCCGCGCCCTCGATTTCATAACGGAAATCCGTCCAGCCGTCCCCGGGCAGGTTCGACGCCATGCCCACCTCCTCCACTCCCGGCAGCCGTCTCACGCGCTCCAAAAGTTGCCGGTAGAACTCCGCTTCCTGCGCCTGTCCCGGATACCGGCTCGCCCGCAGCAGCACATCCATGCTCATCACGTGGTCCGTCCGGGCGCCGACCGGCGTTCGCGCCATCTTCAGAAAACTCCGGATCATCAGTCCGGCCCCGGCCAGCAACAAGAACGCCAGCGCCATCTCGAAAGTCACCAGTGCCGCCGTGAGCCGCTGCCCACGCCGGCCCCCGCTCGATCCCAGCCCGCCCTCCCGCAACGCCGCATCGACGTCCAGCCGCGCCAACCGTAGCGCCGGAGCCAGTCCCGCCAGGATCCCCGCCCCCAGGGTGATGGCCGCCAGATACCCGATCACTCGCAAATCCACAGGAAAGCTCAGAGCCGCGGCACGTTCATCGGCCAGGATCGTCTTTTGAAACGCGCTCACCCCCCACGTGCCCAGCGCCAGGCCAACCACTCCTCCCGCCCCCGCCAACATCACGCTCTCCACCAGCAGTTGCCGGATCACCCTCCAGGGGCTCGCTCCCAGCGCCACCCGAATCGACACCTCGCGCGCCCGCGGCGCCGCCCGCGACAGCAGAAGGTTCACCACGTTGGCGCATGCAATCAACAGTACGAATCCCACCGCCCCCAGCAGCGCCAGGACCGCCAGCCTCGTGTCCCCGCCGATAAAATAGTCGTTGAACCGCTCTACCACCACGCCCACCCCGCGGTTGCTCGCCGGGAACTCCCTTTCCAGTCTCCCCGCCAACCCCGCCATCTCCGCCCGCGCACTCCCCGGCGTCGCCCCCGGAGCCAGCCGCCCGAACATCGTCAGCGCCCGGTATTCCCTCCTCGTCCACTCCCCGGCCGGCGCCACCGGAATCCAAAGCCGGCTGTCACCTGGAAATCGCATCCCCGGCGCCATCACTCCGATCACCACCGTCGCCACTTCGTTGATCCGGATCGTGCTCCCGGCCACGGAACGCGCCTCGTTATACCGGTTCCTCCAGAGCTCGTAACTCAAAATCACCACCGGCTGCGCTCCCGGCCGCGCGTCCTCCGGCAGAAAGTCCCGGCCCAGCACCGGCCGCTGCCCGATCGCCGAAAACGCGTTGACCGTCAGCCGCGCCGCCTTATATTGCATCGGCAGGCTCACCGCGTCGCTGACGTCCGCGTCAAATCGCGAAAAAGCGCCCAGCGCCTGAAAACTCTTGGCCTGCGACCGGAAGTATTCGTAATCCGGATACGACTCGCCCCGGCCTCCTTCGTCTTCCTTGTTGACGCCCGTGATGTACAGAATCCGTTCGCTATCGGCGAACGGCAGATCGCGCAGCAAAAATCCGTTGGCGATCGTGAACACCGTCGCGTTGGCGCCGATGCCCAGCGCCAGCATCCCCACCGCCGTCAGCGCGAATCCGGGACTTTTGCCCAGAGCCCTCATCCCGAACCACGCGTCCTGCCGCCATGACTCCGCGCCGGCCTTCGCCGCCGCCATTCGGTCCCGGAAACTCATCGTCACCCCTTTCGCCGCTCTCTCCAGCCAGCCTGATGCCCCTACCTGAAAATCCGCTGAAACGCCATCTCATCCCCGCGCCCTCCGGCCCAACCTTCCCGGCCCCGAGTTGCGCTATTCTGGAGGCTGGAACCCCATGAGATTTTCTTTGCTCACTCCCGTTGTATCCGCTGCTCTGATCGCAGCCCAGGCCCTGGCGCAAACGCCCGCGCCCGGCTCCGACAGGCCCGCACCCGGCACTCCCGCCACCGCTCCTTCTGCCCCCGCTGTCCAGCCCCTGCCGAGTTCCGATGTCCCTGAGACCGCCGTGGTCCTTGCCGTCGGCTCCATCAAGTTCACGCGCGCGCAGTATGAGCAGCTTCTCAAGGCGATGCCCGAAAACATCCGCAGCCAGGCCATGGGCCCCGCCCGCCGCCAGGTCGCCGAACAGGTCGCCGAGCTCGAAGCCCTCGCCCAGGAAGCCTCCAAGCGCAAAATCGACCAGCGCCCCGAGGTCAAGGAAATCACCGCCCTCCAGATCAATCAGATGCTCGCCGGTTTCCTCGTCCAGGATCTCAAGCAGAACGCCACGCCCGATGCCGCCGCCGTCCAGACCTACTACGACGCCCACAAAGAGGATTATCAGGAAGCCCGCATCAGCCACATCCTCATCCGCTATAAAGGCTCCCGCGTCCCCCTGAAGAAGGACGCCAAGGACCTCACCCCCGAGGAAGCCCTCGCCAAGGCCACCGACATCAAAAAGAAAATCGACGGCGGCGCCGACTTCGCCACCGAAGCCAAGGCGGAATCCGACGATCCCGGCTCGGCCCCCAACGGCGGCGAACTGGGCTTCGCCACCCGCGGCCAGTTCGTCCCCGAGTTCTCCAAGGCCGCCTTCGCCCTCCCCGCCGGCCAGGTCAGCGACCCCGTCAAAACCCCCTTCGGCTACCACATCATCAAAGTCATCGAGTTCAAATACAAGCCCGTCGATGAGGTCCGCGCCACCATCGAGCAGCACCTGAAAAACGACATGGCGCAGAAGGAAATCGACACCATCCGCGCCCAGTCCGGTCCCATGCTCAACGACGCCTACTTCGGGAAAGCCGCCAACGTTCCCTCCCTCATGAACCCCGGCAACTAGCATGCCCCCCAGGCCGGTGGCGTTGACCATCGCCGGCTCCGACCCCAGCGGCGGAGCCGGCATCCAGGCCGATCTCAAAACTTTCCACCAGTTCGGCGTCTACGGCGAAGCCGCGCTCACGCTCCTCACTGTCCAGAACACCACCGGCGTCTCCGCCGTACACTGCCTCGACCCCGCCCTCGTTTCCGCCCAAATCGAAGCCGCCTCCTCCGACATCCCGCCCGCCGCCGTGAAAACCGGCGCTCTCGGAAATGCCACCATCATCGAAGCCGTCGCCGCCTCCCTCGCCCGCCTCTCCTCGCCCCTCGTCCTCGACCCCGTCATGATCTCCAAACACGGTTCGCCCCTGCTCGCCCCCGCCGCCGTCGACGCCCTCCGCCGCCATCTCATCCCCCGCGCCTTCCTCCTCACTCCCAACGTCCCCGAAGCCGCCGCCCTCGCCGGCCTCGACCTCGACGCCCATGCAACACCCGCCTCCCTCCGCGAAGCCGTCCTCCGCCTCTCCGCCCTCGGCCCCGCCAACGTCCTGCTCAAAGGCGGCCACCTCCCCGGCGACCCCATTGACCTCCTCTATCACGACGGCCGTTTCTTCGAATTTCCCGCCGCCCGCGTTCCCACCTCCAGCACCCATGGCACCGGCTGCTCGCTCTCCGCCGCCCTCGCCGCTCTCCTGGCCCGCTCCTTCCCGCTCCTCGACGCCGTCACCGCCGCCAAAGCCTGGATCTCCCGCGCCATCGCCTCCCATCCCGCGCTCGGCCACGGCGCCGGCCCCATCAACCACTTCGCCCCCACCGGCCTCTGATTACGGCTTCCCGTTCTTGTAAACCACGCCTTCTTTCATCACGAAAAACACCTTCTCCACCCGCGTAATATCCTCGGTCGGATCCCCCGGCACCGCCACCACATCGGCTAGTTTCCCCGCTTCCAGCGACCCCACGCGATCCGCGATTCCCAGCAGTTCCGCGTCCACCGACGTCCCCGCCCTCAGCGCATCGGCCGGCTTCATCCCCAGGTTCGCCATCAACGTGAACTCGTGCGCGTTCTTCCCGTGCGGATACACCCCCGCGTCCGTCCCCAGCCCGATCTTCACCTCCATGGCCAGCGCTCTCTGAAACGTCTGGTTGACGCTCTTGATCGCCGCCCGCGCCTTCGCCGCGATCGCCGGCGGATAGTACACCCCGCGCTCCATCCGGTCTCCCAGCCACCACGGCGCCATCAGAGTCGGAACAAAATACGTCCCCCGCGCCTTCATCATCTCGAGCGCCTCCTGGTCCAGAAACGATCCGTGCTCAATCGAGTCGATCCCCGCCCGGATCGCCCGCTTCGCTCCCGTCGCCCCGTGCGCGTGCGCCGCCGTCTTCTTGTGCAGCGTGTGCGCCTCATCCACCAGAGCGTTCAACTCCTCCTGCGACAACTGCGCCGTGTCCACCTCATCGGCCATCGACAGCACCCCTCCCGTCGCGCACGTCTTGATCACGTCCGCTCCATACTTCACCGCGATCCGCACCGCCTTCCGCGCCTCTTCCGGGCCATTCACCACTCCCTCCTCCGGCCCCTTCTCCGGAAACAGCCCCTGCCGGTACCCCGTGTCGTCGCAGTGCCCGCCCGTCGACCCGATCGCGTGCACCGACACCAGCATCCTCGGCCCCGCGATCTTCCCCTCCCGCGCCGCGTCCCTCAGGCTCACGTCCAGCTCATGCTCCGAGCCCACATCCCGCACCGTCGTGAACCCCGCCATCAGCGTCACCCTCAGGTTCTCGATCGCATCCAGCGCCTGCTCGCCGATCGGCTTGCGCATCTGGTCGATCAGGTTCTGGTTCCAGTCGTCGCTGTACATCATCGACAGGTGCGTGTGCGCGTCGATCAAGCCCGGCATCAGCGTCGCATCCCCCAGATCAATCGTCTCCGCCCCCGCCGGCATCTTCGCCGCCGCCCCCACGCCGGTAATCTTCCCCCCTTCCACCCCCACCACCCCCGGCCGGCTCACAACTCCGCTCTTCGAATCAAACATCCGCGCCGCCCGGATCACAACCGCCTTTTCCGCCCCCGCCGCCCCCATCGCCCCGATCGCCGCCAGCAGTAACACAATGGTCAATTTCATGCGCCATACAATACCACGAGCGCCCATCCCGCTTCCCCGCCCGGCGTCGGTTATCCTAACCTCGACATGGACCCGCGGGAGTGGAAGCGCATTGAAGATGTTTTTCAATCCGCCATCGACCTTCACCCTGTCGAGCGCGCCGGCTACCTCGATCTCGCCTGTCACGGCGACGATTCGCTCCGGCGCTGCGTTGAATCCCTCATCCTCGCCGCCGGCCAGACCGCCGCGCCCCTCCACGACGCCCTCGCCCAGGCCGCCGGATCTCTCGCCGCCGGCTTCGAAGTCCTCCCCGGCGCGCG
>DAIDHC010000228.1 GCA_027452065.1 Bryobacterales bacterium
CGTAAGCCCCGCCTCGCAGAACTCATGCCGGAAGCACCATCGAAATTTGGTTATCTCGCCCGCGTCGGCGTGTTTGCCCTGATCGCCATCCTCGGGCTGACGATCTTCCCCACGCTCATGATGCCGGTAGCCGGATACTTCGTGGCGGCGGCGCTGGGGACTTTCGCTGCCTCCGCCGTGGCCAACGCGATCGCGCTGCGAATTTACGAGCGCGGGCAGTTAACCGACATTGGGCTCGGTTGGACCGCGGCGTCGCGGCGCAATCTCGGACTAGGCGTCGCCGGCGGCGCGGCGGCGGCGCTGGCCGTGGCGGCAGTGCCACTGGCTGCCGGTATGGCCCACTTTGAACACTCCGGCGATGGGCATCTGCACGCACCCGGCATTTTGTTTGTCTCGCTTGTTCTGCTATTCGGCGCCGTCGGTGAGGAGATGCTTTTCCGCGGCTACGCGTTCCAGGTGCTGGCGAAATCGATTGGCGAATATGCGACGGTGCTGCCGATGGGTGTGCTGTTCGGCTTGGCACACCTGAACAATCAGAACGTGTCGGCGCTCGCCATCGTCAATACGATGGGGTGGGGCGTTTTGCTGGGCGCGGCGTTTCTGCGTAGCGGCGATCTGTGGCTCCCGATCGGACTGCACTTCGGCTGGAACTGGATGCTACCCTTGCTGGGCGTAAACCTGAGCGGGTTTACAATGGAGGTCACAGGGCGGACGCTGCGTTTTGAACTCGGCACGCTCTGGAGCGGCGGCGCATATGGACCCGAGGGCGGTCTCCTCACCAGCATCGTTGTGGCGGCTCTGTTCGTCTTCCTTCGCAAGGCGCCGGTGGCACGTCAGGAAGCATTTTTGCTGGCTGGCGGCGATGAGGACTAGGACTTGCGCGGTCGCGCTGGCCGGAGCGACCCTGGCGGCGGCCCTGGTTCCGGCAGCCTGGGGCGAATCCAAGACACTCACCGACGCCGACAGAATCGATATTCTCCGCGGCATCGAGGCGGAGTTCGGCAAGGCGAAGGTGCTGCTGCCCCGGTCGAAGAAACCTCTTCCCTATCACAGCAACGGGGCCTGGGACGCGCGCCAGTGGGTCGAGATGAGTGGAGATCTGGGACCGGCGGCGCGCGTCGGCGACCTGGTCCAGATCACCAAGATCACTTTTGAAAGCGACCGGATCATCCTCCAGTTGAACCACGGCGTCAAGGGAGGGTCGCACTGGTACGATCACGTGCAGATGGGCATGCCGGACCCTACCATGCCGATGCCGGGCGCGGGTGGCGGGACAAGCGCGCCGGGAGGAACGTCGTTGGTGGTGCTGTTCCACGACAAAGTTCCCTCGATTCAGAGCGCGGATCTGAAGAAAATCCTGGCGCCGGTGATTGACTTCGACCAGCACAGCGCGACCCAGGACTACGTCTCGACTCTCCCGCCGGCGATGAAGACGGCGATCCAGGAGAAGCGGGCGATTACCGGCATGGACCGCGACCAGGTGCTGCTGGCGATGGGCCGGCCAAGGACGAAGGACCGGC
Source organism: Bryobacterales bacterium (assembly GCA_027452065.1). Classification (GTDB taxonomy): domain Bacteria; phylum Acidobacteriota; class Terriglobia; order Bryobacterales; family Bryobacteraceae; genus JAJYKC01. The sequence continues at coordinate 1,521 of DAIDHC010000228.1, forward strand.
AGACCAAGGACGGGGTCGATTTTGAAGACTGGGTCTACGGTGCGCCGCCCGGCAAGATCACTTTCGTCACATTTCAGGGCTCGAAAGTGGTGAAGGTAAAGGAAGAATACGCGGGGCTGGGCGGCAGCACGGTGCCCGATCTGGAACCTCACGACTAGGGCGCGGCGACGGTCGAACCCGCTAAAATAGGGAGATATGGCAATCAAAGTAGGTATCAACGGCTTCGGCCGGATCGGACGCAATGTGGTCCGTGCGGGATTGAACAACCCGAACGTGGAGTTCGTGGCGGCCAACGACCTTACGGACACCAAGACCCTTGCGCACCTGTTGAAATACGACTCGATTCTCGGGCCTCTGCATGAAGAGGTGAAGGCCGAAGGGGATTCAATCTCGGTCGGCGGGAAGCGGATCAAGATCTTCGCTATCAAGGACCCGGCCGAGATCGATTGGAGCTCGCTCGGCGCTCAGGTAGTGGTGGAATCCACCGGCAAGTTCACCGAAGCCAAGGACGCGGCAAAGCACCTCAAGGGCTCGGTGAAGAAGGTGATCATCTCGGCGCCGGCCAAGAACGAGGACATCACAATCGTTCTGGGCGTCAACGAGCACGCCTACGACGCCGCCAAGCACAACATCATTTCGAATGCGTCTTGCACGACGAACTGCCTGGCGCCGGTGGCGAAAGTGATCCAGGAGAAGTTCGGCATCGAGAAAGGCTCGATGACAACCATCCACAGCTACACTAACGACCAGAACGTGCTCGACTTCCCGCACAAGGACCTGCGGCGGGCGCGGGCCGCGGCGTTGAACATGATTCCAACGACGACGGGCGCTGCCAAAGCGGTGAGTCTGGTGCTGCCGGAACTGAAGGGCAAGCTGGACGGCTACGCCATGCGGGTTCCGACGCCCGACGTTTCGGTGGTGGACCTCGTGGCGGTGCTCTCGAAGAACGCAACTGCGGAGGAAGTGAACGCGGCGTTGAAAGCGGCGGCGGAAGGACCGCTGAAGGGGATTCTGGGCTACACGGAAGACCCCGTGGTGTCCACCGACATGCTGCACAATCCGAACAGCTCGATCGTCGACGCGCAGTTGACCAAGGTGCTGGGCGGAAACCTTCTCAAGGTCGTGGCCTGGTACGACAACGAATGGGGCTACTCGCTGCGTGTGGTGGACCTGATCGAGTTTCTCGGCAAGAAGGGGCTTTAAAGCGCGAGGAGAGCGAAGTTAGCCGGTGAGCGCCGTTTCGACGGCGCTCGCTGCGTTTTCGGCGCCGTCTTCGGAGCGGATCTGTCCGCCGATCCGCGCGGCGGCGCCGGCGTAGGCGAGGTCGTCGAGCAGCGTCGTAATCTGGCGTGCGGCCGAGAGGGCGCGGAAGCGCCAGCGGTATAGCACGCGGCCTGCGCCGAGGCGCTGGACGCGATGGGCGTTGTCGGGCTGATCGTGCGCATAGGGGACGACGAGCATGGGGCGGCCGGCGCGGAGTGCCTGGGCCGTGGTGCCGATGCCCCCTTGGTGTACGTTGACGGCGGCGCGGGGGAAAATTTCCGAGTAGCGCGCATACGCGGCGACGGCCACGCCTGGCGGGAGTGGCTGGGGGAGCCGGCTCAGCTCCGGATCGCCGACCACGACCAGCGCGCGGCGGCCGAGGCGTACTGCGGCGTCGACCCCCTGTCGATAAAAATCTCCGGCCACGAAAACCGCGGCCGAGCCAAGCACGAAAACAATGGGCGGATCGCCGGAAGCAAAAAACTCTTCGAGCGCCGGGCTCGCCATGCCGGGCTGCTCCCGATCGTAAAACGGGAAGCCGGTGATGTGCACCGTGACCGGCCAGTCGGGCTGGGGAGCGGCGAAATGCCGCGAGAACAGGGCGAGCGTTCCTTGCGGCGAGAACTGGCCTTCGAAAAGAGGATTGCTCTCCTTTCTCAGGCCAAGCCCGGCGCGAACGCGGCGCACCGGTTCGAGCCAGCGCTCTGTCACGCAGCGGCCGAGACCCACGACGGCCTCGCCGACGCGAATGCCGAGCGGGTACATACGCGCCAGAGAAGGAAACGCGGAGGCCACCGGTGGATCGTAGGCGGAGAAGAAACTGACGGGCGCCAGCACAGCCGACAGCCAGCGGATACCGGTCTTTTCAGCGGCAAGCTGAGCGCCGAAGGCGACCGAATGAGTGAGCACCAGATCGGCGCCTTCGATCGCCCGCAAAGCCTCGGCGTATGCGTCGCTCAAATACGGGAAGAGAATCTCGCGGATGAGAAATTCGGAGCCTTGGAAGCGATCCATGCTGCGGCGGATCAGGTCGGTAGCCGTCACTGGGATGTGGGGGCCCAGCAGCGCGAAGCCCAGACCTTCGCGTTCGATTTTAGGTTGATGGACGACACTGGTTGCGATCGTGACGCGGTGTCCGCGGGCGGCGAGGGACAGCGCGACTGCGAGATAAGGATGGAGGTCGCCGAGCGAGCCCCAGGTGGCGATGACGATGCGGCGCGGGCTCACGCCCGCAGTTTGGCGACAACCGCGTCGGTGAAACCGGTGGTGGTGGACGAGCCGCCGACATCGGGGGTCAGCGCGAGTTTTTCTGCGTAGACTGATTCTACGGCGGAGACCAGTCGCGCCGCGGCCTCGTGCTCGCCGAGATGAATGAGCATCATGACGGCGGAGAGCATGAGCGCGGTAGGGTTGGCCAGTCCTTTGCCGGCGATGTCCGGCGCGCTTCCGTGCACCGCCTCGAACACCGCGTGATGCTCGCCGATATTGGCCCCGGGCACGACGCCGAGCCCACCCACCAGGCCCGCCGCAAGATCGGAGACGATGTCGCCGTAAAGGTTGGGCAGAAGCAATATGTCGAAGGTCTCAGGACGCATCACCAGTTGCATCGAAGCGTTGTCGACAATGAGTTCGTTGTATTCGATCTTGGGGAACACCTCGGCCACTTCCCGGCAGCAGCGCAGGAAAAGGCCGTCGGCCAGCTTCATGATATTGGCCTTGTGGATGGCGGTGACCTTGTGGCGGCCCGTAGTGCTGGCGAAGCGGAACGCCTGGTGGGCGATGCGCAGCGAAGCGGTGCGCGTGATGACCTTGAGACTGGTGACGACGTCCTTCACCACTTCGTGCTCGAGCCCGGAATAGAGATCCTCGGTGTTCTCGCGGAAGATAACCATGTCGATCTTCACATCGCTGAAGCGCGTTTTGAGGCCCGGAAGGCTCCGCACCGGGCGCACATTGGCGTAAAGGTCGAGGCGCTTGCGCAGCGCGACATTGACGCTGGGAAAACCGCCGGCGATCGGCGTGGTGACAGGGCCCTTGAGACCTACGCGGGTTCGCTCGAGCGAATCGATCACGTGAGGCGGGAGCACCTGGCCCATCTTTTCGATGATGGCGGAATTGAGCTCGGCCACCTCCCAGGCAATGGAGACGCCGGTGGCATCAACAGCGCGCGCCGCGGCTTGCGCTACCTCGGGACCGATGCCATCGCCTGGAATCAACGTTACGGGATGAGACACAATGACTATGATAATGCCTACCATCAAACGGGCGCTGCTGAGCGTCACAGACAAAACGGGTTTGGCCGGGTTCTGCCGCGGCCTGCATGAGCTGGGAGTGGAGTTGATTTCCACCGGAGGCACGCACCGCGCGATCCGGGACGCCGGCGTGCCCGTGCGCGAGGTGGCGGAGATGACCGGCTTTCCCGAGATGCTGGACGGACGCGTGAAGACGCTGCATCCGAAAGTGGCCGCGGGAATTCTGGCCATGCGGTCCAACCAAAACCACATGGAGGCGCTGCGCACGCATGACATCGCACCGATCGACATGGTTGTCGTGAACCTGTACGCCTTCGAGAAAACGGCGGCGCGGCCCGGGGCGACGCTGGAAGAGCTGATCGAGAACATCGACATCGGCGGCCCGACGATGATTCGCGCCGCGGCCAAGAACTGGCAGGATGTAGCCGTAGTAGTATCGCCGGACGACTACTCGGCGCTCATCGAGGAAATGCGCGCTCAGGACGGCAGGCTGTCCCGGGAGACGCACTGGAGACTGGCAAAGAAGGCCTTCGCGACGACGGCTGCCTACGACCGCGCAATTACGAACCGCCTGGCTTTGGTCGGCGTGGAGCAGCCGGAGGCGCTGCCGGAGACGCTCGACATCCGCGCGCCCCGGAAGTTGGCGCTTCGCTACGGCGAGAATCCGCACCAGGCGGCGGCACTCTATGGGGCGGAGAGCGAAGGGATCGCCGGCGGGAGGCAACTCCAGGGCAAGGAGCTGTCGTACAACAATCTTGTCGATCTGGACGCGGCCTGGCAGTTGATTCAGGAGTTCGACGGCCCCGCGGCGGCGATCATCAAGCATACGAATCCATGCGGCTGCGCCTCGCGGGAGACACTGGCGGAAAGCTACCGCAAGGCGCTGGAGGCGGACCCGGTGTCGGCCTTCGGCGGCGTGCTGGCATTCAATCGCGAACTGGACGAGGAGACGGCTCGCGAAGTGGCGAAACTGTTTGTGGAGGCCATCGCCGCGCCGGGCTATTCGAGCGGAGCGCGGGAGGCGCTCGGATCGAAAAAGAATTTGAGGCTCGTGGAGGTGTCCGGCGGCGCCTCGCGCGAGCCGGTCGTGAAATCGATCAGCGGCGGCTATCTGGCTCAAACGCCCGATCTGGCGAAGCTGGACCGGGCCTCGGCGCAAGTCAAGACGAAGCGCGCCCCGACCGAAGACGAGTGGGCGGCGCTCGAGTTCGGCTGGAAGGTGGTGAAGCACGTCAAGTCGAACGCCATCGTATACGCGCGCGCGGGCCAGGCCGTCAGCGCCGGCGCCGGGCAGATGAGCCGCGTGGACGCCGTGAAGGCCGGCGCGATGAAAGCGATTCTGCCTCTCACCGGCACGGTGCTGGCCTCCGATGCGTTCTTCCCATTCCCCGACGGCGTCGAGGAGGCCGCGCGGCACGGCATAACCGCCGTGATCCAGCCCGGCGGATCGGTGCGCGACGAGGAAGTGATCGCCGCTGCGGACCGTTTGGGGCTGGCGATGGTTTTCACCGGCATCCGGCACTTCCGCCATTAAAATTTTTTCGTACCGGTTCCGGCGGCGCCATCCACAGCAACCCTGCGGCCTCTCCGCGCGTTTGCAGGGATGGAGGATGTCGAGATGCGAAAACAACTGAGATCGATCGTGGCAGCAGCGGCACTGGCGCTGGCCGGCGCCGCCGCCGCGCCCGCCGCGATAGTGGTGGGCGTTGGACTGGGTTGGCCGCGGCCGGTCGTTGTCGCGCCCGCGCGGCGGATCTGGCTGGCGCCCCGGCCCGTGATTGTGGCTCCGCCGCCGGTCTGCTTCAGGCGAGCTCCGGTCGTGATGTACCGTCCGGGCGTTGTCTACCGCCGCTGGCGCCGTTAGCAACCAATGGACGGCGGTCGGGCGGGCCGCCGTCCCTGTCCCTTACTTGTCCACACCGCCCGTTTCAATAAAAACTGCACCGACGCCTTTGCTCTGCGCCTGCTTTTCAAACGAGGGCAGCTCGTTCTTCCGGATGACGGACCAGCTCAGCAGATCTTCTTCGGCCTCGCTCTTGAGCTTGTCGAACTCCTTGTAGGACGCCTCGGTGGGCACCGAGTCGGTGTTTCCGGCGATCATCTCCGACAGGTACGCCAGCCGCCCGTCTACGCCGAGAGGGTAGAGCAGCGAGTCTTCGCTGGCCGAGACTTTGAAGTTGATCAGCGGCGCCTCCGCGGCGGCCAGCCGGGCATCGAGCGAATCAATCGAGGCAGCCAGCGATGCGGCGGGCGTTCCCGCGATGCGCTTCTTCATCCCAGCCAACTGCGCGCGCACGTCCAGAATCTGGTTCACGGTCGTGTAGACCTTGGCCAGCTCGTTCTGGACGTTTATGATGAGATCAAACTGCTTCTGCAAGTCCGCCACGTTCGTCTTAATGCGTGGATCCATCTTCAACTCGAACTGCGCGGTCTCGCTCTTGCCGTCAACTGTCAACTTCACCTGGTAATGGCCCGGCAGTGCAGTGGGTCCGTGCGCGCCGCCCTCGTATTCCCAGAGGAAATAACCCGGCACCCGCGGGGCAATGTCGTTACAGGAAAGGTTCCAGACGAAACGGTTGAGACCCGCTTTGACCTCGAGCTCTTTTTTCGGCTTGGGCGATTCGGGATCGAGGGGCTGGGTGAGCGGCAGGGTCTTTTCGGTCGCATAGCTCTTCACCAGCTTGCCTTTGGCATCGAGGATTTCAATTGTCGCCGTCTTTGGCTTGTCTTTGAGGAAGAAATAGATGACCGCTCCGGAGGGCGGATTCTGGCCGGTGAACGGCGACGGGCGACCTCGGCCGCCCCGAATGCGAATCGCTTCGGCGGGCTGATAGAGGTGGAAGTCCTGCGTGGCGATCGCGTCGCTGTACTGGCGTAGCGGCGAGACGTCGTCGAGAATCCAGAACGAACGCCCGTGCGTGGCGACGGCGAGATCGTTGCCCTTGACGATCAGGTCGTGGACCGGCGTAGTGGGAAGGTTCAGGCGCAAAGGCTGCCAATTGCCACCGTTGTTGAATGAAACAAAGACGCCCTGCTCGGTTCCGGCGAAGAGAAGATCTTTGCGCACGGGGTCCTGCCGCACCGCGCGCACAAAGGCGCCTTCGGGAATGCCGCTGACGATCGAAGTCCACGTCTTGCCGAAATCGGAAGTTTTGTAGATGTACGGCCGCATGTCGTCGTTTTGATGGCGGTCGACGGCAACGTAAGCAACGCCCGCCTCGTGCGGAGAAGCCTCAATCAGGCTGACGCGGCTCCACTCGGGCATGTCTTTGGGCGTCACGTTCGTCCAGGTTTTGCCCGCGTCGCGAGTGATTTGAATCAGGCCGTCGTCGGTGCCGGCCCAGATGAGGTCCTTCTGAATGGGCGACTCGACGGCGGCGAAGATGGTGTCGTAATATTCGGTGCCGGTATCGTCGATGCTGACCGAGCCGCCGGAAGCGATCTGCTTCGTCTTATCGTTGCGGGTGAGATCGGGGCTGATGGCCACCCAATGGGTGCCTGCGTCGGTAGTCTTGAACAGCCGCTCGCCGGCATGGTACAGCACGTTGGGATCGTGTGGCGAGATGAACAGCGGGGCGGTC
>DAIDHC010000229.1 GCA_027452065.1 Bryobacterales bacterium
CGCGCCCTACTCCCCCACCGCCATCCTCCCCGGCGGCGTCGTCATCCCCCTCTACCCTCCCGTGTCATCCTTCCTTAACAACGCCCGCGTCCATGAGCCGGAGCAATACAATATGAGCGCCTCCGTCCCCGGCCGCATCAACAACATCGTCAATATCCACAACCCCTCCCTCGAATTCCATCCGGTCGACCGCTCGCTCAACACCGGCGCCGCCGTCATCCTCGTCCCCGGCGGCGGCCACAACACCCTCAACGTCGCCAGCGAAGGCGCCGACTTCGTCCCCTTCTTCTATAACTATGGCGTCAACACCGTCATCCTCCGCAGCCGCCTCCGCCGCGACGGCTACAACCCCCGCACCGACGAGGTCAACGACGCCCTGCAAGCCATACGCCTCGTCCGCGCCTACGCCAAACAGTGGAACCTCGATCCCAACAAAATCGGCATCATGGGCTTCTCCGCCGGCGCCGAACTCGCCTCCGCCGCCGCCGTCCTCTATGACGACTTCGATAAAACCAACAACCACCCCGGCGATCCCCTCGCCGGCGTCTCTTCCCGCCCCGATTTCGCCGGCATCGTCTATCCCGGCCCAACCCCCTTCGCCCATGGCCGCACCCCTCCCCCCATCCCCCGCAACGTCCCCCCCGCCTTCATCGTCTGCGCCGGCTCCGGCGACCGCGTCCACGCGGTATGGGCCGACGAGTACTTCGCCGCCATGCTCGCCCTCTCCGTCCCCAACATCGAAATGCATATCTACGCCAACGGCCGCCATCCCGGCCAGCCTCTCCCCGGCGGCGCCCATATGACCGGCGGCCTCACCTACCGCAACTTCACCCCCTTCGGCACCTGGCAGGACCGCTTCATCGACTGGTTCCGCGACCTCGGCTTCCTCAGCCCCGCCGGCGTCGAAACCAAAGCCGCCCAGGACACCGCCGCCTACCTCGCCCAGCCCGCCCGCTGACACGCCCGCCCGCCTACCGCAAGCCGCTCCCACTCCGTAACCTCACCGAAACCAAGCTCCTATCTCCACCTCCCCGCATCCTTTTCCCCACAACCCCTCCCCGCCCAAAATCATTTTTTGTTGGATTTGCATCCCGTTCCGTGGTACATATTGGTTTAGGCGAAAGCAGGGATTCCTTCCCAGCCTTCTGAAGGTGCCTGCAGCACTCCCTCGATTCTATTTGACGTCCCAACCCCCCTTGGTCCCATCGTTGATGCAGTGCTCCAAGGTCGGAACTTCAAGTCCAGTCGGAGGTCACCCGCGCGTGCTTCTCGCCGGAGACCGGTGATGTTTGGTAGCTCGCATGCCTTCGATGGGCAGGATCGGTTCTAGTACGTAAACCCGGCGGTTGGGCAACTGCCGGCCGCGCATTCCGCCGCTTCTGTCATCGGCGCTCAGTTTCCTTGATCCGGTTGGCCCGGATTCGGAGTACTTTCAATGGACGAAGATCGTAAATACCGCCAACGCGGTTACATGGACACTGGCCGCTCCCAGGAAGGCGGCCGCCGGGAGGACCGGCCCAAACCCTCCGGCCCCCGCCCCCCTATCGACATCACCGGGCCCCGCCTCCCGCGCCTCCTCCAAAGCGTCGTCGCCGCCCGCTGCTACAACTGTTCCACCATGCTGCCCACCGGCTCCGATTTCCCTGAAACCTGCCCCAAGTGCAACGTCGCTCTCCACTGCTGCAAGCAGTGCGCCCACTTCGAGCCCTCCACCCGTTTCCAGTGCGCCAAGCCCGTCCCCGCCCGCATCGCCGTCAAAGACCAGAAGAACGACTGCGCTCTCTTCAGCCCCCGCGTCACCGTCGCCCGCGACGCCGCCCCCTCCGCCCCGGGCGGTCCCTCGAACCCCCGTACGGCCGTCGCCGCCCCCCGCTCGCCCAGCGATGCCCGCGCCGCCTTCGACAACCTCTTTAAGAAATAGTCCCCGCCCGCTCTCGCCTCGCTGAGCCCGCCCCTTTTTCGTCCGTCCCCCAATCCCTGGCTCGTCCCGCCTCCGATTTTCCCCAACCTGCCCCGCACTCATCCCGTGCCGCATCCCAAGTCGTTCAAAATGCAGGAGAGGACCACCCCACCCCGCGCCCGGCAACGGGCAATCCCTCTCCGGGAAAAGTCACAACGCCGCACCCGCCCTCCCGCTGCCATCCGGTACTGTCCGTACATTACTTACTTTTAGTTATTTTTTCGCTTGAAGCCTTGCGCGATTCAGCGTAAGATAATCGAAACCGGTTATCTGTGGGAGGGGTTTCAATCATGCGTCTGAGACAATTTGCCAAATTCCTGTTACCTGCCTTGCTTTTTTGCCTGGCCGTGAGCGTTTCCGCTCAAAATACTTCATCCGTCACCGGATCCGTTCGTGACGCCACCGGCGCCGTCGTCCCCGGCGCCGAAGTCACGCTCACCAACACCGCCACCAATGTTTCTCTGAAAGCCACCACCAACACCGGTGGCGACTACCTTATCGCCGGCCTCCCCGCCGGCACCTACGACCTCACCATCACCAACCAGGGCTTCAAGAAGTTCAGCGTCTCTCGCGTCATTCTGGCTGTCAACCAGAAGGCCCGCATCGACGCCAGCCTCGAAGTCGGCGAGCTGACCAGTGAAGTCAGCGTCGCCGGCACCGGCGTCGCCCAGGTCGAAACCCAGTCCGCCGAAATGTCCGGCGTTGTCACCGGGAAGGAAATCAGCCAGCTTGTCCTCAACGGCCGGAACTTCAGCCAACTCGTCACCCTCGTCCCCGGCGTCAGCAATCAGACCGGCCAGGATGAAGGCACCGTCGGCGTCGCCGGCAACGTCTCGATGAGCTTCAACGGCGGCCGCACCGAAAACAACGCCTGGGAAATCGACGGCGGCGACAGCATGGACAACGGCAGCAACCAGACTCTCAACGTCTACCCCAGCGTCGACGCCATCACCGAAGTGAAAGTGATGACCTCCAACTACGGCGCCCAGTACGGCCGCAACGGCTCGGGCACCGTCGAGATCGTCACCAAGAGCGGCACCCAGCAGTTCCACGGCGACGCCTACGAGTTCCTTCGCAACAACGATTTCAACGCCCGCAATTTCTTCAACAGCACCGTACCCGAATATAAGAAGAACGATTTCGGCTACACCATCGGCGGTCCCGTCTTCATCCCCAACCACTACAACACCCAGAAGAACAAAACGTTCTTCTTCTTCTCCGAAGAGTGGCACAAGGACGTCGTCCCCGGCCAGAGCTTCTACCAGCAAACCCCCTCTGCCCAGGAACAGGCCGGCAACTTCAGCGACGTCTGCCCCGGCGCCGGCTCCGCCGTCAACGCCACCGCTTTCCCCGACTGCCCCGTCAACCGCACCACCGGCGGCTACTACCCCAACAACACCGTCCCCGTCGATCCCAACGCCAAGGCTATCCTCGCCATGCTGCCCCAGCCCAACGTCGGCGCCGGAGCCAGCTCCTATTTCCAGGCCGCTCCCGCCCAGGCCACCAACTGGCGCGAGGAACTCTTCCGCATCGATCAGAACTTCTCCGACAACACCCGCCTCTTCGTCCGCTTCATTCACGACTCCTGGTCGACCGTCAACCCCACGCCTCTCTGGGGCAACGGCGCCTCCTATCCCACCGTCGGCACCAACTTCGTCGGCCCCGGCGTCAGTCTCGTCGCCAACCTCACCACCAACTTCACTCCCACACTGCTCAACGAGTTCACTTTCTCCTACACCACCGACCACATTTTCCTGAACGCCACCGGCCCCGCCCAGCGCCCGTCCTCCATGACCATGACCGGCCTCTACAACAACGGCTTCGGCGGTCTCCTCCCCGCGGTCAGCGTCGGCGGCGGCATCAATTACGACCAGAGCGGCTTCGCCCTCGACAGCGGCTACTTCCCCTGGAACAACGCCAACCCCACTTTCACTTTCAAAGACAACCTCAGTAAGATCGTTGGCGGCCACAATATGTACTTCGGCTTCTACTACGTCGCCGCCCAGAAGAATGAGGAGAACAGCCCTTATGTCCAGGGTATTCTCAACTTCAACAACACCAACCCCACCTCCTCCGGCAACGCCTTCGCCGACATGCTCGTGGGCAACATCGCCTCTTACCAGCAGACCAATAACAAGATCAAGTACTACAACCGCTATAAGATCATGGAGCCCTACTTCCAGGACGACTGGCATGTCAACAAACGCCTCACCGTCAACTTAGGCCTCCGTCTCAGCTTATTCGGTACTTACTACGAAAAGTACTTCCAGGCTTATAACTTCAACCCCGTCGCCTATAGCCTCGCCAACGCCGCGCAAATCGACTCCACCGGAAACATCACCGGCCAGGAAGGCGCGCTCGTCCCCGGCATCGGTAACCCCTATAACGGCCTCCAGCAGTGCGGCAAGGGCGGCACGCCCCGCGGCTGCGTCGCCGGCCATCTGTTCAACCCCGCCCCCCGCGTCGGCTTCGCCTTCGATCCGTTCGGCGACGGCAAAAGCTCCATCCGCGGCGGCTACGGCATCTTCTTCGAACACACCAATGGCAACGAAGGCAACACCGAAGGCCTCGAAGGCAGCCCCCCGCTCGTCCTCACCGCCACCCAGTTCAACATCAACGGCTATAACAGCATCGGCGGCGGTGGAGCTCTCTCCTTCCCCCTCCAGCCCACCTCCATCCCCAACCATGCCATGTGGCCCTACATGCAGCAGTGGAACATCAGCATTCAGCGCGAGCTCGCGCCCAGCACCGTCCTCACTGTCGCCTACGTCGGCAACAAAGGTACCCACCTGGCGCTTCAGGACAACCTGAACCAGCTCTACCCCATCTCCAACGCGCAGAATCCCTACCCCGCCGGCCAGCCCATGGTCGGGAACGACTGCTCCAGCGGCACCGTCAACGGCGTTGCACCCGCCGGCCCGGCCGCCGCCCAGTTCGCCGTCGCCTGCGGCTCCGACCCCAACCCCTATCGCCCCTATCAGGGCTACGGCAACATCAAGGCCATCCAGTATGTCGCTAACTCCAGTTACAACGCCATGCAGGTCGCCTTACACCGCCACGTCGGCCGCCTCAGCATCGACGTCGCCTACACCTGGAGCCATGCTCTCGACGATGCCTCCGATTACGCCAGCGGTAACTTCCTCAACTCGTATAACTACGCCATGAACTACGCCAGCTCCGACTTCGACCAGCGCCACATCTTCAACATCGGCTACGTGTACGACGTCCCCTTCTTTACCCAAACCGGCCTCGCCCATACCCTCCTCGGAGGCTGGCAGTGGTCCGGCATCACCACCTTCCAGACCGGCACTCCCTTCAGCGTCACCGACGGCCTGTATAACGCCGGCGTCGGCAACGGCCTCGGCGCCGGTTCGTTCCTCAATCTGGTCGGCAACCCCAATTCCGTCCCGGCCAGCATGAACAATCAGCCCGGCGTCGTCGGCCCGCTGCTCTATAACCCCGCCGCCTTCACCGCGCCCCAGGGCCTCACCTTCGGCACCGCCCAGCGCAACGTGCTCAACAACCCCCAGCGCACCAACTTCGATATGGGCCTGTTCAAGCACTTCGAAATCAAGGAGAACATGGGCTTCGAGTTCCGCGCCGAAGCCTACAACGTCTTCAACCACACCCAGTGGCTCCCCGTCGCCGGCCTCAACGGCTCCGGCAACAACAGCGCCCACTGCTTCGGCGGCTCGAACTTCTCCCCCGGAGATCCCTCCTGCCTCGCCGACAGCAACTTCCTCCGCCCCGGAGGCGCGCATAACCCGCGCATCCTCCAACTCGGCCTGAAGTTCCTGTTCTAACTTCGCCCCGATCCACCCCTCCGCCGCGCCCGGCTCACCAGCCCGGCGCGGCGGTCCTTATTTAATACCGCAGCAGCCGCTCCGCCTCCGCCGCCACGTCCTCCACCTGCGGCAGAATCTCGTTCTCCAACTGCGGGTGATACCCCACCCAGGTGTCCATCGCCGCCACCCGCCCCACAGGCGCGTCCAGGTGCTCGAACAGCTCACTCGCAATCCGCGCCGCGATCTCCGCCCCATACCCCCACGAGATCGTGTCCTCGTGCGCGATCATCACCCGGTTCGTCTTCTTCACCGACTCCGCGATCGCCTCCCAGTCGTACGGCGCCAGCGTCCGCAGGTCGATCACCTCGATCGACGCCCGCCCCAGCTTCTGCTCCACCTGCACCGCCGCCTGCAGCGACTTCTGCACCAACGCCCCATACGTCACCAGCGTCAGCCCGTCGCCCGGCTTCACCACCTTCGCCTTCCCGAACGGAATCGTGTAGTCGGCCCCCGGATGCCTCGTCCGGTTGTACGGCTCCCGGTACAGCCGCTTGTGCTCCAGAAACAACACCGGGTCGTCGGCCCGCAGCGCCGTCCGTAATAATCCGCAGGCGTCCAGCGCGTTCGACGGCATCGCCACCCTCAGCCCCGGTATGTGCGTGAACACCGACTCCCCGCACTGGCTGTGGTAGATCGCCCCGCCGTTCAAATACCCGCCGATCGCCACCCGGATCACCGCCGGCGCCGCAAACCCGTTGTTCGACCGCCACCGCAGGTTCGCCATCTCGTCCCGGATCTGCATCATCGCCGGCCAGATGTAATCGAAAAACTGGATCTCCGCCACCGGCTTCATCCCCCGCATCGCCATCCCCGCCGCGCGCCCCGCAATCGCCGCCTCCGCAATCGGCGTGTTGAAGCATCGCCGCGAGCCGAACTCCGTCTGCAGCCCCGCCGTCGCCTTGAACACTCCGCCCTTGCCCTTCACCTCCGCCAGGTTCTCCTCGCGGCTGCAATCGGCAACATCCTCCCCGAACACAATCACGCGTTCGTTCCGCCTCATCTCCTCGGCCAGCGTCCGGTTGATCTCGTCCACCATCGTCCGCGCCTCGCCGTGAAACTGCGGCTCGCTCTCGAACTCCGCCGAGGTGATATCCACGCGCTCCGAGTACAGAAACCGGAGCGCCGTCCCCCGCTCCGGCGGCGCCGCCTTCAGCGCCCGGTCCGTCGCCCCTTGAATCTCCTCGTCCACCTCGTGCAGGACCCTTTGCAGCGCGTGCCGCTCCAGGATCCCCTCGCCCGCCAGCCACTCCGGAAACCGCCGCACCGGGTCCCGCGCTTCCTCCTCCGCCCGCTCCGCTTTCGTCTTGTAAAGCTTCTCATCGTCGGACAGCGAGTGCGAGTACGGCCGCGTCACCCGCGCCTGCACCAGCGCCGGCAGCTTGTTCACCCGGCAGTGCGCCATCGCCTCGCCCATCACCCTCCACGACGCCGCGAAGTCTGTCCCGTCCACCTCGAACCGCGCCAGGTCCCGGAACCCGCTCAACAGCGGCGCCAGGTTTCCTCCCGGCGTCTGCCGCTCCACCGGCACCGAGATCGCGTACCCGTTGTCCTGCACCAGAAACAGCACTGGCAGCTTCTCCAGGCACGCCGCGTTCAACGCCTCCCAGAACTCTCCCTCGCTCGTCGCCCCTTCCCCCGCCGACACCAGCGTCACTTCGTCCGAGTCCGGCTCCACATACCGCCCCGCGTGCGCGCACCCCACTGCCTGCACAAACTGCGTCCCCGTCGGCGACGACGCCGACACGATGTGCAGCTCCGGCGAGCTCCAGTGCGACGGCATCTGCCTACCCCCCGACGCCGTGTCCTCCGCCGCCCCTACCGCCTGCAGCAGCATCTGCTCCGCTGTCACCCCCAGCGCCAGGCACAGCGCCCGGTCGCGGTAATAAGGATAGACCCAGTCGTGCCCCGCCCTCAGCCTCATCCCCGCCGCCACCTGGATCGCCTCGTGCCCCGCCCCGCTGATCTGAAAATAGATCCGGTTCTGCCTCTTCAGCAGGATCTCCCGGTCGTCCAGCCGCCGCGCCATGTACATCAGCCGGAAAGCGCGAATCATCTCCTCCGGCGTCAGTGCGGCACCCGGCCCCGCCGGCGCCCCGCCCCCCGCCGGCGCCGTACCTGCGTAGCTGGTTGGCTTTGGCATTCGGTTCGTCCTCAAAATCTCCCGTCCTCAGTGTAACCGAGCCCTCCGCTCCCCGTAACCCGATTTCCCCACCCCCCGGCCCGCCCCGCTCCAGTCCAATCCAACCCCACTCTCGCCCGCAAGTCAAGGCCGTCTCACCGTCACCAACCGCCGCCCACCGCCGTCGCGTCGCAGCCACCACTCCCCTCGTCGCCCCACAGTCGCCAACCGCTGCTCATCGCAGCCACCACTCCCATCTCCTCGCCGCCCCTCACGCCCTCACCGCCGCCAACCGCCCCGCCGCCGCCACTCCCCCCGTCGCCCCGCACGCCTCCCTCCCCGGCCGCCCGGGCAAATTCACCCCGGCGCAACCCCCGCCGCCCCGGGCCCGCGCGGCGCCGCATGGGCGATAATAGAAGGATGCGGCGAAGTATTTTGATTCTAGGCGGATTTGTGTTGGGTGCGGCCCTGGCTGCCGCGGCGGCGACCGAGACCAAGCCCCCCGCGGCCACCGATGAGAACCCGATTATCGTCGAAGAGATCATTGCCAAGGTCAACGGCCAGATCGTCACCAAGGACGACATGGCGAAAGCCCGGCGGGACCTCGCCAACGACCTCCACAAGCAGGGCCTTTCCGGCGCCCAGTATGAACAGGCCTACGAGAAGTCCGAGGCCGACATTCTCCGGAATAAGATCGATCAGGCGCTGCTGGTCCAACGCGGCAAGGACCTGAACATCAACATCGACTCCGACCTCAGCAAGTACGTCGCCGAGCTGCAGAAAAACTCCAAAATCGCCGATCCCGACAAGTTCCACGAGTACGTCAAGGAACAAACCGGGATGAGCTATGAGGACTTCCTCCAGCAGGCCAAGGACGGCATCGTCACCCAGAAGGTGATCCGCGAAGAGGTCGGCAGCCGCATCAGCATCAAGCACGAGGACATCGAAAAGTACTACAACGAGCACAAGAGCGAGTTCGTCCGCCAGGAGCAGATCTTCCTCAGCGAGATTCTGGTTTCCACCGACGGCAAGGACGCCGCCGGCGTGGCCGCCGCCGAGAAGAAGGCCAAGGACCTCTCGGCCCGCGCCAAAAAGGGCGAGCGGTTCTACGAGCTGGCCAAGGATAACTCCGACGCCGTGACGGCCCCGGCCGGCGGCGAGCTCGGCGGATGGCAGAAAGGCCAGTTGGCCGCGATGATCGAGAATGCCACCTGGGACCAGCCCAAGGGCTTCGTCACCGACCCCATGCGTGTCGAGAACGGGTTCCTCATTTTGAAAGTCGACGAGCACCAGAAGGCCGGCCAGGCCTCCCTCGACGACGTCAGCAACGAGATCACCGAGCGGCTCTACACGCCGAAGATGCAGCCGGCGGTGCGCGAGTATCTGACCAAGCTGCGGCGCGACGCGTTTCTCGAGATCAAGCCCGGCTACGTCGACAGCGGAGCCGCCGCCGGCCAGAACACCACGTGGGTGGCCACCGCGGAGCTGAAGCCGGAGACGGTCACCAAAGAAGAGGTCGCCAGCCAGAAGCGCCACAAGCGCCTGCTGGGCGTGGTGCCGGTGCCGGGCACGACCGCCACCAGCTCATCCAAGAGCTCGGTGTCCAAATAGCGGACCGCCCAACCAGCGCATGAAATCTCCCTGCGTCAGCGAGCTCGAAGCCAACCAGACGATCACCACTTCGTTCCTGGTCCAGTCCAAGGAAATCCGCCAGAAGAAAACCGGCGAGCCCTATCTGTCCCTCGTTCTCGGCGACCGCTCCGGCGAGATCGAAGCCAAAATGTGGGACAACGTCGCCGAGGTGATGGACACCTTCGACCGCGACGATTTCGTCAAGGTGAAGGGCCTGGTGCAGCTTTACCAGAACCGCCCGCAGCTCACCATCCACCGCATTGTCCGCATCGAAGACAGCGCCGTCGACATGGGCGACTACTTCCCCGTCTCGCGCCGCGACCGCAACGAGATGTTCGCCGAGCTTCGCGGCATCGTCGCCGGAATGGGCAACCCTCACCTGCGCCGTCTCGTCGATGCCTTTCTCGACGACGAGGCGATCGCCGCCGCCTACCGCACCGCGCCCGCCGCCAAGAGCGTCCACCACGCCTACCTCGGCGGCCTCATCGAGCACGTGCTCTCGCTGTGCGCTCTCAGCCGCATGACCGCGGCCCATTATCCGGGCATCGACCTGGACCTGCTGCTCACCGGCGTCCTGCTCCACGACATCGGCAAGCTGACCGAGCTGAGCTATGAGCGCAGCTTCGGCTACAGCGACGAGGGCCAACTGCTCGGCCACATCGTCATCGGCCTGCGCATGCTGAGCGCCAAGCTGGCGGCGATGCCCGGCTTCCCGCCCCAACTTCGCACCCTCGTCGAGCACCTCATCGTCAGCCATCACGGCGAGCTCGAGTTCGGCTCGCCCAAAGCGCCGCTGTTTCCCGAAGCCATGCTCCTCCACATGCTCGACAATCTCGATTCGAAAATGGAATGCATGCGCGCCCTGCTCGCCCGGGACGCCGGCTCGCCCGGCTGGAGCGCCTACAGCGCCCCCCTCGGCCGCGCCGTCCTCCGCAAGGATCGTTTCCTGAACCCCGCCGCGCCGCCGCCCGCCCCCGCGCCGGCGGCCGACAAGCCCGCCGCCGCCAAGCCAAACTCCACCAAGCCCGCTCCCAAAGGCCCCGTCTCCGGAAGCCTCTTCGGCGAAAAACTCCAGGGCGCCCTCCGCGACGACGACTGACCGGCGACGCCCCTTGGCCCGCCGCTATCGTCCGCCCGGGCCGAGCTTCGCAATCTCGGCGTCGAACCAAGGGATCCAGTCGTATTCGGGCAAGAGCCGGCCCCCACCCTTTAACTGGCTGAGGATCGCTCTTCCGCGAATCAGATACCCGCGTCGCTCGTCCAGGCTCTGTCCTTGTTCCAGCGATCCAAGCTTGGCGCACGAGACCGCGACGTCCGTCTGCCATTGCGCGTTCGCCCGATCCCGCGCCGCCAGCGCCTGTGCAATCTCCAGCCCCTTGCGATACGCCGCCAGCGCCCCCGGCCCGTCGCCCTGCGCCGCCAGCACATCCCCGATCCTGTCGTGACTCACCGAAAGGTCGCGCTGCCACTCGGTATTCGCCGGATCCCGCGCCACCCGTTCCTGCGCCAGGAACTTGCCTCGCTCAAAGCTCCGCTGGGCGGCCACGGTATCGCCCAGCAGCATCTGAAGGTCGCCGATGTAGAAATGATTCCAGACGTCGTCCGGCTCGTACTCGGCCGCTCGTTGGAACGCCTCCAGAGCAGCGTGGGCGTCACGACCCAGGGCGAGCGCGCCTTGCTCACGGGCGAGGGAGGCGGCCTCGCTCCGGGACTGCTCTCCGCCTACCCCGGCAGCGTCCATGCCCGCGGCCTGGTCGCGCTCCTCGACTCGGAGGAGGGCCTCGGCGGGCCTGGTGTCTCCCTTCTCCAGCGCCTCAACCGCAGCGGCTACCGCAGGAGCCGCGCCCGGCTGCTCGGCTGCGTTCAAGGTGCGCGCGATCGCTTCCCGCAGCTTGTCTTCGAGTTCTCGATTGAGCGCGGCCAGCCTCTGGTTTTCCGCGACGGATTCGTCGAGCTGGCGGGTCGTGCGCGCGATCTCGCCGGCGAGCGTGGCCACAATCTCAAGCACGCGGGGGTCGTCGGGACCGACAGCGGCGGGCGGCGGGGCTAACTTGCTGAGCGCCGCCATGACACCCGTGCTCAGGCCGCTGATGAGGCTCGCCATGTCGTGGAACTCGGCCGGACGAACGAGCCTGGCCACTTCGTCCCAGAAACCTTGTACGAGCTTCAGGCGGTCGGGGTTGCGGATGTCGGAGTTCGAGACGTTAGGGATGCTCGTGCTGATAAGAGCGATTCTCGGAATGTCCGCGGCGCGGCGGAACTCCAGTTGGGTGATCGAGAGGTTTTCCGGATTGCCATCGGCGGGCTGGAAGCCGTAGCGGTAGCCGAGGAGCAGGACGTAGAGATCGCATCCGGCGACGTCTTCGAGGCAGCTCTGGCGGACGGTCTCGGTGTTCGGAACGTAGCTGTGGACAGGCAGGTGGCCGGCGGAGACAAGCCAGCGCATGACCTCCTCGCGCTCCTTCTCAAGGTCGACGACAGTCGAGGATACGTAGACCCGGGCCATAGCCATCCGGAAAGCGTTCATCCTAGCACGGCGCGGGGCGGCGCAAAGGAGCGGGGGCGCCCCACACGATGAGCGGACCAGGGAGCAGACCGCCGTTCACGGTCACAACACGCGGGGCGTACCCGGCCACGGCCAGGAGCTGCACGTTCACTCGCCAGGAGCTGTTCACCCGGCCGGGCAGCGATCCGGTTGAGACGAGGCACCCCCCTCGCTCTTACTCCTGGCGCAGCGCTTCCATCGGCCGGATCCGTGCCGCGTTCCATGCCGGGGCGATGCAGGCGCAACAGGCGACGGCGGCAACGAACAGCGGCACGGCCGCGAAGCTCACCGGGTCAGTCGCCCGGACGCCGAACAGCCACGCCGCGATCAGCCGCGTCGCCGCAAACGAGGCGGCCAGGCCGATCACCAGTCCCCATGCCGTCATGCGAAGCCCCTGCGACAGAATCATCCCGACCACGCGCCCGCGCGAGGCGCCCAGCGCGATGCGCACCCCGATCTCCTGCCTCCGCTGGCGGACGCTGAACGCCATCAGCGCGTAAAGCCCGCTCAGCGCCAGCGCCACCGCCAGCGCCGCGAAGCCGGTGAGCAGAGTCGTCTGGAAGCGCCGGCGGGCGCTGCTCTCCCCCATTCGCTGGCGCATGGTGCGGACGTCATCCAGAGTCAGCACCGGGTCGAGCGAGCGCAGCGCCGCCCGCGCGCGCCCGGCCAGAACCCCCGCCGGTGCCCGGCACTCAAGCGCGAAACGATCGGCCTCATCGGCCGGCTGCCAGATGAGAGGAAGGCTGGGCTCATCAAGGGCGTTGTGACGGATGCCGGCGATCACTCCCACCACCCTCAGCCAGGGCGCCGCCGACAGATCGCCGACACCGCTCCGGATCTCCCCGCCGAGCGGATTGCGGCCGGCGAAGTAGGCTTGTGCGAACTCCCGGTTCACGATCACCACCGGCGTCCCGGTGTCCCGCGCGTCGAAGTCGCGGCCGGCCAGCAGAGGCACGCCGAGTGCCTTGCGGTAGTCCGGAGTGACGCTGTAGTTCTCGATGGCTGAAGGCGCGCGCCCGAAGCCGCGAATCTCGGCAAACGTGACCGACTCGTGTTTGGACAGCGGCGTCGAGCTCGACGCACCCACCGCGCCGGCGCCGGCGAGCGACTTGAGTTTTTCCAGGAAACGCCGCTCGAAGCCGGCCTGAAGCGCGGGAGTCGAGTAGCGGTCGTCCAGGCGCACCTGGAACGTCAGCGTCGCCGGCGAGAAGCCCGGCTGCACCGCGGTCAAAGCCAGGTAGCTGCGGATGAGCAGCGTCGAGGCCGTCACCAGCACCACCGACAGCGCCACTTCCGCCACGATCAGCGCGAACCGCCCGCGGTGCATCGGTCCGGCGATGCGCGTGCCGCCGCTTTTGAGCAGTTCGTTGACGCTCGCCCGGGAGGCCGCCAGCGCCGGCGCCATCCCCGCGGCCAGCCCGGCCCCGATCGACAGCGCCAGCGCCACCAACAGCACGCGCCCATCGACGCCGGCCGAATCGAATCGCGGGATGCCCCCCGGATTCAGCCTTGTCAGCACCCGCACCGCGGCGTACGCCAGTGCCACGCCGAGCGCCCCTCCCACCAAGCTCACCAGCAGCGACTCGGTCAGCATCTGCCGCACCAGCCGGCCGCGCCCGGCGCCCAGCGCCGTCCGGATGCCCATCTCGTGCCCCCGCCCCGCCGCCCGCGCCAGCAGCAGATTCGCTACGTTCGCAACCGCGATCAACAGCACAATGCCGATCGCCCCCAGCAGCAGCCACAGCATCTTCTCCACCGGCCCAATAATCGTCTCCACCACCGGTCTCACCATCGCCGAAAAGCCGCGCCACATCGCGGCGTAGCGCGGCTGCAGATTCTTCTCGATCGCCGCCAGTTCCGCCTCCGCCGCCGGCGCCGGCACTCCGTCCCGCAATCGCCCGATGGCGTCGGCGCTTTCAAAATTGACGCGATCCGCCTTCTCAGCCGCCGTGTACGCCGCCGGCAGCCACACGTCGGTGCGGCCGGTTGCCGACGATTCATACGGAATGTCGCCGTCGAACGGATAGCCAAACTCCTCCGGCATCACTCCCACGATGGTGTACAGGCGGCGGTTCAACTGAATCCGCCGGCCCACAATCCGCGGGTCGGAGCCGAATCGCGACCGCCACAACGCGCCGCTGATCACGGCCACCAGTTCGTGGCCCGGCCGGTCGTCGCCGTCCCCGATCGTCCGCCCGAGCCACGCGCGAACCTCGAGCGTGCGGAAGAAATTGCCGGCCACGAACGCCCCATCCACGCGCGCCGATTCCCCGCCCTCCACCAGGTTCAACTGAGCCGGCCGCAGCAGCGTCATCTGCGAGAAGCCGTGGCTGAGACGCTGCCAGTCGTAGAAATCCGGGATGTTCGGCCCCAGCTCCTCCGGAACGCCCTGAAAATTGCGGTTCGGGCTGAACAAATAAACCAGGCGCCCGGGATGGCCATAGGGCAGCGACCGCAGCAGCACCGCGTTCACCACGCTGAACACCGACACCGTCGCCCCGATGCCCAGCGCCGTGATCAGCAGCGCCATCGCCGCGAAAGCGGGCGCCGCCGCCAGCGTCCGCGCCGCGTAGCGCAGGTCCGATGCCAGCAGCGAAGCATGCTCCCTCGGCGCCGAGAAGGCGAGGTCGGCCACCGCGTCCCGCCACAGACGCCAGCGCGGCTCCTCCCGCAAACGGTCCTCGAACAGCCGCTCCATCTCGCCGCCGTACTCGTGCCGGAACTCGGCCGGATAGCAGTACAGCAGCGCCCGGAACAGCCTAGCGTGCGCCCGCGGCCAGTCCATGCGCCCTCGCGTGTTCGACAAGTTCCGCCATCCGCCGCGCCTCCGCCTTCGCCGTCTTCCGGCCCAGCGCCGTCAGCCGGTAATACCGCCGCCGCTCGTCGCCCCCGTCCCTGTCCGGCCGGTCCCGCTCGCCCAGCTCCACAATCAGCCCGTCTTCCAGCAGCCGTTTTATCGACCCGTACAGCGTCCCCGCGCTCAGCCGCAGTTTGCCTCCGGTCCGTTCCGCGATGTCGCGCATAATGCCGTAGCCGTGCTGGTCGCGTTCGGCCAGGGCGACGAGAATGTGAAAAGCCTGGGGGCTCATGGGGGCCATGAGCACACTATATCGCGTCCCGGTATAGCGCGCAACGATAGAGTGCCGGCCGCCCTCAGGGCTGGGCCGGAACGCGGCTCACATCGGAGGGCGCGGGAAGCCTCGCCGCGTCCCAACCGCCGCCCAGGCTTTTCACGAGCTGCACGGACGCGGTCATACGCTGCGCGCGGTAGTTGAGCGCCGCCGCCACCGCCTCGTCCTGTTCCCCGATCACCCGGTCCAGCACCCTCAGCGAAGCGGGATTGTCCTCCACCTGTTGAAAGGCGGCTCGCACCGTCTGCCGGTAGTTCGCCACCGCCTCGTCGTAAGCGGCGCGGAACTGCCGCACCGTGGCGCGGCGGAGGCCGGCGGAATCCCGAACGGCGCGCTTGGCAGCCGGCGTGCACTTTCGTGCATGAACCACAGATGCGCGAGGCCGCTGCCCGGAATCCGGTGAACCGTCCCGTCCGCCGGCGTGGATGCCGGCGGTGAACGGACCGCTCAAGCTCGCCGGCGGGTTCACCCTCTCTGACGACGGGCGCCTGCGTAAACGTTCGTAAATTGGAGGAAAGGGCGCAGCCGCCATGGGCAGGCCGCGCAGGGGCGGCGCGCGGCCGCACTCGCGGCACCGGACTGCTACCATAGCTCCATGCGGAGGCACTCCCAGGCGCCGCGGACTCGGACGCTGTGTCTCGCCGTCGCAATCGCGCTCGCTCTCCTGCTGGCCGCATCCGCGTTCGGGCAGCCGTCTCCGGCCTGGAACCGGTCTGTTCCCCTGCCCTCGCAGCCGGGCCCGTCCGCCGATTTTAACGGCGACGGCAAGCTCGATCTCATCATCCGGCCCGCGGGTCTCCCTGCCGCTCCGCTGCGGCTTCTTTTGGGCAACGGCGATGGAACCTTCCGCCCGGGTCCTGCGCCGATGGCGGCGGCGGGTGGGCCGTCGGCGGCCGGCGATCTCAATGGCGACGGCAAGCCGGACCTGGTGGTTTGCCTTCCCGCAGCCGCATCGTCAAGCGGAGCATACTCCGGCCTGGCGATTCTGCTCAACCAGGGCGACGGCACGTTCCGCCAGGCCGGCGTTCTTCCCGCCGCCGCCTGCCACGGGTCGCTCATCCTCGCCGATCTCAATGGCGACGGCCATGCCGACATCTACGACAGCGGGTCTTATATCTGGTTCGGCAAGGGCGATGGCACGTTCGCCGGGCCCGTGTCTTATCCCGCGTCCCTGCCTTTCTACTCCGGCGGCCTTCCCTCGAACCCGGTAATCGCCGATTTTAATGGCGACGGCCTACCCGATCTGGCAGCGGCTATTGGGACCGGCGTCACTCACCAAGCGGCGGTGTGGTTTAACCAGGGCGGCGGCGTGTTTCCGGCCCAGCCCGTCACCGCCTTCTCCTTCTCTGCCTCATATGGCTCGACGAATCCCGACTCGCTGGCAGCCGGCGATTTCAACGGCGACGGCCAGGCCGATCTCGCCGTGCTGACGCCCATCGGCCTGCTGCGCGTGTTTTTGGGCGCGCGCGACGGCGCCTTCCAACCCGGAGCCGCCTACTCGATTCCCTTCGTCCCGGCCGCCGGTCTCTATGCCCGGGACATGGGCGGAGACGGGCGCCTCGATCTGGTGGTCACCAGCGATCGGATCTCGATTCTGCGCGGGCGCGGCGACGGCACCTTCGGCGCGCGCACGGATGCTTGCGCCGGCGGCGTCCTCGGCGTTCCCTTCGATGTCTTCGGCAACACGGGCGCGCTCGCCTTCGGCGATTTCAACGGCGACGGCGTCGCCGACATCATCGATTTTCCCGATCCGAACGCCTTCGGCAATCCGGCCGCGCCGTCCATGCTGCTGCTAAGTGGGACCTCCGCCCCGCCGCTCATCCAGGGCGATCCGCTGAACGCGGCCACGTTTCTGGCGGGCCCGATATCGGCCGGCGAGGTGATTACCGTCTTCGGAACGGGCCTCGGCGGCCCCGGCTGCCAGGGCCGCGACCAGGAAGTGACGTTCAACGGAATTCCCGGCGGCATTCTCTACGCTTCTTCGACGCAGATTGACGTTCAGGTGCCGTGGGACCTTGCCGGCGCCACTGGGGCGCAGGTGGCGCCGATGCGAAATGGCATGGCGGGCGCGCCCGTGCCCGCGGTGGTGCAGGCCGCCAGCCCCGGCATTTTTACGCTGTCGGAAAACGGCGCCGGCGCGGGCGCCATCGTGCCCGCGGGAACGCACAAGCCCTCGTCGCCGGACAACCCGGCCCTCCGCGGCCGGTACGCGTCGATCTACGCCACCGGGCTCGGAAGCGTCACCAATACGCCGGTCACCGGCCGCTCTTCGCCTCAGCAGCCGCTGGCGCAGACCACGGCGATGCCCGTGGTGATCGTCGGGGGCGTGAAGGCCCAAGTAAGCTGGTCGGGGTTATCTCCGGGTTTCACCGGGCTTTACCAGGTGAATTTTAAAGTGCCGTCCGGCGCGCCGGTGGGAGACGCCGTTCCGGTGACGCTTTCCCTCGACGGCGTAGCGTCGGCCGCGGCGACCATGGCCGTGCGGTAGGCCGCGCAGCTTCCGCGCCTACAGCTCGAGCTTGCCCTGGTAGCGCATGTCCTTCAGCGTGAATTTGCGCTCGATCCTCATCGGGCCCATCTCCGTCTGGAACGTCACTTCCTTGTCGTCCAGGCTGAGCGGCGAGGTGCGCGGGAAGAAGA
>DAIDHC010000230.1 GCA_027452065.1 Bryobacterales bacterium
AACAACTACGACGAGTTCGCAGTTTATGGGTTGGACGGCAAGCGCCTGGTGACGTATAAGGTGGTGTTTACCATGCCGACCGTCGAGTACCCGGGCTATGCTACCGTGACCTCCGTGGACACCGACGTCTACTTCGCCGGGCGGCTGATTGGCCAAGGCGCGGGAACCAGCTTCACCGTCACCCCCACCGACAACATCGCCAGCACCCGCTCCGGCCCCAGCACCGCCAACGGCCTCATCGTCCCCTCCACCTTCTTCCCCTGGGGCGAAGAACAGACTTCCACCACTAACGACCGCGTAAAATTCGCCACGTACCGGCGGGATTCGGAATCGAACCTCGACTACGCCTGGAACCGCTACTACAACAACGCAACCGCAAGGTTCATGAGCCCCGACCTCTACGCCGGAAGCGCACGGCCCCAAAACCCCCAATCCTGGAACCGCTACGCGTACACTCTCAACGACCCGATCGGCGCGAACGACCCCATGGGCACGGACGACGCCGCCGATCCCGGCGATCTCACAGACTGCGCCCCCTGGGACCCCGGCTGTGGCCTACTCGGGACCGGGGGAGACGGTGGCAGCGACTGGGGCTTCTGGTGGGGTTTCACGCTATCTGGACTTGTCGTTGCCGACCCCGGAACGGAGGCGGTAGAGACGACGAACCCAACGCCCACGTCGCCGCCTTGCTGGTCAAACGTCCCTAATATCGCGCAAACCCTGGGCGATCTCGCACTGAACGTGGAGGATATTGCGTCGGCGATCACCGGCTGGACGCCAGCCGCCGCCGCCAAGCTCACCGGAATCCTGGACTCCGATATCGCCGGCGACATGAGCTACATCGCAGATTCCCTCGCGGCAGGCACACCGGGCTCTTCATTCGTTGGCGGGCACTTTAACTTGATCGTACAACTCACGGACCTTGGCAGCCTGGGAAGCCTCGATCAACCGTTCTTGAACAAGTTTGGAGGCACCGTCGATGGCACCAGGCAGTCAGCGATTGACGGCCAGCCGGCAGAGGGAGGCTTCACCCTGCACTCGAAGATCTTTCAACCCGCAGCAACCTCCGGCACCATCGACTTCCACTTCGACCTCTTCAACCCCTACTCCAAATTCCCGCTCGGAATCGTGAAGCATCTCTTCGGCGACGTGATAGGCGGCCATCTTGGGAAGCCCTGTCTCGACCCCGCCTGGGCGACCAGTTCCCGCTTCTCTCAGTAACGGCGTCACCCCAACACATGCAGCACGCACTGAAACCAACTGGCCACGCTCGCGCCCGACACGCCGTCGCCCTCGTTCTGGCGGCAACCCTCGTTTACGCTCAGCCGCGCGACGCCTCGCGCGAGCCCGTTTGGAAACTGGATCTCCCCGCCCTCGCGGAATCGTGCAGCGGCGGCCGGACGTATGCAGCTCCCGTATTCTCCCTCCGCTTCTCACCATCGACCGACGCCCTCGCCGCCATCGTCGGCACCTGCGTGGGGCAGGAATTGAAATTCGAGCTCCTGGTTGTGCCCACCGCTGCCTCCTCCTCCCCTCCCCGCCCTCTCAGTCTCGGGACCACGGCCGCACCCCCGTTTCCGAGGAGCATGAGCGCGTCCACCCTAGACTGGGCGCCAGAAGGCGGGTGGATCCAGGCCGAGCCTGGCCGCATCACCGACCTTAACTCGCGTACCTCCTGCCGGACCGGCGCTTGGGAAGGCATCTTCACCGGCCCGGGGAAATGGCTCGGCGTGTCCGGCGACCCGGCTTGGCCGCCCCGCGACACCGCGCTCGAAACCTTCGGCTATGACTGTCGCCGCCTGTCCAGCCGGACCGTTCCGGGCAACTGCCGGCCCGTCGACAGCGCTCCGGCACGGAACCTCGTCGAGCTCCGCTGCGTTCCGGTCCCCGGAACTGTCGAAACCGTTCTCACCGAGGCGACGGACGGCGCCGTCCTTCACCGCTGGAGCATCCGGATCGAGCCCTCGTCCACTCAGCTATCACGCGACGTGCCTCAGGGTCAATTCGCCAACGCCGGGCAGTGGCTCTGCGGCCTCGCGGGCCCGTCAAAATCCGAACGGGCCCAGTGCTGGTCGATCGACACCGGTCGCCCGGTCGGAATCCCCGCCCCGGCCCCTCGCGCCATCGGAATGGTCCCGGCTCGCGACGCGCGCCGGGCCCTGGTACTTCGCACGAAACGCGTCATCTCCTTCTATTCCGACACCCTCCTCGAGGACGTCCTCAGCGACATCGTGCTCTGGGACTTCGAATCGGGCAGGGTAATCGCCTCGTGGCCCTCCGGCCTCCAACGCTATCCTCGCGAGGGCCCGGGCGATCCAAAGTCGGTCCAAGAGCCATTCGCCGCCGCCATCTCGCCCCACGGCGACTTCATCGCCATCGGAGGCGCTGGCGTCATCATCGTTTACCCCGCGCACGCCGCTCGTTGAAAGGCTCCCGAACTTCGCCTGCTGCCACCCTACTGAGGTCCAAATCAAGCGCCTCGAGATCGAACGCCCGATGCTGAACAACCTCGGCCAGTCAGTACACCGCCGTCGTCATCGATTTCGATCAGGCCTACACCAACGACAGCAAAGGCCGCACCATTCAGATCTCCCACCCCGATGCCTGCCAAAGCACTCTTCATCCCCCAAAACAACGCCCGCTGTCCGGCAGGGAACGAGGGTCCGTTCTTGCTGCCGACGTTGTGGTTTGCCTTCGGAGTTGTAATGGTGTACCTGCATGGAGGACTGTAGTAAAAAGACGGCCGAGCCGTCAGCCCCGGGGAAAGCCCGCACCTATGCCACCGACCATCGCCCCCGACGTCCTCCGGATGTTTTGGCCGGGACTTGTGCCCATCGGAATCTGGCTTTTCGGCGCCGTCATCGCGGCGATTGGGGGCGGAACCCAGAGGCGCAGGTTGTTCAAAGTCCTACTTTGGACTCTCCCCGCGTTCTTGCTGCCGACAGCGTGGTTTGCTTACATCGTGTTGATGTGGTTTCGCTATGGCGTCCCCTGACGCGAGCCTTTGGCAACCTCACCTCCGTCCGCGAGCCCAACCCCGCCAAAGCCACCAAAGACATCTGAAACCCACCGCCGCTGGGGCCGGCCGAACTGTCAGTATGCCTCAGCCGGGGACCGCGGACCTCCGATCTGGTTTCTCACCCTCCTGTCCGGCGGCAGGCGCCGCGTCGAACGCATCCCTGCGGAGTGGGTTGACGAGCCCCGCCACCAAGTGGACGCGAACCGGGCCCTACGGGACGCCAACAAGTAGGGAACCGCTGACGAAGGTGGGCGACTTCCGGAGGCGGAATGATGAGGAGGAGGGGGACGGCGCGGGGGGCGGGAAACGGCGCATGAGACAATAGCGGGTGGTTTATGGTTGCCGACGGCATTTATTATGCGCTGGGGCTGGCGGCGGGTGGGGCGGTGGTTTCGTATCTCACCTGGCCGGCGGCGGGGGCGCCTTTGTTTCTGCTGGCGGCGTTCTGCCTTTACTTTTTCCGCGATCCGGAGCGGGAGGCGCCGGCGGGGCGTGTTGCGGTATCGCCGGCCGACGGCAAGGTGGTGGCGATAGCGGCCGAAGGGGCGCAGCGGACGCGGGTGAGCATTTTTCTGAACATCTTCGACGTGCACGTGAACCGGACGCCCATTGGGGGGCGGATTGCGGCCGTGGAATACCAGAAGGGGAAGTTTCTGGCGGCGAACCGGGAGACGGCAAGCGTGCAGAACGAGCAGAACGTAGTGACGGTGGAGGGCGAGGATGGAGTGGTTGTGGTGTTCAAACAGATCGCCGGGCTGATTGCGCGGCGCATCGTATTCTGGAAGAAGGTGGGGGACCGGGTGCGTACGGGGGAGCGCGTGGGACTGATCAAATTCGGCTCCCGGCTGGATGTGGTGCTGGGGCCGGAGTGGGAAATCGCGGTGAGCCAGGGCGAACGGGTGAAGGCGGGCAGCAGCGTGCTCGCGCGGCGGAAGGACTGAGGCGATGCCGGGTTTGAACCTAGCGATACCGGATTCGGGGCCGGAGCCGGGGGCGCGAAAGACGCCGCGGCGGGCGGCCTTCGTGCTGCCGACGCTGTTCACGGCGGGCAACATTTTTCTGGGCTTCCTGGCGATTCTGAAGACGTTCGACGGAGCGCTGGCGGCGATCGCGGGGAACCTGGGGTCGAATGCGGACTTCGCGGTGGCGGCGAAATCGATCGGGCTGGCGGTGCTGCTGGACGGCCTGGACGGGCGGATCGCGCGGATGACGAACACGGTGAGCGACTTCGGGCGGGAGATGGACTCGCTGGCCGATGTGATCACGTTCGGGATTGCGCCGGCGGTGCTGGCCTATGCGTGGGGAGTGCAGTTTTCCCCGCCCGGGGGATTTCTGCACGACCATCGGGCGGGGTACTTCATGGCGTTCGTGTTTTTGCTGTGCGGGGCGGCGCGGCTGGCGCGATTTAACGTGCAGACGAATCCGAAGCCGAAGAATCCGGGGCGGCCGAACCGGAAATACTTCGTGGGGCTGCCGATTCCGGCGGCGGCGGCGGCTGTGGCGGCGGTGGTGTACGCCTGCGACTGCGTGCCGCTGCAATGGTGGGTGTTTTCGGCCGGATGGCTGGCGCTGCTGGGCGGTCTGTCGTTTCTGATGGTGAGCACGTGGCGGTATCCGAGCTTCAAGGAACTCAACCTGCTGAAGCCGCAATCGCCGCTGATCCTGATTTTGTTGGGGAGCCTGGTGTACCTGATCTGGAATTTCGGGCAGCCGGTGCTGCTGGTGATGGCGGCGGCTTATGTGGGTTCGGGGATCACGCTGCGGGCGGGAGGATTGATCCGGCGGCGGATGATGCGGGCGTCGGGGCGCCGGGAGTCCGAGGCGGCGGCGGAGCAACATCTTGGCTAAGGCGAAAGCCGGCGGGCTGGCCATCGTGGGCGGCGACACGCTGCTGGGACGAGAAGTGCGCGAGGTGCTGTCGCATTCGGGGCTGGGCGTGCAGCCGAGGCTGATTGCCGGGGGCGAGGAAGAGGGGCGGGCGGTTTCGGCCGAGATCGGGGCGGTTGGGGAGCCGGAGGTGACGATTCTCGAGTCGCTCGAAGGGGCGGCGCTGGCTCAGGCGAGCGTGGTGGTGCTGGCGGGGACGGCGGCCTCGTCCTGGAAAGCGGTGACTCTGGCTGGAGAGCGCGGGCCGCGATTTGTCGACGCAACCGGAGCGCTGGGGGAGCGGGCGGGCGCGGCGCTGCGGGCGCCGGCGGTGGAGGCTCCGGAGAAAAAAGTGAAGGCGAGAGTGCACGTGATTGCCCATCCGGCGGCGGTGGCGCTGGCATTGTTTTTCCGGAACCTGCACAGGATCGAGCCGTTGCGGTCGGCGGTGGTGACGGTGTTCGAGCCGGCGAGCGAGCGGGGGCAGCGGGGGCTGGACGAGCTGCACCAGCAGACGGTGCGGCTGCTGTCGTTTCAGAGCCTGCCGAAAGATATTTACGACGCGCAGATCGGTTTCAACATGCTGAGCGCGTATGGCGAGGACGCTCCGCTGGCGCTGGCGGCGGTGGAGCAGCGGATGGCGCGCGACCTGGAGGCGCTGGCGGGAGGCGAGGG
Source organism: Bryobacterales bacterium (assembly GCA_027452065.1). Classification (GTDB taxonomy): domain Bacteria; phylum Acidobacteriota; class Terriglobia; order Bryobacterales; family Bryobacteraceae; genus JAJYKC01. Next base: position 5,561 of record DAIDHC010000230.1, read on the forward strand.
CGGAGTGCCGGCGCCGTCGCTGCGGCTGATCCAGGCGCCGGTGTTTCACGGCTACAGCATGTCGGTGTGGGCGGAGTTCGAGAAGGCGCCGGACCTGGAGCGCTGCCTCCGGGAGTTGGAAGGGCCGGGGATCGAGATCCGCGGGGAGGGCCATGAGCCGCCGACCAACGTGGGAGCGGCGGGGCAGAGCGGGATCACGGTGGGATCGGTGGCGGCCGACGCCCGGCAGGGGAGGGCGGCGTGGTTCTGGGTGGTGGCTGACAACCTCCGCATTACGGCCGAGGGCGTGCGGGAGGTGGTGCGTGAGATGGTGGCCTGATGCCGCGCGGACGGCGGCGCTGGCGGTGCTGTGCGGTGTTGCCTCGGGCTGCGGCTATCACGTTTCCGGGAAAGCCACCGAGATCCCGAAGAACCTGCAGACCATCGCCATTCCGGCATTCAAGAACCTGACGGTACGCTACAACCTGACTGACGCGCTGCCGGAGGCGATGGCGCGGGAGTTCATTGCGCGGACGAAATACAAAGTGATACCGGACGAGAAGCAGGCCGATATGGTGCTGAAGGGCGCGGTGGTGCGCTACGTCTCTTTTCCGGTGATCAGCGATCAGGCGACGGGGCGGGCGGTGACGATTCAGATGAATGTCACGCTGCAGGTGAGCCTGATCCGGCGGAAGACGAACGATATTTTATGGACGCGGCCGAGCTTCGACTACCGGCAGCGGTACCAGATCAGCGTCGATCAGACGGCATATTTCGAGGAAAGCAACGTGGGGCTGCGGCGGCTGAGCCAGGACGTGGCGCGCGACGTGGTGAGCGCAATACTGGAAAACTTCTGATGACGGCGGGCGGAGGGCGGACGCGGTGACGGCGGAGCAGTTTCTGCGCGAGCTGGGGCGGAGCGGGCCGGCGGCGGCGTATCTTTTCGTGGGCCCGGAGGCGTATCAGCGGCGGCGGTGCCGGCAGGCGCTGATGGAGGCGGCGCTGCCGGAAGAAGAACGGGAGAGCGGGCTGACCAGGCACGATCTGGAAGAGACGACGCTGAACGCGGTGCTGGACGACGCGCGGTCGTTCTCGCTGTTTTCGTCGCGGCGTCTGTTGTGGGTGGCGGGCGCGGAGGCGGCGCTGCCGCGGAGGCTGGGCGGGGAAGATGAGCCGGGGACGGCGGCGCTGGCTGATTATTTGAAGGCACCGTCGCCGGGGGTGACGGTGGTGTTCGACACGGCGCGCTACGGCATGGAGGGGGACGACAAGGCGAAGCTGGAGCGGGTGAGGAAGTTCTACGCGGCGATTCCGGCGGTTGTGGAGTTCGCGCCGCTGGGGCCGGAGGAGGCGCGGGCGCTGGTGCGGGAGCTGGCGCGGCTGCGGAAGCTGGAGATCGGGACGGCGGAGCTTGGGCTGCTGGTGGAGACGCTGGGCGGAGACGCGGGGCGGATTGCGGCCGAGATCGAGAAGCTGAGCCTGTTTGCGGGGCCGGGCGGGCGGGTGACACGCGAGGACATTGCGGCGCTGGTGCCGGACGCGCGGGCGGCGACGTTGTTCGCTCTGGTGGCGGCGCTGGGGCGGGGGGACAGGGAGAGGGCGCTGACGGCGCTGGATGTTTTACTGCGCGAGGGCGAGTACATGCCGCTGGCGCTGGCGTTTCTGGGGACCCAGTTCCGGCTGGCGCTGGCGGCGCAGGAGGCGGGGCTGCGGTCGGCGCAGCAGATTCAGGCGCACTTCACCAAGCTGGGGATTCGAATCTGGAGGGATCGGGCCGAGCAGGTGGCGCAGACGGTGAATGCGTTTCCGAGGGAGCGCCTGGAGGGGGCGATCCGGCTGGTGTTTGGGGCCGACCGGGCGCTGCGCGACGCGCGGCCGGACGACCGCGTGGTGCTGGAGCAGTTCGTTTTCCGGTTGACGGCGGCGGGCTCGGGGACTTAGGCCGCGGCGAGAGACTTCACGCGCAGGGCGATGCGGCTCTTGTACCGCGCGGCGGTGTTCTTCTTGATGATGCCCCACTTGGCGGAGCGGTCGATGAGGGAGAACGTCTTGGGGAGCAGCGACTGGGCGCCGTTGAGGTCTTTGTGCTCGAGCACTTGCCGCATGGCGCGGACCTGGGTGCGGAGGCGGGACTTGCGAACGCGGTTGACCGCTTCGCGCCGGGCCTCGACGCGTACCCGTTTGAGGGAGGAGATCGTGTTTGCCATCAGTAGACTGAATTCCTTACGCGGAGATACGTTTCTCAGGATAGCACAAGAGGGTACGTGGATTGGAGGCCGGGGAGGGCACGAGGGAGGCTGAACGCCTACAATGAGCCATGGCCTCGGATTCGGCAATTCCCGGGTGTCCGGCGCCGGCTCGATGGGGCCGGGCGGGGCTGCGGTGGATCGCGGTGCTGGCGCTGGGCGTGGTGCTGGCGGCGGCGGGAGGGCCGGGATTCCGGAGCCGGGCGCTGCTCGATGAGCATTACCGCAAGCACGGGGGCGAATTCGGCTCGATCAGCGAGAAGCAGTACCTGAGCCTGGCGCAGGGGTTGCGGGACGCGCCGGTGGGCGGGCCGATATTGGAGGCGCCGCGGGCGGGAGGCGTTTTCACGCGATTTGACCGTGATCATGGATACTTCGGGGCGTATAACGCGGACCGGACGATCCGAACTTTCTTCATTCCGAACGACGGCGAGCGGTATTTCCGGCGGCAGGCGCGGCGGGGAGGGATGGAGGAATGACGGAGGAAGAGATCCGGCAGTTTCTGGAAGACTACGGCTATCCGGCGCACGTGGTGCGGGCGGGGCGGGCGGGGCTGATTGCGGCGTGGCGGCGATTTGTCGAGCAGGTGGAGAGAGGGTATCCGCTGGGGCTGGAGGAGTACCGGAACGATCTGGACGTGCGGGGGATCATCGGGCAGATCGGCGCGGCCGGTGAGGTGGCTTCGCTGGACGAAAGGCTGCGGGCGATGCTGGTGGAGACGGAGCGGAGGGTTTGGGAGAGCGCGTCGAGGGAGGATTTCTGGGTATATGGGTACCCGGCGAACGCGCCGGAAGGGCTGAGGGAGGACTTGCGGGCGGAGGGGATTCTTCCGTAAAAGCGCCCGGGGGCGCGGCGTCAGTCGTGGGCGTGTTCTTTGAGTTCTTCGGGGAAGACGGCGTAGCCGGAGGGCGGCTCGAAGATGCCGCGGAGCAACTCGAGGCGGCGGCGGAGATGGCGGCTGGGAAGCTGGCGGGGGCCGGTGTCGACGTCGATGTCGCAACAGATGCCGTGGAGATAGAGGGTCAGGGTGTCGATGAAGCTTTGGCGGGCGTATTCCTGAAAAGCCTTGGAGTTGGCCCGGGGGACGGCTTCGCGGCGAAGCAGAGCCTGTTTGAGGCGCCAGCTTTCTTCATCCACCTCGCCGTGAACGGTGGCTTTGATTTCCTCGCGCAGCAGGGTGGCGTAGCGGCCGCGGGCGTCTTCCGGGCAGCGGCCTTCGATGAGGGCGGCGATGCCACGGTAGAAGCGGTAATGGTATTCGGCGACTTCCTGGTCTTTGAGGGCGAAGACCAGCACTTCCTGCTTGTCGAGGGAGAGCTGGGAGGCCCAGGAGAGGCGGTTTTCCGGGGGTTTTTCGGTGCAGATGAAATCGCTCGACCGGCCGCCGGCGGACTGGCGGGCGCGTTCAAGATAGGGAACCAGAATGATCGAAATTTTGGGGAGGACGGCGGAGATCGAGGGCGGAAGAGCGGCGATGGGCTCCTCGAGGTACTCCTTGAGGTCCTCGTCACTCATGGGAACGGAGGCACAGAAATAGGAAAAGGTGTTGCTGAGAGGGATCATGTCGTCGCGGAAGCGTTCCGCGAACTGGCCCACGCTCAGCTTGGACAGGTTCGATTGCGCGGACATCGATTGGTTGCCCCTAGTGTAACAGAAGCCCGCCGGGAGCCCCGTGATTAAAGGAAGGGGATGAGTCGGGAAAGCTCGCGATGGAGGCCTTTGGTGAAAAACACCGCGATCAGCAGCAGCCAGCCGAGGGCGGCTGAGTTTCCGTGGATGAGCTCGCCGGCCCAGAGGAAGGAAGGCGGCGGCCAGCCGGCGGGGAACCAGTGCTGGTAGTAGTCCAGAGCTTGCCAGGAGGGGGTCCGCGAGAAAATTCCGTCGATGCAGACGGCGGCACTCACGCCCCACAGGGCCAGGACGGCGAGGAGGCGCAGGCGATCGAGTTTCGCGCCGCGGATGGCCCAATGGAAGGCGAAAATCACCAGGAAAGGCATGGTCCAACAGAGATAGCGGCCCGGTGGACAATCGCCGTCGCTGGCGGGGATCAAGGCGAAGGGGAGGCAACTGAGTACGACGCCGCCGGCCAAGACGGCGAGGCGGCGCTTGCCGGGATCGCGCCAGCCGCGCCGGATGAGGTAGGGCACGGACCAGAACGCCAACAGGACGAAGGGCTGAGCGGGGGCGATGCCGTGGGTTCTATCAAAGAAAAGACGCCAGAATCGCTCCCACGATCCGGCCAGAGTAAGGGTAGCGGCGGCCGGGGCGGCGGTGAGGGGGGCGTGGCGGAAGACGTGCCAGCTCAGGACGGCTTCGGCTGCGAGGCCGAGGACGAGCGGCGCAAGAAACCAGGAAGTTCTCCGTAAGTTATTGTTTGTAAAGGCGATCCATGCCAGGAAAACGGCCGGCCCGAGGAAGCGGAAATAGAGAAATGGCAGGTAGGCGAGACAGGCTCCGCAGAGCATGGCAAGCAGCGGCGCCGGTCGCGGACGGACGGCGACCGCGTAGCAAACCATGGCCAGCGTAGCGCCCGGCACCTCGGTATAGATGTGGGCGCTGTAAATCTCCCAAACGGGTAGAGTGATCAACATCAGGCCGGCCAGGGTGCCGAGGGCGGATCCGAAGGCAGCCTCGGCGCAGGAGGCTAAAACAAGCGCGGCGCCAATGCCGCCGGCGACCAGAAACCACGATATCCAGCGGGGCCCTCCCAGCCAGAAAGGGATGGCGAGCAGAATGGGAAAACCGATGCCGTGTTCGGGGCCGAGATAGGCGCTCTGCAGGGATTCTTCCGGGTGCTGGCGCGGAAGGGAGGTGAGTCCGAGCTTCCGGAAATCGCCGGCCCGATAATTGTTGGCTTCGTTGAAGTCGCCGTCCTGGAGCAGCGAGAGCACGCTCATCAGATAATGAGGCTCGTCGCCGCCGCGCGGGGCGTAGCCGCCGACCGGATGTTGGTAAAGAAAAGCGATCAGGGCGTAGAGGAGTGCCCGAGCCGGCCAGACCACGTGCGGCGGCGTCCGGGGCGCGAGCATTGTGGTTCAGTATACGCCCGGCGCGCACGAACATTGAAGACCCCGATCAAAAGATCCGGAGTTGGCTTGCTAGACTCAAGTTGAGATGGGCGCTCGACTTTTGGTGTCGGCCGGGGAAGCATCGGGCGATCTGTATGCGGCGTCGCTGGTGGAGGCGTTGAAGCGGCGCGAGGCGGGGCTGAGGTGCTTCGGGTGCGCGGGGCCGCGGATGCGGGCGGCGGGGGTGGAGGCGGTGGTGGAAGCGGAGAGCCTGGCGGTGGCGGGCCTGGTGGAGGTGGTGCGTCACATTCCGCGGATCCATGGGGAGTACCGGCGGCTGGTTCGGGCGGCGGAGCGGGAGCGGCCCCAGGCGGCAGTGCTGACGGACAGCCCGGACTTTCATCTGAGACTGGCTAAGAAGCTGAAGAAGTTAGGGATACCTGTCATATACCTGGTGGCTCCGCAGGTTTGGGCGTGGCGCCGCGGGCGGCTGCGGGCAATGAAGCGGACCATTGCGCGGCTGCTGTGCATTTTCCCTTTTGAGCCGGAGTTCTTTGCACGGAACGGGATGCCGGCGACCTATATCGGGCATCCGCTGACGCGGCTGGTGCGGGCGTCGGCGGGGCGGGCGGAGCTGAGGCGGAGATACGGATTGCGCGAGGGGGAGCCGTTTGTTGTGCTGCTGCCGGGCAGCCGGGCGGGGGAAATGGAGAGGCATCTGCCGCACCTTTTGGACGCGGCGGAGCGGATGCGGGCGGCGCGGGAGTGCCGTTTCGCGCTTTCTTTGCCCGCGGGGTTCGGGGCGCGGGCGGCGTTGACAAATTTTGAGGAACGCTTTGCCCGCTCGGCCATCCAAGTGTTTGAAGGGGAGACGTGGGATCTCATTGCCTGCGCCGACCTTGCCTTTGCCGCCAGCGGCACCGTGACGGTGGAGGCAGCGTTGCTGGGCACCCCGATGGTGACCTTTTACCGCGTAACAGCGCTGAGCTGGCTGTTGGGCAAGCTGCTGGTGCGTGTTCCGTTCTACTCGATGGTGAACCTGCTGGCCGGGCGGATGGTGGCGCCGGAACTGATGCAATCGGAAATGACAGGGGAGCGGCTGGCCGAAGAAGGGCTGAGGCTGCTCGGCGAGGCCGGAGCGAGTGAGCGGGCGCGCGCCGGGCTGCGAGAGGTGGCGGAAGCGCTGGCGGGGGAGGGTGATCCGATCGAAACCGCGGCGTCGGTGGTGGCTGGGTTGTTGGACGTGCAGCGCGCAACGGCCTGCGCGGTGAGCTGAAAATCAGGATGGGAACGGTCAGAATGATCGAGTGTGTAAGACGCCGGAGCTACCGGCTGGCGCTGTTGGGAATGGCCGCGATGGCGGCGTTGCCGTATGCGGCGGCGCAGGACCGCGACCGCGGCGGGCGGATCGATGTGACGCATTACGCCATCGATCTGGAAATCAATCCGCGGACGCAGACGTTGAGCGCGACGGCGAAGCTGGACTACAAGGCGCTGGATGACGACAGCTCAACGGTGACGCTGGAGCTGAACAACGCACTTAACGTATCGAAGGTGGTGGACGGGCAGGGGCGGGAGATCCAGAGCTCGCGGACGATGCAGGATTTCGGGCTGCGGCTGAGCATGCCGGAGCCGACCAAGAAGGGCGCGGGCGGGACGCTGAGCCTCACCTATGACGGGCGGCTGACAGGCAAGGAGGATTCGCCGGTATTCGGCATCCGCTTCGCGGCAATTCACCAGGATTTCGCCTACCTGATGTACCCGGCGCGCTGGTTTCCGGTGGCGGGGTACACGACAGACCGGTTCACGGCGGACCTGAAGGTGACGGTGCCGTCGGGATTCAAGGTGATCGCCAGCGGCGATGAGAAGACGGACGCGGGCGGGGACAAGACGATCTACTCGTTCCACACCACGCAGGCGAGCTTTCCGGGGAGCCTCGCGGTGGTGCAGGGGAATCCGCAGCAGGTGCAGGCGGGCGGCGTGGCGACGAGCTTTTATTTGCGGGAGCGCAAGGCGCTGGCCAACGTTTACGGGGAAGAGATCGGGAAGGTGATGACATTTCTCACCAGCATTTACGGGCTGGCGCCGCAGGCCAACCTGACGGTTGTGGAGACCGAGGACGGGACGCCGAACGGGTACGCGGCGCCGGGAATTCTGTTTCTGTCGCCAGGGGCGATCACCGAGAGGGTGAACACGCGGCTGCTGGTGAACCAGATTGCGCGGCAGTGGTGGGGAGTGCTGGTGTCGCCTTCGAGCCGGAACCATTTGTGGCTGACCAACGGGCAGGCGCGCTACGCGGAGTTGCTTTACATTGAGCACACCGATGGGCCGGGCGCGTTCCAGCAGGCGGTCCGGGACACGTACATCGAAGCGCTGACGGTGGAGCAGCCGCCGTTGATTCAGGCAGGGCGGCTGGAGGATTATTCGCCCGAATACTGGGCGCTGACAGCGGGCAAGGGCGCGGCGGTGTTGAACATGCTGCGCAGCGTGATGGGCGACACGAATTTTTTGAAACTGCTGAAGGCGTTTCCGGACCAGTTTGCCTGGAAGCCGGCGAGCACGGCGGATTTCGAGAGCATGGCCAGCAATCTTTATGGCCAGAACATCCGCTATTTCTTCCTGCAGTGGATCGACTCGAGCGGAGCGCCGCAGTTCAAGCTGGACTACACGGTGTTCCGCACGCAGAAGGGGTTCCGCGTGGTGGGCAAGGTGAGCCAGGACCTGGACACGTTCCACATGCCGGTGGATCTGGAGATCGACACGGAGGGCAATCCGGAGCACCAGCGGATTGACGTGGTGGGCAGCTCGACCGAGTTCACCATCGACACATTCGGAAAGCCGAAGACGGTGAAAGTGGACCCGGGCGAGAAGGTGCTGCACTACACGGACAACATTCGCGTGGCGGTGGCGATCCGGCGGGGCGAGCAGTTTGTGGAGGTGGGCGAGTTCGTCGAGGCGCTGAAGGAGTTTCAGAAGGCGCTGGACGTGCATCGGAACAGCTCGCTGGCGCATTACCGGATTGCCGAGGTGTTTTTCCGGCAGAATAATTTCCAGTCGGCGGCCAATGAGTTTCGAGAGGCGCTGAACGGGGACCTGGATCCGAAGTGGATCGAGGTGTGGGCGCACATCAATCTGGGGAAGATATTCGACATCACGGGGAGCCGGGACCGGGCGGTGAACGAATACAACCTGGCGATCCGGACGCACGACAACACGTCGGGGGCGCAGGAGCAGGCGGCGAAGTATTTGCGGAAGCCGTTCGAGCAGAAGTCGCCGGACACGTAGAGACAAACGGCGGGGCGGAACGGCTACACTCGAAGAAGCGCGGGCGGGAAGCGCGTTGTTGGGGCCCTTAGCTCAGCGGTTAGAGCAGTGGACTCATAATCCATTGGTCGTAGGTTCAAATCCTACAGGGCCCACCAAGGTTTCGTTGTCCGGCCCGGACACATGGGTGACGCGAAGGCGCGCGTGCGGGGCGATTTAGCGGCCGGCGAAGGTGGTTCTCATGAGGAAGACTTCGTAGGGGTTCCAGGTGGACATGGTGAAGTAGAGCGTTATGGAGCCGTCGGGGGCGCGGGTGAATTTGTCGATTAAGTAGGGGCCGTAGGGGACGCCGCGGGCGTCGCGTTCTTCGCCCCAGGGCTGGTTGTCGCGCTTGCGGAGAACGGGGATGACGGTGCGGCGGATGGGGTCCTCGCCGGGGCGGTGGACGAGTTTGAGGGCCCAGGGGTTTTCGGGGCCGAAGATGGGGATGGGCGGGGACCAGGGGCCCCAGGGCTGGGGGGCGAGGCGGACGGCGATGTTGCCGTACATCAGGACGAACTGGCGGAGCGCCGGATTCCAGAGGACGGTGTGGTTGCCGACGTTGGCTTCGCCGTCGAGCAGAGGAGCGGCCTGGGTCTCGTCCTTCGACCAGCTTTGGACGCCGCCGCGGCCGGAGTAGTAAAACCATTTCGCTGTGCCGGCCTCAACGTCGGAGGCGGCGAAGGCGGCGAGGTAGAGGTTGCTGCGGTTGTAGCGAAATGAGCTGCCGAAGACGAGGACAACGGGCGAGGCGCCGCGGAGCTCGGCGGGGAGACCGGAGGAGACGCCGCTGGCCTGGAGCGCGGCCGCGTCCATGACGGTGACCGGGTTGAACATGAACTTGCCGGGGCCGGCGGTTTCATCGCCGGGGTTGGCGACATCGGGAACGGGAGGGTGCGAGGAGACGGTGCTCAGACGCTCGAACAGAGGCGGGTTGCGGTCGCTCCAATCACTGACCGGGCGGCGCGACTTGGCAAGAATCGACTCCAGCGCCAGGTGCGGCTTGCCGTCCTGAATTTTCACGACATAGAACATGTACAAGGTGCCGTGGTAGTCGAAGGCGCCGCTGGGAGTTTCAAAAGGACCAACGCCCTCGCCGTCGCGGAGGCCTCCAATGTAGGTCTGCTGGTAGCGGGGCTCGCCGGGCTCGGGGCTGGGGTTTTCATAGAGGCGCAATGCGGGGCAGCCTTCCATGCTGACCGCGGGGTGGCGCTCGCCGCGCTCGATGCGTTCGGCGACCTGCTCGATGTAATGGCACTGGCTGAAGTCCTGGTTGGGAATGTAGCCGATGCTGTCGCCGCCGCCGGAGCCTTTGGCCAGGAAGTAGCGGTCGCCGAAGCGGGGAAGCCGGAAGGCGCCGATCGAGTCGCCAAACAGGATGAGGATCTTGTCGGGGTAGACGACCGGATAGCCGAGATCGGCGCCGACCAGGCCGGCGCGGGACATGGTGCGGCCGGGGGTGAAGTCGGTGAAGAGGCTGCCGCCGGCGAACATCTGAAAATTTTCGCCGGTGAGCTGGACGACGGGGACGGTGCTGCCCGGCTTCCAGGAGGGCGCCTGCGTCCATGCCGGAGCGCAGGCGAGGAGAAGGACGAACAGAGCGCGGGGCAACCGGCTAACCTCGGGCGGCAGCGGCGGGCTGGGCGAGAAAGTCGCCGATCTCGCCGATTTCGGCAGGCTCGAGACGGAAATCGGCGGCGCCGATGACGCCGGCCAGTTGGGCCGGGGAGCGAAGGCCGACGATGGCGGCGGTGACTTCGGGGCGGCGGAGGGTCCAGGCAATGGCGACCTCACCGGGAGTGCGGCCGTGGCGGCGGCCGATGGCGCGGAGGCGCTCGACCAGGTCGAGATTGCGGGTCAAGAGCGGCTCCTGGAACTGTGGGGTGCGCTGGCGGAAATCGTCGGGAGGCATGGAGGCGATGCGCTCACGCGTCATCGCGCCGCTGAGCATACCGGACTTCATGGGCGAGTAAACGATGACGCCGATGTTGTGAGCGGCGACGTAGGGCAGAGTGGCGTTCTCGATCTCGGGCGAGAGCATGGAGTAGGGCGGCTGGAGCGAAGTGACGGGGGCGATGAGGCGGACGCGCTCGAGCTGCGCGGCGTTGAAGTTGGAGACGCCGATCCAGCGGACTTTGCCTTCGCGCTGGAGCGCGGCCATCGTCGACCAGCCTTCCTCGATGTCGGCGTCGGGCTCGGGCCAATGGATCTGATAGAGGTCGATGACGTCGAGCTTGAGGCGGCGGAGACTGGCCTCGACTTCGGCGCGGATGGAGGCGGCTTTCAGAGACGGGGAGATCTCGCCGTTTTCATTCCACACGCGCTCGCACTTGGTGAAGATATAGGGCTTGGAGGACAGGCCGGCAACCGCTTTGGCGACCACTTCTTCGGAGTGGCCGAGGCCGTAGACGGCGGCGGTGTCGATCCAGTTGATGCCGGCGTCGAGCGCGGCGCGAATGGCGGCGATGGAGGCCGAATCATCCTGCGGGCCCCAGGCGAATTTCCATCCGCCGCCGCCCATCGCCCAGGCTCCGACGCCGAGCGGACTGATTCGCAGATCACTGTTTCCGAGTTGACGGTATTGCATCGTATTAGTTTGGATGATTGCGCGCCGTTAAACGACGCAGAGGCGGTAGGCCTGCTCGAGAGACGTCATGGGATCGTGAACGGGAACGAATTCATGAGCCATGAAACCGGTGTAGTTGAGATCGGCGATGGCGGTGGCGATGGCGTGCCAGTCGAGCTCCTGAGTGCCGTCGAGCTCGTGACGGCCGGGCACGCCGCCGGTATGGAAATGGCCGATGTAGGCGAAGTTATCGCGGATGGTGCGGATAATGTCGCCTTCCATAATCTGCATATGGTAGATGTCGTAGAGCAGCTTCACGCGGGGCGAGTCGACGCGTTTCATCAGCTCGACGCCCCAGGCGGTGTGGTCGCACATATAGTCTTTGTGATTCACCTTGCTGTTGAGCAACTCGAAGCAAATGGTGACTCCGTTGTCCTCGGCGATTTTCTTGACGCGGTTCAAGCCGATGGCGCAGTTTTCCAGGCCGACATCGTCGGGCATGCCGCGGCGATTTCCGGAGAAGGTGATTACGTTGGGCACTTTGGCGGCGGCGGCTTTGGCGATATTTTCGCGCATCTCCTTTTCGAGACGGTCATGGTTCTCTTTGCGGTTCCAACAGTCGGGGATGTTGCCGGCACCGGGAGTCATGGCGGGTGTGAGGCCGTATTTGCGGAGGGTTGGCCAATCTTCGGAGCCCACCAGGTCCATGCCGACGAGGCCGATGCGGGCGGCGTTGGCGCACAGATCGTCGAGGCTCATTTTCTGGTAGCACCAGCGGGCGACGGACTGTTTGATGCGTCCTTTCGGCTCCTCCGGGGCGGCAGCCAGGCTTCCGGAGGCGAGCGCGGCGGCGCCGCCCATTGCAAGAATTGATCTCCGCGTCATGATCTCGCATCATACAGGAAATGACGGGCCGATTCCTGGGGAGGAAGCGAAGGCGGCGCCGGTACGACGGATGGTTTGAGAGAATAGGGAGGAATCGGAATTTCATGTCGGCGGGCGTTCTGGACACGGTCCCCGAGGCTGAAGAACTTCTCTTCCCCCCGGAAACCGAACTCGACGAAGGCGGCGGGAACGGCAACGGACCTGGCGATATCGATCCCGGGGGCCGCGGCGGCGGCGGGGATGGGGACGATGGCGAGGAGGATTCGCCGGCCGGAATCTACCGCATCAGCATGTGGGCGACGATCACGGCGATCGGGACGTTGTTCGCGGTGCTGGCGGCGGCCTACGTGGCGCGGTCTCAGATGCCGAAGTTCTGGCAGCCGATCGAGCTGCCGCGGATTCTGTGGCTGAGCTCGGCGGTGCTGATGGTAAGCAGCGCGACGTGCGAGGCGGCGCGCCGCGCGCTGCGGCGTTTCCGGCTGGCGTCCTATGGGGGATGGCTGATGGCGACGGCGCTGCTGGGCGTGGCGTTTCTCGGGATGCAGATCCTGGCGTGGCGGCAACTGGCGGCAGAGGGCGTGTTTCTGTCGGAAAATCCGCACAGTTCGTTTTTCTACCTGTTCACGGCCGCGCACGGTTTGCATCTGCTGGGCGGGGTACTGATCCTGGGGGTGCTGGCGGTTCGCGCATGGCTGCCGGGAGCGCGGCGGCAAAGGGCCGAGACGCGGATGGAGATTGCGGACTCGGCGGCGATTTTCTGGCATTTTCTGGACGGCGTCTGGGTGGGCCTGTTCGCGCTGCTTCTGGCGCTGCGCTGACCGGGCCGCGCGCGGCGCCGCGCGTTGTCAGCGGCGGGGCGGCGGCGATAGGATAATCAGGACGCCATGAAGACAACCGCACTCGTCTCCGCCGCACTCCTCGCCGCCCTGGCGGCCTTCGCCCAGGTGCATCAGAACCTCAACGACGGGGAAGATCACGGGGATCCTCCTTTTCTGGTGGAGCAGGGCTGGACACCGTTACTGAATGGCCGCGATCTTTCCGGATGGCACGCGCGCGACGGCAAGCCGGTGACCTGGTATACGACAAAGTATGTCTTCTGGGACCGGCTGTTGGGGCCGACGCGGCTGGCGGGCTCGCCGGCGCCGAGCGGCGAGGTGCTGAACGGGCCGCATGGAACCGCCTCCGACCTGGTGACGGATCAGAAATTCGGCGACATCGAGTTGTATCTCGAATTTCTGATTGCGAAAGGCTCGAACTCGGGCGTGTATCTGCACAGCTTGTACGAGGTGCAGATATTCGACAGCTATGGTTCGACCGAGCCGATGACGTCGTCCGACGCCGGAGGGATTTATCACGAGTGGGTGGAAGATCACGGCGTCGGGGGCTCGGCGCCGTCGCGCAACGTGTGCCGGCCGCCGGGGCAGTGGCAGAGCTATCACATCTGGTTTCGGGCGCCGCGGTTCGACGCGAGCGGGCGCAAGACGGAGAACGCGCGCTTTGTGAGGGTGGTGTTCAACGGGTTTTCGGTGCAGAACAACGTCGAAGTGGCGGGGCCGACGCGGGCGCACATGGACATTCCCGAGGCAGCGGAGAATTCGTTGATGCTGCAGGGCGACCACGGGCCGGTGGCGTTCCGCAACGTGTACTGGCGGCCGCTGCGGCCGTTGATCGAACGCTGAGCGGGGCGGATCAGGCGACGGGGTTGGAGCCCTCCGAGAGTCGGGCGACGAGCGATTCGCGGTCGCGCAGGGCACGCGCGGCGGCCGACTGGGTGGCGATGCGGTAGAACACGAGTCCGACGCCGAGGTCGATTGCCAGCACGGCAAAGAACGCCCAGACGGCATCGAGGGCATAGCGGGCGAGGAAGGCCAGGGCAAGCGGCGCCAGGGCCAGCGGAAACGTGACCATGGCGGCCAATTGAGTGGTGCGGCCGGCGGGGTTTCGGAACAGGCTCGAAGGATCGACGGGCGAAGGCTGGGCGACGGAACTGAGGTTGCCGGCGGCGACGAGAAACAGCCCGAACACCAGGCCGGAGCCGTAGCCTTCGGCGAGAGCGGAAGGGGACAGGGGCCGCACCGCGGCGCAGACGAGCAGCGCCAGGGTGATCTCGGCGAGAAGAAGAAGCGCGGCCGCCAGATTCTTGGCTCGGAGAACCGTCTCGATGGGGACGGGAGCGGAGAAATAGAGACTGGCGCCGGAGCGGTCGAAGCCGAAGCAGTTCCAGAACAGAACCTGTCCGAGCAGGAGCACCGAGTAGAGGGTCACCACGTCGGCGAAATGGAGGGCGACGAAGGAATCCTCACCGTTGCGCAGCGCCATGGGCAGCCAGATGACGATGCTGAAGGTGAAGCCCATGACGAAGGTGAGCCGGAAGCGCGGCGAGCGGCTGAGAGTGCGGATTTCCTTTTCGATGAGGGCGCCGAGCGGATCGGGAAAAAGTCGGGAAGCGGCGCGGATGGCGCGGTCGAGCAGGGTGGGGTGGAGGGAGCGGCGGGTGACGGCGCCGGCGGCGGCGTCCTGCTCGCGGAGGCCGCGTTCAAACTGGAAAAGGCCGAAGGCGTAGGCCGCCGCCAGCCAGGCGGCGAGCGCCGCGGCGGCAGGGGAGGCGAATCCGCGCGACACCAGGGCCGCGGTTTCGCGCCACGGCCAGGGCAGGGCCATGAGAGCGGAGAAGAAGTGACGGAAGCGCGCCGGCGCGTTGAAGGAAATCAGAAGCTGCGGGAGGAGAAGCAGCATGAGGAGCAGGAGGGTGGCGGCCTCGCGTGCCAGGCGGCGGCGCATCAGGCGCGCCAGGCCCTCGCGCACTCCGATAGACAACAACAGGTTCCAGAGAGCCAGCGCCGCCAGCCACAGCGGACCGGAGGCGGGCACGGCGGGATTGGCCCAGAGACCAACGGCCGCACCGGCCATGACCAGGAGCGGCTCGACGCCGGTGGTAACCCGCAAGAGGAGGTCGAGGCCGAACAGCGCCGTGCGGGAGATGGGGAAAGCGAGGAGCTTTTTCAGATCGAGGGAGGAGCCGGAGGCGGACAGGAGCAGCGGCGACACCTGCCAGTACAGCGTGGCGACGAGGAGGCCGCGGCGGAGCACGGACTCGCGCAGGGCGGCATCGGAGGTTTCCCGGAAGAAGCCGGCGGCGAGGACGGCGAGGAAAACGAAGCCGGCGTACCAGAGCAGTGCGAGCGCGGCTCCCAGCCAGTCGGAGCCGCCGAGCCGGGGGAGCCGGTTCCGCGTCGCGCGCCACTGCGCCCGGACGATGGCGCCGGCCTGGGAGAACGTAGGGGCGCCGCTCATCCGCGGAGCCAGTCGAGAGTGCCGGCTTCGCGCGCGTGGCCGACGAGGCGCACGAAGATCTCCTCGAGGCTCTCGCTGCCGCCGCGCAGATCGGCCATGGCGCCCTCGAGCACCAGCTTGCCGCGGTCGAGAATCGCAACGCGGTCGCAGAGGCGCTCGATGACTTCGAGCACGTGGGAGGTGAGGAACACGGTGGCGCCGCCGCGCACCTGCTCGATGAGCAGGTCCTTCATGAGGCGGGCGCCGACGGCATCGACGCCCTCGAAGGGCTCGTCGAGGAGAAAAAGCTCCGGCCGGTGAATCAGGGCGGCGGCCATGGCGAGGCGCTTGCGCATGCCCTTGGAGTATTCGGCAATGAGCTTGGCGCGGTCGCCGTCGAGTTCGAACAGGACCATCAACTCGGAGGCGCGCTCGCGCGCCACCGGGCGGTCGAGGGCGTAGAGCCGGCCGCAGAATTCCAGGTACTCTTCCCCTTTGAGGAAGTCGAAAAGGAGCGAGTCGTCCGGGGCGAGCCCAACGCGGCGCTGGATTTCGAGGCGCTCGGCGGGCATGCGGAAGCCCAGCATTTCAATCTCACCGGATGTCGGCTCGGCGAGGCCCATGAGCATTTTAATAGTGGTGGTTTTGCCGGCGCCGTTCGGGCCGAGGAAGCCGAAAAAGCAGCCGCGGGGGACGGAGAGCGTGAGGCCGTCGACGGCGGGGCGGGCGCCGCTCAGGGGAGAGCCGTAGAACTTGCGGAGGTTGAGAATTCGGATGGCGTCAGGCGCCGGCGCGGGTGGGCTGGCCGCCGGAACGGGGTCTGGGAGGAGCATTCCCCACCAGAATACACGCGGAGGTGCCCTAAAGAGAGATGGAGATTAGGCCGATAAGAGAGCGAGGAAGGACGAAATGCCGGCCACAGCGAAAGCCGAAGACTATCAGGAACAGGTACTGAAGAGTTTGGGGCGTCTGCCGCCGTTTTCCCCCGTCCTGAACCGGCTGATGGCGACGTTGTCGCAGGAAGACGCGTCGTTTGCCAAGATCGCCGATCTGATTGAGAAGGATACGGTGCTGGCGGGCAACATCCTCAAGCTGGTGAATTCGGCGCTCTACGCGCGGAGGGGGAACGTCAGCTCGGTGCGGCACGCGGTGTCGCTACTGGGAATCGACAAGCTGCGCAACGCCACGCTGGGGATGTCGGTATTCCGGATGTGGAACAACGTCCGGACGCCCCCGGGCTGGTCGATGGGCCGATTCAACCTCCATGGCGTGGCGGTGGCGATTCTGAGCGACATCACGGCGCAAAGGCTCCGGGTGCAGTACCCGGAAGGGGCGTTTATCGCGGGGCTTTTTCATGACATCGGCCGGCTGCTAATCGCTGTTGGGCTGAAAGACGAGTACATCGAGATCGACAAGCTTTACTCGGCCGGCGGGCGCACGCTGCGGGAGTGCGAGATGGAAGTGCTGGGCTGGTCGCACGCGGACCTTTCGGCGCAAGCTCTGGCGGTTTGGAACCTTCCCGAAGCGATCCGCGGCGCCGTGCGCTTCCATCACGAGCCGCAGAACGATCCGGCGCGCCACGCGGGCTCGGAGATTCCCCTCAGTCTGCTGGTGTGGAGCGTCGATCAGTACATCAACTCCACCGGCGCCACCGTCCACGCCGCGCCCTCCGAGGCAGACAAGCCGGACGCCGAGGCGCTGTCGCGGCTTCCGCTGAGCCAGGACCTTTCGCTCGTTCTGGAGGAGTTCCAGGCCGAGTACGAACTCATCCGCACGCTGTTCTGAGCGGCGAGAGCGGCCTCGGGCGCTATTTCCGGCTCATCTCCAGCACGGCGAAGGTTCCGGGAACGATCTTCGGCCGCCCGCCGCCGGGCGCCGGAGTCACCTCCGCAAACGGGAGGTAAATGTTGTGCGTCACCGGATCCAACTCCATGGTGCGGGCACTCACCTTCGTCGTGAGAGTGTCCACCACGGTGTATTTGTCCGGGCTGTCCTCATGGACGACGGTGGTTGTTCCGTCGCCGCAGGAGTCAAAGGCGAATTTCGTCTTGGGATCGAACCTTCCGGCGTCAACGCCGCGGCCGATGGGAAGAGTGGCTACCACCTGGCCGGTGTCGGCGTTCACCACCGCCATCATCTTGTTCCGGCATCCCACAAACAAGCGGCGGCTGGCCTGATCCATCGATAGCGCCGAGGGCTCCTCACAGGGTTTCAACGGCCATCGCTGGTCCACTTTCAGAGCCTTGGGATCCAGTTGCAGAATCTCGCTTTTGTCCTCGAGATTCACATAGACCTTTCCTTTGCCGTCTGCGGCGGCGAATTCCGGCCCGCCTCCCAGATCGATCGTTCCATTGACTTTGCCGGTGGCGGCGTCGATTACCGTCGTGCTGTCGCTCTCTCCGTTGAAGCTCATCACCACACCGTCGGCCTTGTCATAGATGATGGCGTCCGGCTTCTTGCCCGTGGGAACGGTACCCAAAGTCTTGAGCGTCTTCAGGTCGAACATGGTCACGTTGTTGGTGCGGCCGTTACTCACGTAGCCGCGGCCGGTCTCCGTGGCCACGGCGATGCCGTGAACTCCCTGAGTGTCGGGAATCTTTCCGGTGACTTTGCCGCTCTTCAGGTCGACCACCTCGACTTCATTGCCGTGGGAGACAAACAGCCGCCGGCCGGCGGCGTCCACAGTCACATAATCCCAGCCGCCTTCGCCTCCAATGGCGAACGTTCTCGCGGCCTGATAGCCGCTGCCAGCCGCTGCCGCGACCGCTCCGGTGAGAAGCAAACATCCAAGAATCTTTCGCATTCCGCCATCCTCCCGCGACTCCAGTTTGAAAACCGGATTCATGGTAGCGTACTCGGGTAGAGGGAAAAATGAAAAGAATTTTCACCCCGCTCTTCCTCGTCCTGGCCGCGGTAACCGCCGCCGGCCAGGCGCCGGCCGGCCATGAAGCTGTTGTCTTCGGGCAAAAGATTCACTACATCGAGTCGGGTTCGGGCGCCAACGTAATCCTTCTGCACGGACTCGGCGGCGACGCATCCAACTGGGCCTTCACTACGCCCGCGGTCTCGCGAAGTTTCCATGTCGTAGTTCCCGATCAGATCGGCTTCGGTGCTTCCGACAAACCGCAGATCAACTACCGCGTGGAGACGCTGGTCGATTTCCTGTATGGATTCATGAAGACGCTCAAGATCGAGCACGCTACGCTGGTTGGCAACTCGCTCGGCGGCTGGACCGCCGTCAGCTTCGCTCTCGCACACCCGGATATGGTGGACCGGCTGGTGCTGGTTGACGCGGCCGGCTACTCGTTCCAACGTTTGGGCGGCGAGCCTCCCAAGCGCGAGAGGATGGAGTTATTGAATCCCTCGACGCTCGAAGGCACGCGGCTGGTGCTGGACACGATCGTCGCCAACAAGAGCATGGTGACAGACAGCCTGGTGGAGCAGTTTTTTACCGCCCACCTGCGCAAAGGCGACGGCTACACGATTGATCGCTTCATCGACTCGATCCTGGCCGGTCAGGATTTCATCGACGGCAAACTGGGCGCGATCAAGACTCCGACGCTGGTAGTGTGGGGCAAACAGGACGCCCTGGTGCCGATAGCGGCCGGCAATGCGTACGCACAGGACATCGCCGGCGCGCAGACGGCTTTTCTGGACCATTGCGGCCACGTCCCGCAGATGGAGTGCGCCGGGCCGTTCAATGCCGCGCTGCTCGGCTTCTTGTCGGGCAGCGGCGCCTCGGGCAAGTAGCGGCGCGCGGCAGATTCAAATGATGCTGGTTTCCTGGTAGGCGCCGAAGACCTCGCCGAGAGCGGCGCAGATCTCGCCCACGGTGGCGTAGCTCTTCACGGCCTCGAGAATCCGCGGCATGGTGTTTTCGGTGCCGCGAGCCGCCTCGCGAAGAGCGTCGAGGGCGCGGGAGACTGCGTCCGAGTCCCGGCGGGCGCGGAGACGGTCGAGCTTGGCCACCTGCCGTTTTTGAGACTCGCCGCCGATTTCGAGCAGCTCAAGCGGCTCTTCGACGGTCTCGACGAACGCGTTCACGCCGACGACCTTGCGTTCGCCCGTTTCTACGCTGTGCTGGTAGCGGTAGCTCGCCTCGGCGATCTCGGACTGCGGGAAGCCGCGCTCGATGGCGGGAATCATTCCACCCATGGCGTCAATGCGGGAGATGTAGTCGCGCGCGGCCTTCTCGACCTCCAGCGTCAGATGCTCGACGAAATAGCTGCCGCCGAGCGGATCGGCAACCTCAGGCACGCCGCTCTCATAGGCCAACACCTGCTGCGTGCGCAGGGCGATGGTGACGGCGTGTTCGCTCGGCAGCGCGTAGGCCTCATCGAGCGAGTTGGTGTGGAGCGACTGAGTGCCGCCCAGAACGGCCGCCAACGCCTGCAGCGTGGTCCGCACGATGTTGTTGTAAGGCTGCTGCCAGGTCAGTGAGCAGCCGGCGGTCTGGGCGTGCGTTTTCAGTTTGAGGCTCCGCTCGTCACGAGCTCCGAACCGCTCGCGCATCGTTTGCGCCCAGATTTTCCGCGCTGCGCGGTACTTGGCAATCTCCTCGAAAAAGTCGTTGTGGGCGTTAAAGAAGAAGCTCAGCCGCGGCGCGAACGTGTCCACCGCCAGGCCGCGCTCGATCGCCCATTCCACATATTCGATTCCGTCGCGGAGCGTGAATGCCAGCTCTTGAACCGCGGTTGAGCCCGCCTCGCGGATGTGATAGCCGCTCACGGAGATCGGATGGAACTTCGGCGTGCGATTGGTGGCGAACTCGACGACATCGGTTACCAGCCTCATCGAGGGCCGAGGAGGAAAGATGTATTCCTTCTGGGCGATGAACTCCTTCAGGATGTCGTTTTGAAGAGTGCCGGAAATCCGCTCCCACGGGGCGCCCTGCTTTTCGGCCACCGCCAGGTACATCGCCCAGACGACCGGCGCCGGCGAATTGATGGTCATCGAGACGGTGACGTCCTCGAGCGGGATCCCGTCGAACAGCGTCTCCATGTCTTCGAGCGAAGAAATAGCCACGCCGCATTTGCCCACTTCGCCGAGCGAGGTCGGATGGTCGGCGTCGTAGCCCATGAGCGTCGGAAGATCGAAGGCCACCGAGAGGCCGGTCTGTCCTTGCGCGAGCAGATAGCGGTAGCGCCGGTTGGTTTCCTCCGGCGTGGCGAAGCCGGAGAACTGGCGCATGGTCCAGAGCTTGCCTCGATACATGGTGCGGTGGATGCCGCGGGTGTAGGGAAACTGGCCGGGCTGGCCCAGGTCGCGCTCCGGATCAAGAGCGGCCACGTCTTCCGGCCCGTAAAACTCTTTTACCGGAAGTCCGCTCAACGTCGTGAAGGCGGGCGCGGATACGGGACCGGCCGCTTCCACTGCCTTTTTCATCGCTTTTATTGTAGCTCCGCGGGGCTCACTCGCCCCACATCTTCTCGGCGTCGCTGCGGCGAACATAGTTGGCTTCGAGCGCTTCCGGGGCTTGCGCGCGACCGGCTTTGAGTTCTCTCGCGGCGATCCGGCCGGCGGCGCCGGCTATCGCGCGCGGAGCCAGAGACACCGCCGCGCGCTGGAGGCGCGTACCGTTGACGGCGGGGGCAAACAGCGCCCAATCCTGGGCCACGAATTCGAGTCCCTCGGCGGGCAGCGTTGCCGCCCACTCGCCGAACGGCGCCACCACTTCATCGCCCAGCAGATCGAGCGACGCTCCGTAGACGGCGCCGTAGACTTCTCCGCGACGTGCGTCGAGGACCACTGCCCGCAGCGCGCCGGCCCCGTAGGCCGCAACCGCCCGAAGATTCGACACGCCCACCACGGGGCGCCCCGACGCCTCCGCCAACCCCATCACCGCCGCAAGACCGACGCGCACGCCGGTGAACGAGCCCGGCCCGGTGGCGGCCGCGAAACATTCGATATCGGCAAGACTCACGCCCTGCCGCTCCAGCAGGGCCTCGATTCGAGGGAACAGCACCCCCGAAAATCCCTCCGGTGCGTGAATCAACACTTCCTCCACCACGCGGTCACCGTCGCACAGCGCGAGGCTGCCGAAAGCCGCCGTGGTGTCGATGGCCAGGATCACTTGGAGATCCCGGCGGCCCGGCCCACTTCATACAGCTTGCCATTGGCGTTCAACCCGTAAATCCGCATCACCATGTTGGCCGGATAGGTTGAGGTCAGATCGTCCGGAATGCGCATCGTCCCGTGTGCTCCATTGCCCAGCACGCGGAATCCCTCTCCGCCCGGCACCTCACCCTCCCACAAATAGAGCATCGAGCGCGTCGCGCGCGTCTGCCTCTTCAACGTCGCCTGGTACTCCACCGGCTCGCCCACCTTCAGCGTGTCGGAAGAAGGTTTCACTACCTGATAGACGACTTTGTCGGCGTCGCTTTCGACCTCCTGCATCGCCAGGTCCTTGGATTCGAAATAATACGACCGCAGCATCGACTCCTTGGTGCCCTCGCGTGAAACACGCAGGACCCAGGGATGGGCGTTATCGGGCGGCTGGCCCGTGTAGTGCTCGCCCCTGTATTTTTTCTTCTCCCACTGCGTCTCGCCGTTGAGAGGATTCAGCCACGCCACGTCGTAGCCGTGGTGCTCTACCTCAATCTCCACTGGCGGACCTGGATGATCAACGTAGAGGATATATTCAATGCCCTCGAGCGCCACTGCCCGGCCGCCGTCGACGTCGTAGTAAGGCTCGAGCTCCCAGTGGCGAGAGCCGGAGACGAAGTCGTACCAGATCTTGGCTTCGAACTCCTGCTTGCCCTCGAACACCGGGTACTGACCGTCGGCCATCGCGTCCCAAAGCCGCGGAGCGGTTGTCAATCCGACAAACGGCACCGGGTAAAGTTGGTGCTCGATCTGCGCCGTCTCATCATCGCCGGGCTCCGTGTTGCGCTCGATGATGAACGTCATCCAGCCATCGGCCAGCAGCGGCGCCGACGTTCGCCGGGCGTTGGTGGACCGGGGATGGCCGTAGCCGTCCATTTTCTGGAGCGCCAGCCCTATTTCCTTCAAAAGCTCGCGGCTGCCCGGGTAGCCCTCGAACTCGCGCACGCCCTGCCAGGTGACGTTGAGTGGGCCGTAACGGCCGGCCAGATACCGGATCAGGAGCCCGCGCGCGGCCGCGTCCGGAGCCAGCGCAATGAGATCGGACGGAGTGTCGGCGATCATCAGGTCGGCGACGACGCCGAATCCGTTCACCGCTTTCAGCCTCCGGTCGAGTTCATCGAAGTAGGCTGTGTTGGGCCGGCCGCCGGCGAAGACCGTTGGGCGTTCCGCGGGACCGCCCAGGACGCTGAGCCGGAGATGCGTGAACTTGTCCTTGACCGTCTGCGCAAGCCGCGCGTCAAATTCGGCGCGGGGTACGAACCCCAGCCGGTCGGCGACATCTCCCAACCATAAATGCGCCTTCTTGTTTTCCGTCTGCCAGTGGTGGACGTTGGCCGCGTGCACGAACCCGGGCGCGTCGGAGGCGGCCGCGTGGAAGGTCTCTTCCTTGCCGTCGAGCCGCGCCAGACCTCCGGTAATCTTATAGGTCCACTGGCCTTCCATGGTCGGCGTGAGGCGCAGAACGATCTTTCGATCGCCGTCCCAGAACGCGGGAATCCAGTATGTCTTGAACTGCGGCGAGCGTAGCTCGGCGTGTAGTTCGAGGTCGCGGTATGGGTCGGGGTGCGCGGAGGCCTCGGCGCCTGTGAGTTCGATGGTCACGTCGCAGGGCGAACCCGCGGGCGTGCCTTCGCACACGTTCTGCGCCGTCAGGCGTCCCGCTAAAAAGAGAACCGGGAGGAGAGCCGGGGCCAGCCGGGCCCGCCAGTATCGCGGCATTCGTCCTTAGTCTCGCAGATCTGTGGACCGGTTCGCGCAGCCGGCGATCATCGGCGGAGCAGCTTGAAGCCGTGATTGGCACCCCAGCCCTGATGCACGGCGAGATCGATCCACAGCATCGCAAGCGGCTCGAGCAGACGGGCCTGCTTCAGCCCCCCCACGTCCACCGGGTTGAGGCCCGCTTCTTCGATCAGCACCCGCACGGTATCCTTCGCGGCCGCGCTGTCGCCGCAGTAAAATCCATCCGCGC
Organism: Bryobacterales bacterium; assembly: GCA_027452065.1. Classification (GTDB taxonomy): domain Bacteria; phylum Acidobacteriota; class Terriglobia; order Bryobacterales; family Bryobacteraceae; genus JAJYKC01. Next base: position 28,895 of record DAIDHC010000230.1, read on the forward strand.
GCTGGCCCCCGAACTCAGCGGCGCCGAAGCAGGCAGCGCCGATAGTATTAAACGCCTTCACGACTTCCGCTCCCGGAGCCCATTCGGCGACGCTCTCGGCGGCCGACGTCGTCAGGCCGAGATGGAGGCCACTCAGGTCGGGCTCCAACGGATTCGTGCAGTCGACCAGAATCTTTCCGTCCAGAGCGCCGGCGGCGGCCAACACATCTTTTGCGGCCTGCCATGGCACGCTCAGCACGACGACTCCGGCCGACCGCGCCGCTTCCGCGTGGCTAACGGCGCGCGCTTTCCCCGGCATCCGCGCCAATACCTGGGCGATCCGGACACTCTTTGGGTCCGATGCGCCGAAAATGATCTCCCGGCCGCGCCCGCTCCAGATGCGGCCCAGAGACGCCCCGACATTTCCCGCTCCGAGAATGGCAATCGTTGCCGCTCTGTCCATGGACTTCTCCTTCACCCCACGTTCCATCTTCCAGCCTACCGCCTTGTCCGGCCGTTTTCCGCTGGTAGAGTGGTGACATGAAATCCGCGCGCGCCGCCCTCGTCCTGCTCGTGCTGCCGCTCGCCGCCCAGCAGCGCCCGATTCCCCACACCATCCGGGCAACCGGCGAAGCCACCGTCGCGGCCGCGCCGGACCGCGTCCAGATCGATATCGGCGTCCTCACGCAGGCCCGCACGGCGGCCGAAGCCGCCGCGGCGAACGCCACTCAATCGACCGCGGTGCTCGAGAAATGTAAGGCCATCGTCGGCAGCGCCGGCCGTCTGCGCACGCTCGGCTATTCGCTGAACCCCCGCTACGTATCCCGCAACAATGCCGGCCCCGTCCTCGATGGCTATACGGCCAGCAACATCGTCCAGCTCACGCTCGACGACATTTCCATTACCGGGCGGGTCATCGACGCCGCTGCCGCGGCGGGCTCGAATGAGATCAATTCCATTGCCTTTCTTCTGAAAGACGATCAGGCGATACGGGCCGAAGCGCTGGCCCAAGCGGCCCGCAAGGCGCAATTGAGCGGCGAGTCCATCGCCCGCGCGCTCGGCCTCAAGGTCGTCTCCATTCTTTCGGCGGAGGCCGACGCCGGACAGATGGCCCGTCCGATGATGGCGATGCAGATGGGTGCGGCCCGCGCATCCACACCAGTCGAAGCCGGCACGATCGAAGTCCGCGCCTCAGTCACCGTCACGTTAGAAGTGGCGCCCTGAGCGGTCCTCGCCGCCTCGATACAATGCGGAGCGGAACCTCCGCCATGCCCGACCCTGCATTGTCCCGCCGCTCATTTCTCGGCGCCGCCGGCGCCTCGCTCGCCGCCGGCCCGTCTTCCCAGGCCGCCGATAAGCCCGCGCCGACGGCCGGCCGCAAAACGAACTTCATCCTTTTCATGCCCGACGAGCTTCGGGCCGATGCTCTGTCCTGCTACGGCAACCCCGTTTGCCGTACGCCGAACCTCGACCGGCTGGCCGCGTCGGGAACTCGCTTTGCCAACTGCCATGTTCAGTATCCGGTCTGCGGCGCTTCCCGATGCAGCCTGCTCACCGGCTGGCCCGCCAGCGTCCGCGGTCATCGCAGTCTCTACTATTTCCTACGCCCCGACGAACCCAATCTGTTCCGTTACCTGAAACAAAACGGCTACGATGTGTTCTGGTACGGGAAAAACGACGCTCTGGCCTCGGAGTCGTTCGCCTCCAGCGTCACCGAGTGGAACTACTTCCCTTGGGAGGACGCCGAGCCTCATCCGCCCGCTCCCGCCGCGTCGCACCCCAGCCCGGACACCGCCGTTCGCTCTTTTCTATACCCGGAGGGCGGCGATCCCCGCCACACCGCCGACTATCGCAACGTTTCGGCCGCCATGCGCATCCTCGATCGCGAGCCTTCCGATCGTCCTTTCTGTATCTTCCTCCCGCTCTCCTCGCCCCATCCTCCGTACTCTGCTCCGCGCGGTTACCATGACCTCTACGAGGCTTCCTCAATGGCGCCCCTCCGCCCGGCCGGCCTGCCCAATAAACCCGATTACCAGGCCGCCATCCGCCGCGCCTACGGGATAGAGAATCTCCCCGAGAGCACCTTCCGCAAGATCCGCGCCGTATACCTGGGCATGGTGAGCTACACCGACTGGATGCTCGGCCGACTTCTGGAGGCGCTCGAAAGCAGCCGCCATGCGGCCGACACAGCCGTTTTCGTCTTCTCCGATCACGGCGATTGGGCTGGCGATTACGGGCTGGTGGAGAAATGGCCCAGTGCGCTCGACAGCGTCCTCACGCACGTGCCGCTGATTGCGCGCATCCCCGGCGGGACACCGGGCCAGACCGCCGGGGACTTCGTCGAACTCTACGACGTCATGGCGACGTGCCTGGAGTTGGCCGGCGTTCGCGCCCAACATACGCACTTCGCCCGCTCGCTGATGCCGCAGTTGCACGGCCGGCCGGGAGACGCGGATCGTGCCGCCTTCGCGGAGGGCGGTTACAACATTTATGAGCCGCAATGTTTTGAGCCGCCGATGCCGCCATCCGCGCTCTACGCCCCCAAGTCCCGTCTGCAGCTCGAACATCCGGAGACTATTTCCCGCTGCGCCATGATCCACACGCGCGAATATAAGCTCGTCCTTCGCCCGGCCGGCCAGAGCGAGCTCTACGACTGCCTCCGCGACCCCGGAGAGATCCACAACCGTTACGGCGAGCCCGCGCTCGCCTCCGTCCAGCACGAGCTCGAACGCCGCCTCGCGATCTGGTATCTGACCACCACCGGCATCGCGCCGTTCGACAAGGACCCCCGGGCCGCTCCCGCGTTCGAGCCGACGCCGAGCTTCGACTCGGCTCACTGACAGCGTCAGATACTGCACAATATGTAAACGATCGCGCGGCTCACTCCGCCATTTTCGCCATCGCATCCTCCAGCGAAACTCCGCGCCCGCGGGTCACATCTAGAAAGATTATGACGCCTTCAACCGGACGCTTCGACCCGACAGCCGGCGGAGGCGAGCAATGACGACATCGGACATTTTGCTTGCCTGGCGCCGAATTCTTCAGGGCAGTCAACCCCTGCTATCGATCGAGATAACGAAGGAATGTCCGCTTCACTGCCCGGGCTGCTATGCGTATCAGCCGGAGCATCTCGGCGGGCTGGTGGAACTGCGCCAGCTCAGCGATTTTCAGGGTGCGGCCCTGGTTGAGCGCGTGCTCGATCTCGTGAGCCGCCTCCGGCCAATCCATGTCTCGATCGTCGGCGGCGAGCCGCTGGTGCGCTATCGTGAGCTCGATCGCATTCTGCCCGAGCTGGACCGCATGGGCATCGAAACGATGGTTGTCACCAGCGCCGTGCGACCGATTCCTTCCGGCTGGGCGCGGCTGGAGCGCCTCCATCTCGCCGTGTCCATTGACGGCCTTCAGCCGGAGCACGATCTCCGCCGCAGCCCGGCCACCTATGAGCGCATCCTGAAACACATCGAGGGACAGAGCGTCATCGTCCACTGCACGATCACCCGCCAGATGCTCGCCGCGCCGGACGCGATCCACGAGTTCAGCCGCTTCTGGTCGGCGCGGGGCGCCGTCAAAAACATCTGGTTCAGCCTTTACACACCGCAGCAGGGCGAGGAATCTCCCGAGCGCCTGAGGCGGGAGGACCGGCGCTCCGCGGTCGCCGCCATCAGGTCCGCGCGCTCCCGGTACCCGAAGATCGCCGTGGCCGACGAAGCGCTCGCAGGATTTCTCGATCCCCCGCAATCGCCGTCCGAATGCATCTTCGCCCAGCTCACCACCTGCCTGTCGGCCGACCTGGAGACGCCGGTGACACCATGCCAGCTCGGCGGCCATCCGGACTGCACGCAGTGCGGCTGCCTTGCTTCACTCGGCCTCGACGCCATCGGGAAGCACCGCCTGGCCGGGCTGGTCCCCGTTTCGAGCGTCCTGGCGCTGTCGACGGCCATTGGCCGCCGCCTCAACCGAACCCCCACTCTTCAGCGGACGGCATGAGCGGCGATGGCGCTTACTCGCGGGACGGAACCCGGGTGCGGAGGAACCGCGCCGTGCCCTCGGCCTCGATCCGGTAAGCGGGCGCTCCAGGCGGCGCCAGCCACGCTTGGCCGGCGGTGAAGGCCTCGCCGGCGATGTTCCCTCGCCCTTCAATCGCAATCAGGATCTCGGACGCTTCGGGCCTGCCCGCCCGCTCGACGGCTTCCGCGACCTCGAACAACTCTGTGCGGAAATACGCGGATTCGGCCAGAAGGTACGATTCATCGCCCTGCTTTACCACCGTCTGCTTGCCCGGATGCGGTCCGGGCCGGGACACGGCCGTTGCCTTTTCCAGATGTAACTCACGCGGGCGGCCGTAGTCGTACAACCGGTAGGTGACATCCGACACCTGCTGGATCTCGCAGATTACCAGACCGCTACCGATGGCGTGCACTGTTCCGGCGGGCACGAAGTAGGTGTCACCCGGAGCGGCTTCGTGCCACTGAAGCATCCCCTCGATCTCTCCGCTGAGTGAGGCCTCGCGCAGGCGCTCCTTGCTCACCGGCTCGCGGAGTCCGAGCGCGATCCGCGCTCCCGGCTCGGCCCGAAGCACGTGCCACATTTCGGTTTTGCCGCGGCTGTTTTCGTGTCGCGCCGCGAACTCGTCGTCCGGGTGGACCTGCACCGACAGGTTCTCGCTGGTGAAGATGAACTTCACCAGCAGCGGCAGATCCGAGCCGCCGCGGACCGAGTCGGTGAACCAGACTTCGCCGATTTTGTACGCGGCGTCGTCATACCAGGGCGCCAGCCGCGTCGAACCCCAGACCTTCTCCTTGAATTCCGGCCTGAGACGCCGGAGCGCGCCCGGCGCCTCGCTCACGCCGAATACCGCCCGATGAATTCAGCGATCCGGTCCAGACCCCGGCGCAGTTCTTCCATCGACGTCGCGTAAGAGATCCGGATGTGCTGGTCGGTGCCGAATGCCTCGCCCGGAACCACGGCCACGTGGGCCTCGGCAAGCAGCCGTTCGCTGAAGGCGAACGCGGAGTCGATGCCGCGCCGGAAGGCAACCGACACGTTCGGGTAGGCGTAGAATGCGCCCTTGGGCTCGACGATCTTCACGCCGGGGATCGCCCGCAGCCTGTCCAGCACGTAATCCCGGCGGCGCCGGTATTCGGCCAGCATCAGCGGAATCGAATCCTGCGAGCCCCGCAGCGCCTCGACAGCGGCCTTTTGCGCGATCGACGTCGGGTTGGAGGTCGAATGGCTTTGCAGCGTAGCCATCCCCGCGATCACCGGTTTCGGCCCCAGGACAAAGCCAATGCGCCAGCCGGTCATGGCGTAGGTTTTGGAGAGCGAGCCTGCCACCAGGACGTTGTCCTTCGCCCCCTCCTCGGCTGCGATCGAGAACGGCGCATCCTCGTAAAGAAACCGGCAATAGCACTCGTCGGTGAGCAGCCAGATGCCGTGCCGCGAAGCCAGGTGGTGAATCCGAGAAAATTCCTCCCGGCTCAACACGGCGCCACTCGGATTCGACGGCGAGTTGATGATCATCATCTTCGTCTTCGGGGTGATGTGGGGCGCCAGTGCTTCGGCCGTAAAGGTGAAGCCCTGCGCCTCGTCGGTGGGCACAAACACGCACCGGCCACCGGCGTAGTTCACCACGTCTTTGTACGTGACCCAGTACGGCACGGGAATGATCACCTCGTCGCCCGGATCGAGCAACGCCTGCGTCAGGTTGAAGATGGCGTGTTTGCCGCCGACGGTGATCAGGCACTCGGCAGGCATATAGCTGGTGCCGTAGTCGGCGTGGTGCCGCTCGCACACCGCCTGTTTCAGCTCCAGCGTGCCGCCCGCGGGCGTGTACTTGGTGAAGTTCGCCTCGATCGCGCGCACTGCCGCCTGCTTGATGTTGTCCGGCGTCGGAAAGTCCGGCTCGCCGGCGCCGAAATCCACCACATCCACACCCGCGGCCCGGAGCCGGCCGGCTTCGGCCGCCACCTTCATCGTGGAGGACTCGCTGATCAAGGAAATGCGCTCGGCCAGACCCCGATCGGTGGCCTGCGCGACGGAAGACGTTGTTGACATCCTTTCCATTATCGAACGATCGGCCGCCATTTTTCGAGCGCCATTGGCTGCGGCCGAGGCTAGTGGCGGCTGCTCATTCGGATAAGCTGCTCAGCCTGGCGGAGCGCCTCCTCCGTGACGCGCTGGCCGGAAAGCATCCGACCGATCTCCCGCCGCCGCTCGTCCACGCTCAACTCCTCCACCTCAGCCACGGTCCGCCCCTTCAACTCGCGCTTCTCGACACGATAATGATGATCGGCGAAGCTGGCCACCTGGGGCAGATGCGTCACGCAAAGGATCTGGTGCGAGGCGGCGAGCCGCTTCAACCGGCGGCCCACGGTTTCCGCCACCGCCCCGCCGATGCCCGCGTCCACCTCGTCGAAGACCAGGGTTCTGGCCTCAACGGAGGCGCCGTCGCGCTCGCCGGCGCAGGTTTTCAGGGCGAGCGCGATGCGGGATAACTCGCCGCCGGAGGCCACGCGGTCGAGCGGGCGCGGCTCCTCGCCGGCATTCGCCGAAACGAGAAACTCGACCCGGTCGGCGCCCTGCGGCGACCAGTCCGCCTGCTCCACCACGACCCGGAATCGCGTTCCTCCTAATGCGAGGGCGGCCAACTCCTGCTCCAGCTTCTTTTCGAGCAGCGCGGCCGCCGCGCGCCGCTCCGCGCCGAGCCGCGCGGAGCTGTCGCGGAACCTGCTTTCGGCCGCTGCCTGCCGCTTCGCCAGCGCGTCGCGCCGCTCGTTGGAGTGCTCCACGGCTTCGAGATCTGCCCGCACCTTTTCGAGAAATTCCAACACCTGTTCGAGAGTCGAGCCGTATTTGCGGCGCAGCTTGTCGAGCGCCGCCAGGCGCTCCTCCACCGCGTCCAGGCGTCCCGGGTCGGCCTCCAGTCGCGACAGGTATCCGGCCAGAGCCGTCGATGCCTCGTCCACAGCGATCGCGGCTGAGCGCAGCGGCTCGACGATCCCGCCGAGCGTCGAGTCAATCCGGCTCAGCTCCTCGATCCGGCGCAGCGCCGAGCGAAGCTGGGAGAACGCGCTCTCCGGAGCGTCATAGAGAGCCGTATAGGCGGCAGAGGCGCTTTCCTGCAGGCGGGCGACGTTCTTCAGCACCCTCCGTTCGTTCTCAAGCTCGCCGTCCTCACCCGCCCGGGGCGCCGCTTCCTCGATCTCGCGCTTTTGGAAGGTCCAAAGATCGGCCAGCCGGAGCCGCTCCTGTTCGCTTGCCTCCATCTCGGCGATCTCACGCTTGCATCCGGCCCACGCTTCATAGGCGTCCCGCACCTCCGCGGCCAGCTCCACGGCCTGGCCAAAGCGGTCGAGCAGGCCCATCTGAAACGACGGCGCGAAAAGCTGCTGCTGGTCGTTCTGCCCGTGGATGTCGCCCAGATACGGCGCTATCGACCGCAGGAAACCCGCGGTCACGCTCCGGCCGCCGGCGAAGGCTCGCGACTTGCCGTTGGCGTACACCTCGCGTTCCAGCAGCAGCTCGCCATCCTCGATCTCGACTCCCGCTTCCGCCAGAAAAAGGTTCAACCCGGCATCGCCGGCCGGCTCGAAGATCCCCGACACCCGCGCCCTCTCGGAGCCCGAGCGGACCATCTCGGCCGAAGCGCGTCCGCCAAACAGCAGCGCAAGCGCGTCCACCACCAGCGACTTGCCGCTTCCGGTCTCCCCGGTCAGCACATTAAGCCCCTGGTGAAATGCTACGCGCGCCCGCTCCACGACCGCATAATTCTCCACCACCAGATCGACGAGCACTCGACCCCGATTATAGTGCGGCCCGCGGCGAAAGCCCATACCGCCCGGTGCGCGCCCCGCCGGGCTCGTGCGGCGATGAAACGCGATGAGCTATTTTTGTTTGATGCCGCGAATTGTCCGGGCGGCGGGATTATGATAGGTAGAGGACACTGAAAGGAGACTGGTTGCCACAACCGCCCGCTGCATTCTTCCTCTTACAACTCAGTATCTGGGACCTGATTCAAGCCGCGAGCCCGGTTGCCAAGGCAGTGATGGTGCTGCTGCTGATCCTTTCGATATTTTCCTGGGCCGTGATTTTCTCGAAATGGAGCGTGTTCGGCCGCGCGCGGCGCTCCAACCGGCAGTTTCTCCGCGCCTTTCGCAAGGCGAACGCCCTGGATGCCGTCGCCTTGGCCAGCGAGCAGTATCGAAGCTCGCCGCTGGTTTCGATCTTCGATTTCGGCTACAGCGAAATCGACCGCCAGATGAAAGCCGCCGGCACGCTGAGTAACAAGGTGTCGCTCGAACGCAGCCTTCAGCTCGGAATGAGCGAGGAGCTGGCGAAGCTGGAGCGCAATATGAACCTGCTGGCTACAACCGCCACGGTGTCGCCCTTCATCGGTCTTTTCGGAACCGTCTGGGGAATTATCGAAGCGTTTCAGGGGCTCGGCCAGGCCGGCTCGGCCAGTCTGCGCGCCGTCGCCCCCGGCATCTCGGAGGCGTTGATCACCACCGCCCTCGGCCTGGCAGCCGCCATCCCGGCCGCCATTTTCTACAACCTGTTCGGAAACGACATCAAGGAATTCGCCGCCCGCATGGAGGATTTCGCGCTGGAGTTCCTCAACCTTTCCGAGCGAACGTTCGGAGGATAATCCGTGGCCTTCTCCTTCGATGAGCCCACCGGCGGTCTTGGACGGAAGCGCTTCCGGCGCGCCGGAACGCTGTCGGAGATCAACATCATCCCGCTGGTCGACGTCGTCCTGGTGCTGCTCATCATCTTCATGCTCACAGCCCACGTCATGGAATTTGGCCTCGAAGTCGAAGTGCCGAAGGTGAAGCAGACACGCAATACGAACAAAGAGCTGCCGGTGATCAGCGTCAAGAAAACCGGCGAGTCCTACCTGAACGAAAAGCCGGTGAACATCAATCTCCTGGGCCAGGAGGTTCGCAAGCGGTTCCCGGGAGCCACGGAAGTGTATCTGCGGGCGGACAAGGAAACGATCTTCGACGCGCTGGCGCAAGTGATCAACGCGCTGAATGAAGCCAAACTGAAGGTCAACGTCGTGCTGCAACCGGAGGACAAGGCAGGGCGGGGATAATGCCACACGCCGACATACTGGACGAACGCGAGTCGCTGCGCAGCCCTCTGCTTGGCTCGGTTGTGTTCCACGTCGCCGTGTTCGCTTCCTTTTTTGTATACGGCTGGTGGGCGCGCACGCACACCGGAATGTTCGGCAGCCCGGAGCCGCTCGGCGGGGGTTCCGTGGGCATCAGCGCCGTGACTACCATTCCACTTCCCTCGCGCTCCGGCGTTACCAATCCGCTCGCTAACGATACTCCCTCGCGCGTGCCGGTCCCGGAGAAACCCGAGGTCCGCAAGCGTGAGCCGGCGCCGGACAAAGACGCCATCGAGTTGAAGAGCAAGGCGGAACAGAAAAAACTCTCCCGCATCGAGCAGAACCGCCAGCGTTTCCACGCCCAGCCCGTGCAGCCGAATCAGGTTACCAGCAGCGTGGGTCAGGCGCTGGTGACCCGCATGATCCAGAAACAGGGCTCGGGCGGCATCGGCGCCAATACCAACAGTGCTCTCGGCAACCAGTTCGGCTGGTATCTGGATCTGGTCAAGCAGCGCATCGCCCAGAAGTGGGACACGACGCAAGTGGATCCGCGGGTGTCCTCCGCTCCGGCCGTGGTCATCGATTTTGAGATCCGCCAGGACGGGTCGATCTCCGCCGTCCGTATCTTTCAAGGCAGCGGTATCCCCGCTGTCGACTATTCGGCGCAACGCGCCATTCTCGACGCCGCGCCGTTCCCCGCCCTTCCCGGCGGCTACAGTTCGGCACCCATGGAAATTCTGTTTCAATTACGACGATGAAGAAATATCTTCTGCTCACGGCCGCGGCCCTATGCGCCGCTTCGTTTCTGCCCGCTCAGACTCAGCGCAATCTGATCGAAATCAAAGGCGGCCAAAAGCCGGTCATGGCGGTTCCGGATTTCCGGGGCTCTGGCGATGCCCAGAAATTCATGGATACGTTCAATGCCGCCCTGTTCGGCGATCTGCAGAGCTCGGGCCAGTTCCAGATGGCCGCGAAAACCGTTATGCCCCTCCGGATCCCGCAACAGCCCGCCGACTTCAAACCTCCCGTCGACGGGCGCAGCCAGGGCATCTGGCTGACCGACTGGTCCTCGCCTCCCGTCTCGGCGAACTATCTCGCCTTCGGCTACACGGCGGTGCAGAACGGCCAGCTAGTGCTTTTCGGCTGGCTCTACGACGTTCACCAGCCCGATCTGCGCAACGCGCAGGCCATCGGGAAGGTCTATCTCGGCTCGCTTAACGACGCCGGTGCGCGCAGCGTGGCCGACCAGTTCGCGGCCGATATTCTGGCCCGCTTCGGCGCCACCGGCCTTGCGGGAACCAAGATTTATTTCGTCAGCGACCGCACCGGTCACAAGGAAATCTGGTCGATGGACTACGACGGCTCCAATCAAAAGCAGATCACCGATTACCGCGCCATCACCACATTTCCTGTCGTATCTCCGGATGGCAGCAGGCTCGCTTTCACCACCTACCTCCACGGGAGGCCGGAAATCTTCGTCCACTCGCTCGTCAGCGGACGCCGGCTTCCGTTTTATAATCAGAACGCTTCCATGAACGCGGCATCCGATTTTACGCCGGACAGCCAGCATCTCTTGTTTTATTCCACTGCGTCCGGCGGCGTTTCGCAGATTTACGAGTGCGATCTGGACGGCGGCAACTTGCGCCGCATTACTGCCACCCGTAGCATTGAAGTGGAACCCAAGCTGAATCCGAAGGGGTCGTCTTATGTGTTCGTCTCCGGCCGCGGCGGTTTCCCTCAGCTTTACTTGATGAACACCGACGGCCTCGACGCGAGCCGTCTCACTACGGGCGAGGGCGAAGCGGTCAATCCCTCGTGGAATCCCGACGGAATCCATATCGCCTTTGCCTGGACCCGCGGTTTCGAGCCCGGCAATTACAACATCTTTATCATGGACGCGGGAACGCGCGAGTTCCAGCAGCTCACGCACGGGGCCGGCCGGAATGAGAATCCAAATTGGGCGCCGGACGGCGTTCACCTAGTTTACAGTTCCCGCCAGGGCCACACCAATCAGATTTGGACAATGCTGGCCGATGGTACAGGCCAGCGTCAACTGACCACGCAAGGCAACAATGAAAAGCCCGTTTGGGGCAAGGTTGCGAATTAGTGTATAAAATAACTATCCAAACTAAGGAGAAATGAACAGGATGAGCCGAATTTCCCGATTGCGCTTCCGGAGCGCCAGTGCCGCGGCCGCGGTGCTGGCATTACTGGTGTTCGCATCCGCTTGCAAGAAGAAGGCCCCCGCGCCGCCTCCGGCGCCCGCACCAGCGGCGGCCGCTGCGCCGTCCGCGCCTCCGCCCGAGAGGCCGTCGATCACATTCAGCGCCGAGCCGACCTCGATACAGAAAGGCCAGTCCGCACTGCTTCGCTGGCAGATCAGCAACGCCACCGATATGTCCATCGACCAGGGCGTCGGAGCCGTGCAGAGCTCCGGCCAGCGCCAGGTCTACCCCACCGACAGCACTACGTACACTTTGACCGCGAAGGGCCCCGGCGGCACCAGCACCGAGTCGGTGACCGTCAACGTCACCACGCCCCCGCCGCCGCCCCCGCCGCCGGCCACCGAGTCCTCGATCGACATCATCAACAGCCAGGTCAAGGACGCCTATTTCGACTATGACAAGAGCGACATCCGGGACGACGCCCGCCAGGCGCTCACCGGCGATGCCGACGTCCTCAAGAAGGTGTTCGGTTCCGACACCCAGATCGCCGTTACCGTCGAAGGCCACTGCGACGAGCGCGGCTCGGCTGAGTACAATCTCGCGCTGGGCGACCGCCGCGCCAACGCAGCCAAGGAATTCCTCGTCCAGCTCGGCGTCTCCGGCGACCGCCTGAAGACCATCAGCTACGGCAAGGAGAAGCCGGTCTGCACTGACGCTGATGAGAGCTGCTACCAGCGCAATCGCCGCGCGCATTTCTCCGCCGGCGGCCAGTAGACGCCCCCGGCCCTGCGCGCAGCGGCCGGTATTCAAGCTAAGCTGAAGGAGGGAAGGCGGGCCGGCGTTATGCAAGCCCGCCTTCTTCTCAGGAGATTCATCCGCGGCCGGGCGCCGTTTTGTATCGGGGTGCGCACCGGCACAGGAGCTGAAAATGAAATCGTTTCGCGTAGCTGTTGTGATGTTGCTGGGAGTCTCGGGAATATATGCTCAGAAAAAAGAGCAGTTCGCCGATATGCAGCGCGACATCGCCAGCATTCAGGACCAGGTAAAGGCCATTCAGGCTACCGAGGCCGAAAAGTTCAGCAAGCTGGAAACGCTCATCCAGCAGGCCATTGATACCTCCCGCGCCACCAACACGCAGGTCGCCGTCATGTCCAGCAATCAACAGTCCGCGTTGAAGGATCTGCAAAACTCCGCCACTATCCCGGTCACCACCCTCAACTCCCGCCTCGACCAGATGGCGCAGTCGTTCCAGGAGCTGAAGGAGACCATCCTGGACATGAACGGCCGCATCAGCAAGATGGACGCGAAGATCCAGGACTTGCAAAAGCAGATTCAACTCGGAAACAATCCGCTGCCGGCGCCCGGAGCCGCCGCGCCTCCCGGAGGGATGGCATCGGCCGGCCCGGCCGGCGCCTCATGCAGCGCGCTCCAGGCTGACGCCACCTACTCCAACGCCCGCCGCGATTACACCTCCGGAAGCTATGATCTGGCCATGCAGGAGTTCAGCGATTACGCCCGATGCTTTCCGAACACGCAATTCGCACCCAATGCCCAGTTCTACATCGGCGACATCTATTACAAGAAAGGCGACTACGACAACGCCGTTAAGGGCTTCGATGCCGTCATCGAACAGTTTCAGGAAAACAATAAGACCGCCGACGCCCACTACATGAAGGGGAACTGTCTGATGAAGCTCTCCCAACGCGACGCCGCGGTGAAGGAATACCGGCTTGTGGCCAGCAAGTATCCCGACACCGACGCGGCGGCTCAGGCAAAAGCCAAGCTTCGCGAACTGGGGCTCACCGCGGCCCCAGCCAAGCGGCGGCGCTAGCGCCACAGAGCCGGTTGAGCTGCCGGCTTTCGACGGGCGCACAGTGCGCGCCGCCGAGAGCGGGAATCTGAGCCGCCTCCCCCGTCCATGGAAATCTCTGAGTCTCTCGCCGCCCGCCTGGAATATTCGCTTCTGGCGCCCACACTGACCGCCTCCGATGCTGCCGCCGGCTGCGCGCTCGCCTCCCGCCTCGGGCTTGCTTGCGTCACCGTCCGGCCTATCGACGTCGAAGCGGCGGTACGCGTCGTTTCCGGTGCTGTTCCCGTCGCCAGCGTAGTCGATTATCCGTACGGCTTCGGCACCACCTCCAGCAAGCTCTACGCCGCCACAGACCTGCTCCGCCGCGGGGCGCGGGAAATCGAGACGCCTCTCAGCCTCGCCAAGCTTCGGGACCGGCAGTTCCAATACCTGGAAATGGAGATGCATCAGCTCGCCCGCGCCTGCCACGAATCCGGCGCGGTGCTCAAGGTTTCGCTCGACACTCCGGCGCTGGACGAGGAGTTGCTCATGCTTGCCTGCCGCATCCTCCGGCGCGCTGAATGTGATTACGTCGCGCTGAGCAGCCTCGCTTCGATTGATCTGCTCAAGACGCACTCCCGGGACCGCCTCCTGCTCAAAGCGCCCGCCGCCACCGGCCTCGACGCCACCGTCGCCGCGCTCGATCAGGGTTGCCGGCGCGTTGAATCGGAGAACCCTGAATCGCTCCTCCAGGCCTGGTCCGAACGCGCCGCAGCCGCGGCTCATCCGGCAGCCTCATGAGCGTTCAGCTTTGCGATTCCGTTGTGCTATCCTGAACCCGCCCAGCCGCCATGCCCGAGCGCCCCTCTTTTCCCACCGTCTGCATCGCCCTGGGCTTTCCCTCCACCGAAACGCTCCTCCAGCACGCTGTGGCCGAGGCGCGCGCGGGGGAAACCTTTCTCGAATTCCGCCTCGATCACCTGACCAACCCGGCAGAAGGTCCCGCCGCCATCCGCCGGTTCCTCAAGGCGCATCCGGACTGCACCATCCTGGCCACCTGCCGCCGCCATCAGAATCACGGCAAATTTAACGGCAGCATTGAACAGGAAGTTCAGATGCTTTGCGATGCGGTTGAGGCCGGAGCCCGCGCGGTCGATCTTGAAATTGAGAGTGCCGAAAGTGCCCGTACCCGCGCCGACGCCCTCCGCGGTCTGACCTATCTGGTCGTCTCTTACCACAACTACGAGGGCACTCCCTCGGTGGACGCCGTGCTTCGGCGCATGAGCCGCATCCCGGCCGACGCATACAAAATCGTCACCACCGCGCGCAAACCCTCGGACAACCTCCGCGTCCTCGCTCTGGCCCGCGCCCAAACCAAAACGCCGCTCGTCGTTCTTGCCATGGGTGAAACGGGTTTCCCCACGCGCGTCCTCGCGCCTGCCTTCGGCGGGCTGTTCACCTATGCCGCCCCCAGCGCCGCCCCCGGCACAGCCGCCGGACAGGTGAGCGCCCGGAACCTTCGCCATCTCTACCGCCTGGAAAAATTCACCCGCGCAGCCCGGATCTTCGGCGTCATCGCCGACCCGGTCCGCCACTCCCTTTCCCCGGCCATTCATAATCGCGCCTTCCAGGTCCGCCGCCTCGACGCCGTGTACGTGCCGTTCCTCGTTCCGCCCGGCCAGTTGCGCGATTTCTTCGTCCTGGCACGCGATCTTCCCGTGGCCGGTTTCAGCGTCACCATCCCTCATAAGCAAAAAGTGATGCGCTGCCTCGACGTCGTGGATCCCCTGGCACGCCGCATCGGCGCCGTCAACACCGTCTGGCGCAAAGCGGGAAAATGGCGCGGCGCCAATACCGACACTCTTGGAGTGTTGAAGCCGCTGGAAAAACGCGTCCGGCTTGCCAAATCCTCCGTCTTGCTGATCGGCAACGGAGGCGCAGCACGCGGCGCCGCCTACGCGATCTCGGAGGCCGGCGCCAAGCTGGCCATTGTCGGCCGCAACACCGACCGCGTCCGCGCCCTCGCCAAGGCCTGCGGCGCCGAGACGCTCACCCGCGCCCAGGCCCTGGACCGCCACTTCGACGTTCTCGTCCATGCCACCCCGCTCGGCATGTTTCCCCGCACCGAAGAGTGTTTCTTCGACGGCGACATCCCGGCCGACGTCGTCTTCGACATGGTCTATAACCCGCTCGAAACTCTTCTCCTTCGCCGCGCCCGCGCTCAAAAGCGCGAAGTGGTCACCGGTCTCGAAATGTTCATCGAGCAGGCGGCCCATCAATTCGAGATCTGGACCGGCGAAGCTCCTCCGCGCTCCGCTATGGAAAAGGCCGCCCTCGAAGGACTTGCCGGGCAATCGTGACCGGGCCGGCCCGCAGCCCCCGCCTGCTGTATTCTGAACTCATGCCGACCTTGCTCACCCGCCGCGAGTGGACCCTGCTCGCGGCCGCTTCCGGCGCTGTAGCTCAA
Organism: Bryobacterales bacterium; assembly: GCA_027452065.1. Taxonomy (GTDB): domain Bacteria; phylum Acidobacteriota; class Terriglobia; order Bryobacterales; family Bryobacteraceae; genus JAJYKC01. Next base: position 44,404 of record DAIDHC010000230.1, read on the forward strand.
TCTCCGTCCGCCCCACGGGCCGAGGGAGAATCCGAATCCGAGGCGGCCCACCGCTTGATCGAGCACAACGCCCGTGCCCTCGACGCCGTCCATCTCCCCTTCTCAACTGAGCCGGCGTTCGTCTTCCGGCCCTAAGCAGCGGTCTCCCGCATGCCTGCGCTCCCCGCCGATATATTCTTTTCCTCGATAAGCGAGCTGAACCAGCGTCTTCAAAAGCGTGAGTTCTCCGCCCGCGATCTTGCCGCGGCATTCGGCGCGCGGATCGAAAGGCTCGGCCCTCACTACAACGCGCTCGCGCTTCCGCTCACCAAGGACGCCTGCCGGAAGGCTAAGGACGTCGACGGCGATCTCAAACGCCAGCGCTTTCGCGGCCCCCTGCAGGGCATCCCCTTCGGGGCCAAGGATCTGCTCAGCCTCGCCGGCCACCCCACCACCTGGGGCGCCAAACCATACGCCACCCAGGTTCTGGACTCCACCGCGACCGTGCTCCGAAAACTGGATCGCAGCGGAGCGCTGCTGATCGGCAAGCTGGCCATGGTGGAACTTGCAGGCGGGCCCGCTTACCGCTTCGCATCGGCCTCGCTCACCGGTCCCGGCCTCAATCCCTGGGACACCGCACGGTGGTCCGGCGGCTCATCCAGCGGCTCGGCCATCGCCGTTGCCGCCGGCCTCGCCGTCTTCGCTCTCGGCTCGGAGACCTCGGGCTCGATCCTCACCCCCAGCGCCTTCTGCGGCGTCACCGGCCTTCGGCCCACTTACGGCCTCGTGAGCCGCTCCGGCGCCATGCCCCTGAGCTGGACGCTCGACAAGATCGGTCCGATTGCGCGCTCCGCCGAGGACTGCGCCATCGTCCTGTCGGCCATCTCCGGCGGCGACGATGAAGACCCGGGCTCGACGGGCAAACGCTTCCGCTACTTCCCCGCCTACGACCGCCCTCTGAAGGACATCCACATCGGCTTCTCTCCCGCCGATTTCTCCGACCATGCCGACCCCTCGGCGCGCGCAGCCTTCGCCGAGGCCCTCACTGTTCTCCGCGGCCTCGGTCTCCCGTTCCACGAAGCCGCTTTGCCCGACTTTCCTTACGGCCCTGTCATCTCGACCATCATCGGCGCCGAGGCCGCCTCCGTCTTCGAACCCTTGATCCGCGGTGGCGGCGTCGATCAGCTCGCTGACGCCCGCCAGATTGCCGCCTTCAAGGCTGCCGCCGATATAAAAGCCACCGAGTATCTTAAAGCCATGCGCGTTCGCCGCCTGATCCAGCAGGAGGTGAACGGACTCTTCGCCAACTGCGACATCCTCGTCGCCCCCGCCCGCCTCGGTCCCGCGCCGCCGGTCGATCAACCGCTCGACCGTCCGCCCGCCCCCGCGGCCCCGACTTCCCCGACTCCCGGACTGGGCGCGCTCATCCCGGCAGGAAACCTCGCCGGCCTTCCCGCGCTCTCGCTGCCCTGCGGCTTCGCCTCCGGCCTCCCGGTCGCCATTCAACTCGTCGGCCGTCCCAATTCGGAGAACCTCCTTGTCTACGTCGGCAAGGCGTTTCAGAGGGTGACCGACTGGCACCGCCGCCGCCCACCCGTCCCGGCCTGAGCTTACTTCTTCACCTGCACCAGCACGACACCGTGTGCCGGAATCTCCGCGCTGAAGGAGTCCTGAAACGAACCCCGATCGTTGTGCGCCCACAGGTCGCGCACCGTGTGCTTACCGCTGAGCTTCAAATCGCTCCAGTTCGCCGTCACCCGCGCCGGCCCCGAGCTGCGGTTGAACAGCGCCACCGCGATGTCGCCATTCTCAAGCGGCCTCATCCAAACCTCCGCCGATCCTTTTTTGGCTACCCGGTAGCCCTGCTGGCCCAGCTTGTCCTGGTCAATCGCGATCACTTCGCGGTTCAGCAAAATCGCCTTTGTCTCCTCGGTCATGTTCCGAACGTCATTGCCCGCCAGCAGCGGCGCCGCCAGCATCGCCCAAAGAGTCATGTGCGTCCGGTATTCCTCGTACGTCATCATGCCGTTGCCCACTTCGAGCATGTCCGGGTCGTTCCAGTGCCCCACCCCGGCGTACTTTTCCAGCCCCACCTGCTTGTCAAATCCGATCTGCGACATGCTCTTCCAGTTGTCTGAAATATCGCCCGTCGTGCGCCACAGGTTGCCGCCCACCGACGGCCCCCACTTCCAGACTTCGTCCAGGCCGTACTGGCACAGGCTGTACACGATCGGCCTCCCGGTCGCCTTCAGCGCGTCGCCCATCTTCTTGTACAGCTTCGGCATTTCCGAGCGCTGGTACACCTTGGAGGCGCTGCACCAGTCGTATTTCAGATAGTCGATACCCCAGGCGGCCCATGTCTTGGCGTCCTGCTCCTCGTGCTGGTAGCTGCCTTCATAGCCGGCGCAGGTCTTCGGGCCGGGCGAGGAGTAAATGCCGATTTTCAGCCCTTTACTGTGCACATAATCGGCCAGCGCTTTCATATCGGGGAATTTTTCGTTTGTTTGGATGTTGCCCTGCGCGTCCCGCGTCCCCTCCCACGTATCGTCGATATTGACGTAAATATAGCCGGCGTCCCGCATGCCGTTGGCGACCATCGTGTCCGCGATCTCGCGCACCGTTTTATCGTCAATGTCCTTGTTGAACTTGTTCCAACTGTTCCACCCCATCGGCGGAGTCTGCGCCAGATCGGCGGCGATGCCTGCCGGTATTGCCAACAGTGCAACTACCAGTGCTGTTCTCATATGGTCAGCAGTGTATTACAACTCGCGCGCCGTCGCATGGCGTTTAGAATGGTGAACAGTGGGCGCCCTCCCCTGGCAGACGATTCCCGATTTTCTGGTACTTACCGCCGCGCTCTACATCCTGTTGCGATGGGCCAACCAGGCCCGCGCCCTCCGCATCGCTCTGGCCGTTGTCGGTCTCCACGCACTGGCCCTGGTCGCCCGCGAGCTTGAGCTGATCATCACCAGCCTGGTGCTGGACGGCGCCGCCCTTCTCGCCGTGGTGATGCTCCTGGTCGTATTTCAGCCTGAGCTTCGCCGCGCGTTTCTGCGGCTCGACTCCGCCCTCCGCTTCGGCCCCCGCTCAGTGGCGGCGATCGAGCCCGCCGACCGCGCCATTTCCGACGCCCTCTTCGCCATGGCCTCCGTCCGCTTGGGCGCCCTGATCGTCATCGTCCGCGACGACCTCATTGGCGAAATGATCGACGGCGGCGTCGAAGTCAACGCCGACGTCTCCCCCGCCCTGCTCGAAGCCATCTTCCAAAAGACTTCGCCCCTGCACGATGGCGCCACGATCGTCGAGCGCGGCCGCATCTCGCGCGTCAACGCGATCCTCCCTCTCACTCAGCGCCCTGACGTCCCGTTCTACTTCGGCACCCGCCACCGCGCTGCCATGGGTTTGGCCGAACGCTGCGACGCCATCGTGCTCGCCGCCTCCGAAGAGCGCGGCGAAGTCACCGTCATGCTCGGCCGCGACATCCGTCACATGGACTCGGCGCCTGAGCTCTCCGCCTGGCTCCAGAAGCTTCGCCGCCGCGACCAGCGCCCCTGGTTGGAGCGGCTGCGCGGTTACGTCCTCTCCAACATTCGTGTCAAACTCACCGCCGCCGGCCTCGCCTGCCTCATCTGGCTGCTTTCTTTCGCCGCCAGCGGCACCACCGTCCGCTCGCTCCGCGTCCCCATCGAATTCCTCAACGTCCCGCCGGGCATGGACATCGCCGATCAGTTGGACGACCGCATCGATATCGAGATCCGCGGGCGCACCTGGCTGCTCGACACCAGCCGCCTGGGAAACACCGTCGCCCGCTTCGACCTCCGCAACGCCCGCCCGGGCCCCGTTGCGCTCCCGGTCACCACCGGCGCGCTCAACCTTCCCCCGGGTCTGGAGCTCGACTCCGTCGCCCCGCGGCAGCTCAACTTCCGGCTTGTCCCCCGATCCGCTATTTCTTCAAAGCCGCGTTGAGCGACCCCTGGCGATATCCTTCCAGGTCTACCGTCACGTACAAAAATCCCAGCGGCTTGAAAATCGCCGTGAACGCCTCCGCCATTTCCAGCGTCAGCGCCCGGGCCAACTCGTCCCGCGCGATCTCAATCCTCACCAGTTCCCCGTGATAGCGCACCCGGAATTGCCGGAAGCCCAGCGCCTTGATCTCTTCCTCGCCCCGCTCCACTGTCTTCACCGTTTCTTTGGTCACCGGCGTCCCGTAGGGGATCCGCGAGCTCAGGCACGCCGCCGCCGGCCGGTCCCAGCTCGACAACCCCGCCATCCGCGATAACTCCCGGATCTCCCGCTTCGTCAGTCCCGCGTCCACCAAAGGCGCACGGACGCCGTGTCGCACCGCCGCCTTCTGCCCCGGGCGGTAGTCTCCCAGATCGTCCACGTTCACGCCATAAACGATGTGTTCGATTCCCCGTTGCTGCCCCACCGCCTCCAGGACCCGGAACAATTCGTCTTTGCAATGGAAGCAGCGGTCCTTGTCGTTCTTCACGTAGTCCGGGTTCTCGAACTCGTTCGTCCCCACGTACTCGTGCCGGAACCCCTGCTCCCGGGCAAACGCCTCCGCGTCCCGCTTGTGCGACTCCGGTATGGACGCCGAATCCGCCGTGATCGCCACCGCCGCCTCGCCCAGCGCCCGGTGCGCCGCCCAGGCCAGATACGCCGAGTCCGTCCCGCCCGAGTAGGCCACAATCAGAGGCCCCAAGCCGGCCAGATCCGCCAGCAGCGCGTCCTGCTTGGCGCGCAGAACCGCCGGTTCCAGCTCCCGCTCCACCGTTTGAATTCCTACCAGCGCCGCCACGCCTCAATTATACAGTCGCGCTCCGCCCTTTGCGCTCCACCCGGCGCCACCCGCATCATAAAAGATCGTCCTTCGCATGACCTCTTCTTTTGACGCCATCGTGCTCGGAGCCGGAGCCGCCGGACTCATGTGCGCCATTCAGGCCGGCCGCCGCGGACGCCGCGTCGCCGTGCTTGAGCGCGCTCTCCGCCCCGGCAAAAAAATCCTCATCTCGGGCGGCGGCCGATGCAATTTCACCAACCTCCACTGCCGCCCGGAAAATTTCCTCTCCGCCAACCCCCACTTCTGCAAGTCAGCCCTCGCCCGCTACACTCCGGCCGACTTCCTCGCCCTCGTCGAAAAGCACCACATTCCCTACCACGAAAAGACCCTCGGCCAGCTTTTCTGCGACCGCTCCGCCCGCGACATTGTCGATCTGCTGGAGCGCGAATGCTCCGAAACTGGCGTCCGCGTTTTCCTCAACACCTCCATCACCGGCGTCCGCCGCGACACCGCCTTCGAGGTCTCAACCGCCGCCGCCCGCTTCCGTGCCCCGGCGCTCGTTGTCGCCACCGGTGGCCTCTCCATCCCCAAAATGGGCGCAACCGGCTTTGGCTACGCGCTCGCCCGCCAGTTCGGCCTCAACGTCATCGACCCACGCCCCGCTCTCGTCCCTCTCGTTCTTGGCCCTGAGGACCGCGCGCGTTACTGCGGTCTCGCCGGTGTCTCTTTCGACACCATTGCCTCGGCGGGCAGCCACCGCTTCCGCGAAAAAACGCTCGTCACGCACCGCGGCCTCAGCGGCCCCGCAATCCTCCAGACCTCGTCTTACTGGGAACCCGGCCGCCCCATCGCCCTCGATCTGGCTCCGGAGCGTGACCTCGGCCCTTCGTTCCAGCCACCGCTTGCCCCGCGCACACTGGCCGCCGCCCGCCTCCTGCTCCGCTCGCTGCTGCCCGCTCGCTTCGCGGACGTCTGGCTTGATGCCCACACCCCGGCGCGCTGGAACGATTCCTCCCTTTCCCGCCTCCATCGCCTGCTTCACCACTGGCAACTTATCCCCACCGGCACCGAGGGCTTCGACAAGGCCGAAGTCACCGCCGGCGGCGTCGATACCGGCGATTTATCCGCCCGCTCCCTGGAGGCCCGCAACGTCCCCGGCCTCTTTTTCATCGGCGAGGTCGTCGACGTCACCGGACACCTGGGCGGCTTCAACTTTCAGTGGGCCTGGGCATCCGGTAACGCCGCCGGCCAGTCTTTGTGAACTGGTACTCACGACGGAAAGACAGATAACTAATGTGAATTCATGTAGTTGCAGATCAGGATTTATCCTGGAGCCACATTATACGTATTGTCTAGTACTTGTATTGTAAAATGGCGTTCCCAAGGCTCAGAACCGATGTATACTGGCGGCGATGGCGTCCCGATTCGGGACGGTTCCGTCAGAGGAGGATAAATGGGCCGATTCATCAATCTTCTTCGCCTCGGGCTCTGCGCCTTGGCGATTTCAGCGGTGGCTTTCGCGGATCCGACGATTGCCAACGGAAGCTTCGAAGCCGACACCTTCAGCTTCAACGGTACGCTCTCGCTCGGGTGCGGCAACACGCTCACCGGATGGACCACCCAATGCAGCCCGGACGGCGTCTACCCATGGGGCCTTCCGAACTCAAACACGTACAACGCCGGCCCGACACCCTACGGCAACCAATGGGTGATTCTGGGCGACTATGGCCAGGGCGGCTCCTGGATCGAACAGACCGTAAGCGGCTTCAACATCGGCCAGAGCTACACTCTGAATTTCGCGCTGGCCTCCGAGTTCGCCGGGCCGGGCTCGCAAGTCGAGGTGTCGTTCCCGACAGGTTCCAGCACCTCGTCCATGGTCTTTACCGCGCCCTCCCGGGGAGCGAATTACTGGGACACCTGGGCGATGAGTTCCATGAATTTCGTCGCGTCCGCCGGCAGCGTCACGATCCGCTTTGAAGGTCTGGCGCAGCCGATCTCCTACGATCCCGGAATCGACAACATCTTTATCAGCGGTGGACCCAACGTCCCCGAGCCCGCTTCGGTGCTTCTGATGGGTGCCGGCCTCATCGGCCTTGGCATCTACCGCCGCCGCAGGGCTCGCTGAACCGGTCCATCAGCGGAGTTTTCATCACTCGAAAGGGGCAGGCACGGGGTGTGCTTGCCCCTTTTGGTTGCTTCAGATTACGACCGTCTCACGCGGCCGGTCTAGGAATGGTTTTGGTGGACGGCATGGGATTCGAACCCACGACCCCGGCGTTGCGAACGCCGTGCTCTCCCAACTGAGCTAGCCGCCCACGTGCCGCGGGCAAATCGGTACCTTTTCATTTTAACGCAAGTCCGCTCCGGCGAAACGCCCGCCCGCCGCTGTTACACTAAAAGTTCCCCCTCCTTTATGTTGGACCGCATCTCCGTTCACGGCGCGCGCCAGCACAACCTCAAGAACATTGACGTCGAAATCCCGCGCAACAGTCTGACCGTGGTCACCGGGCTCAGCGGCTCCGGCAAGTCTTCGCTGGCCTTCGACACCATCTACGCCGAAGGCCAGCGCCGCTACGTCGAGACTCTCTCCCCTTACGCCCGCCAGTTCCTCGACCAGATGGAGCGGCCCGAAGTCGACTCGATCGACGGCCTCAGTCCCGCCATCTCCATCGAGCAGAAAACCACCAACCGCAGCCCCCGCTCCACTGTCGGCACGATCACCGAAATCTACGACTATCTGCGCGTCCTTTACTCCTCCATCGGCGTCCCCCGTTGTCCGTCCTGCGGCATCGAGATCTCCCGCCAGAGCACCGAACAAATTCTTCACCAGGTTCTGAATCTCGAAAACGGCGAGCGCATCATGATCCTCGCTCCGGTGGTCCGGGGGCGAAAAGGCGAGTACCGCAAGGAGTTGGAAAAGTTCCTGCGCCAGGGCTTCGTCCGCGCCCGCGTCGACGGCATCCTGCGCTCGCTCGACGAGGAAATCCCGCTCGACAAGCGCAAGAATCACACCATCGAAGTCGTCGTCGACCGCCTCCTGGTCAAGCCCGGCATCGAGCAGCGCCTCGAAGCTTCTATTGAAACCGCGGCCAAGCTCGCCGGCGGCCTTGTCCTGGTGGCCGTCGTCAACGGCGCCGAACGCCTCTATTCGCAGAAACTCGCCTGCCCCAACTGCGGCGACAGCGTCCCTCAGCTCGAGCCCCGCTCGTTTTCGTTTAACAGCCCGTTCGGCGCCTGTCCCTCCTGCAACGGTCTCGGGAGCCAGTGGACCTTCGACCCCGCCAAAGTCATTGCCGATCCCTCCAAGCCTCTTCTCGATGGCGCTCTCGGCCCGGGCGGAAGCTCGGCCCAGCTCGCCCATCTGGTCCGCGAAGCCGCCTCCCGCCTCAACCTCGATCTCTCCGTTCCCTTCCAGGACCTCCCCAAGCGCGCTCGCGCATCGCTGGTCGACGGCGCCAACGGCTTCCCCGGCATTCTCGCCATCCTGAAACAGTCTTTCGACGATGCGCCCGCTTCCTATCGCGACTGGCTCATGGAGTACATGTCGCCGGCCGTCTGCCCGGCCTGCGACGGCCGCCGCCTGCGTCCCTCCAGCCTCGCCGTCCGTGTGAAAGGCGCCGGCATCGCCGATCTCACCGAACTCCCGATCGACCGCGCCCTTTCCACCGTTCGCGACTGGTCCTTCACCGGCCGCGAGCGCCAGGTCGCCGGCCGCGTCGTCGAAGAGGTCATCGAGCGCCTCCAGTTTCTCGATGCCGTCGGCCTCGGCTACCTCAGCCTTTCCCGCTCTGCCGCCACGCTTTCCGGCGGTGAGGCCCAGCGCATCCGCCTCGCCACCCAGATCGGCTCCCGCCTCCGCGGCGTCCTCTACGTCCTCGACGAACCTTCCATCGGCCTCCATCCCCGCGATAACGACCGCCTCCTCACGACGCTGGCCCGCCTCCGCGACCTCGGCAACACCGTCCTGGTCGTCGAACACGACGCCGAGACCATCGAGCGCGCCGATTACGTTCTGGATCTCGGCCCCGGAGCCGGCCGTCTCGGCGGCGCGCTCGTCGCCGAAGGAACACCGGCCCAGATTCGCTCCAACCCCGCCTCACTCACCGGCCGCTACCTCTCCGGCGCCGCCTCCATCCCCGTCCCCGCCGTCCGCCGCCGCGGCAACGGAAACAAGCTCGTCGTCCGCGGCGCCCGCGAACACAATCTCAAAAACATCTCCGTCGAATTTCCCCTCGGCTCCTTTATCGTCGTCACCGGCGTCTCCGGCAGCGGCAAATCCACACTCATCGACGATATCCTCTACCGCGCCGTCGCCCGCAACGTCTACGGTTCCCACGCCGAGCCCGGCGCCCACGACCGCATCGACGGCCTCGACCTCCTCGACAAGGTCATCGAAATCGACCAGTCCCCCATCGGCCGCACCCCACGCTCCAATCCCGCCACCTACACCGGCGTCTTCACTCCCATTCGCGACCTCTACGCGATGCTGCCCGAGTCCCGCGAGCGCGGCTACAAGCCGGGCCGGTTCAGTTTCAACGTCAAGGGCGGCCGCTGCGAAGCCTGCCAGGGCGACGGCCTGAAACGCATCGAGATGAACTTCCTGCCCGACGTCTACGTCACCTGCGACGTCTGCCGCGGCCGCCGCTACAACAGCGAGACCTTGCAGGTCCGCTACCGGAACCTCTCCATCGCCGACCTGCTCGAATCGAGCGTCGAGGACGCTCTCGCGGTTCTCGAAAACATTCCCCTTATCCAGTCCAAGCTCCGCACCCTGGTCGAGGTCGGCCTCGGCTACCTCCACCTCGGACAGTCTTCCACCACCCTTTCCGGCGGCGAAGCCCAGCGCATCAAGCTCGCCCGGGAACTCAGCCGCCGTCAGACGGGCCGCACTCTTTACATCCTCGACGAACCGACGACGGGCCTCCATTTCGAAGACGTCAAGCGGCTTCTCGAAGTGCTCCAGCGCCTGGTCGATCTCGGCAACACCGTCCTGGTGATCGAACACAATCTCGACGTCGTAAAGTCCGCCGACTGGATCGTCGATCTCGGCCCCGAAGGCGGCGAAAAAGGCGGCCACGTCGTCGCCTCCGGTTCGCCCGAGCAGATCGCCCGCTCCCGCCGCAGCTTCACCGGCGAGGCGCTGATCAAGGTCCTCGGCGGAGGCGCAACCGCGTGACCCCGCCGCTGGCGCACGTGCCGGAAGCGATTCCCCCCTCCACGCCGCCCGCGCCCCCCGAGCGCCCGCCGTTCTGGGGCTACTACGACCTCGCTGTGTTCCTCGGCCTCGGCCTTCCGCTGCTCGCCTTCAGCGCCCTCCTGGTCCGCCTCGCCGTCGCACCCTTCACCCGCCACCCCAACCTCGGCGCCCTCTCGCTCGCCGTGCAGTTCCTTTGGTACGCACTCTGGCTCGGCGGCCTCGCCGTTCTCTTCCACTTCCGCTACAATCGCGCCTTCTGGTCCTCTCTGGCCTGGACCGCCCCTTCCTCCGGCCTCTGGCGCCCCTTCTTCGCCGGCCCCATCCTCGCTCTCCTCACCGGCTGGCTCGGCCTGCTGCTCCGCGCCCCGCAGATCGAGCTCGCCCCCCTCCGCTCGCTGCTCTCCGGCCGCGCCTCTCTGTTCCTCCTCGTGATTGCCGTCGCCGTCCTCGGGCCCCTCTGCGAAGAGCTCGTCTTCCGCGGTTTCCTGCTCCCTCTTCTGGCACGCACCTTCGGCGCCTCCGCCGGCATCCTCTCCACCGCGCTCCTGTTCGCCCTTCTTCATGGCCCCGAATATCAATGGTCATGGCGCCATGTGCTGCTCATTTTTCTTGCCGGCTCGCTGTTCGGCTTCGTTCGTTGGCGCACCGGCTCCACCCTTGCCTCCGCGCTCATGCACGCCACTTACAACTTCACTTTCGTCGCCGCTCTCGTCGTTCAAAGCGGCCCATTCCCTCAAACATGGTAGAAACAATCCAATGGACCGATTCCGGCGTCGTCATGATCGACCAGACGCGCCTCCCGCTCGAAGAAATCTACGTCACCTGCTCCACCTATGAGGACGTAGCCGCGGCGATTCGCGGTATGGTCATCCGCGGCGCCCCGGCCATCGGCGTGGCCGCCGCCATGGGTGTTGCCCTCGGCCTGCTGAACGCTTCTTCCGGCGATCTCGATGCCCAATTCGCCCGCATCTGCGACACCCTCGCCGCCACCCGGCCGACCGCCGTCAATCTCTTCTGGGCCATCGACCGCATGAAGCGCCGCTTCGCCGAATGGCGCGCCCTTCCTCTCGACGAACTCCGCCGCCGCATGGTCGCCGAGGCCGCGCAGATCCGCCTGGAGGACATCGCCACCAACGAATCGATCGGCCGCCACGGCGCTCCGCTTCTTCCCAACGGCCGTACCGTCCTCACCCACTGCAATGCCGGCGCCCTCGCCACCGCCGGCTACGGCACCGCCCTCGGCGTCATCCGCGCCGCCGTCGCCTCCGGCAATCCCCTCGACGTCTTCGCCGATGAAACCCGTCCCTTCCTTCAGGGCGCCCGCCTTACCGTCTGGGAGCTTCAGCGCGACGGCATCCCCGCCACTCTCATCACCGACAACATGGCCGGCCATTTTCTCAATTCCGGCCGCATCGGCTCGGTCGTCGTCGGCGCCGACCGCATCGCCGCCAACGGCGATGTCGCCAATAAAATCGGCACTTACTCCGTCGCCGTCCTGGCCCGCGAAAACAACGTCCCCTTTTACGTCGCCGCACCCATCTCCACGCTCGACCTGTCGCTCCCCTCCGGCGACGCCATCCCCATCGAACAACGCCCCACCTCCGAAGTCACTCACGTCTTCGGCGTCCAGGTGGCCCCGGACAACGCCTCCGTCCAAAACCCCGCTTTCGACGTCACCCCTAACCGTTACGTCACCGCCATCATCACCGAGCGCGGCGTCGCCCGCGCGCCCTACGAGCAGTCCCTGCGAGCTCTCGCCGGCGCCTGACCCTCGCTCCTCCTCCGCCCGCGCCGCGCCTTGGCCCGTGCCGTATCCTGAAGTTTGGCCTCGCAACACACCACCGCCGCCCCCGCGCGCCCGCTCGTCGCCTACCGCTCGCCCGATTCCCGCTCCCGCGCCCTGTTCGAGCGCGCCCGCGCCGTCATGCCCGCCGGCAACACGCGCCACTCCATCGTGATGGCCCCCTACCCCGTCTACGCCGCCAGCGGCCGCGGCTGCCGCGTCACCGACGCCGACGGCGAAGAGCGCGTCGATTTCCTGAACAACTTCACCGCCCTCATCCTCGGCCACGCCCACCCCGCCGTCACCCAAGCCGTTCAGGCCCGCGTCGCCGCCGGCACCGCCTTCAACGCTCCCACCGAAACCGACGTCGCCCTCGCCGAGACCATCGTCTCCCGCGTCCCCTACATCGAGCGCATCCGCTTCTGCAATTCCGGCAGCGAGGCGGTCATGATGGCCATCAAAGCCGCCCGCGCCCTCACCGGCCGCCCCGCCATCGCCAAGTTCGAAGGCGCCTACCACGGCATCTACGACTGGGCCCAGGTCAGCGAAGGCCCCAGCCCCGGCTCACGCGGCCCCGCCGACGCCCCGGCCAGCGCTCCCGAATCCGGCTCCCCTCCCTCGGTCGCCGCCGAAACCCTCGTCCTTCCCTGGAACCGCACCGATGCCTGCCGCCGCCTCATCGAAGAGCACCACAGCTCCCTCGCCGCCCTTCTCTTCGACCCCCTCCCTACCGGCATCGGCATGATCGCCCCTCAGCCCGGCTTCCTCGAAATGCTTCGCGACCTCACGGCGCGCCACGGCATCGTTCTCATCTCCGACGAAGTCCTCACCTTCCGCCTCTCGTATCACGGCGCCCTCCACGGCTCCGGTATCGCCCCCGACCTTGTCACCCTCGGCAAGATTATCGGCGGCGGTTTCCCCGTCGGCGCCGTCGCCGGCCCGGATCGTTTCATGTCCGTCTTCGATCACACCCGCCCCGGCTACGTCCATCACGGCGGCACTTTCAACGCCAACCCCGTCACCATGACCGCCGGCCTCGAAACGCTCCGCCAGATGACCCCGCAGGCCTTCGACCGCCTCAACGCTCTCGGCGACCGCCTCCGCCGCCGGCTTACCGAAGCCGTCTCCGCTCTCGGCCGCCCCATCCAGGTCTGCGGCCGCGGCTCCCTCTTCATCGGCCATCTCAGCGCCGAACCGCTCACCGATTACCGCTCGATGAAGGGCTTCTCCCGCACCGACCCCGCCTACGCCGCCCTCTGCCATGAACTGCTCGCGCGCGGCTTCGCCGTCTCCACCCGCGGTTTGTTCGGCTGCCTCAGCACTCCCATGACCGAGTCCGAAATCGACGCCTTCGCCCAAGCCGCCGCCGACTC
>DAIDHC010000231.1 GCA_027452065.1 Bryobacterales bacterium
GCGCGCCAAACTCGAACGCTTCTTGGTTACACTGTGTCATAGCGAAAGCCGCTGCCTCCTTGGCTCTAACTGCTGTGTGGAAACTCAGTTATGCCAGAAGCAGCGGCTTTTTGCTAGTCCCTGTGTGAGAAATCGCGGCTAGTCGCCGGCCGGTCCGCGACGCCGGGCACCGGCCCCTCCGAAGCCGGTTACTCCCGGCATCGGAGGCGTGCGGAGGTGCTTTCCGCCAGCGGAAGAGTCGGCGCCTGCCGCTCTACCGGCCCTTGCCGCCCGGGCCTTTGCCTTCGGCCGGAGGTTCGGGGGCGAGGCCGAGGCCGCTCAGGATCTTCGGCGAGGATTCGTCCATGGCGATCAGGTTGTGGCAGGTGCCGCAGTCCTGGCCCATGGCGCGGCCGGCGGTGGCCTTGAACCGGTCGTCGTGGCAGCGGAAGCAGCCGGGCGCGTCGGTGTGGCCCAGGAAATTGGCGTGCGTTCCCCAGGTCACCTTCATGTCGGGGAACACGTTGTGGGCGTAAATGGCGGCGACGATCTGGCCCATCCGCGCGATGTCGCTGCGCCGGGTTTGGGAAAGGCCGGGCTGGCTCGATTGATAGAACGCGGCCAGTTGGGCCGGAATCTGGCGGGCTGCTTCTTCATGGCTGGCGTAGTCCGCCTTTAACAACTGCATGGCTTCTTTCTTGGCGAAGGGAAGGTCGGCCGGAATGCTGCCCGCCGAGAAGGCCGCGTCGAGCGCCCGGCCGGGCATCTCAAACGTGTGAGCCGGGCGGTTGTGGCAGTCCATGCAATCCATCGGGCGGGTGGCGAGGCCCTCGGCGGCCGGCTTGTCGGAGGCTGTGTAGACGGTGGTCCGGCCTGCGTTCGAGTATTCGATACGCCGGATGTCCTCGCGCTTGTCGCCGCTGTAGGCGTAGCGGATGGAGACCCCGGCGGCCAGGTGGGCGCCGTGGATCCCGCGTCCGGAAGCCCCGCTGCCGACGTGGACCAGCAGCACCGTCTCGGTCAGCGTGTTGGTGGCGTCCTCGGCGTAGGAGGGAACGACGCGAAGTACATCGCCGACGTCGAGGTTGGGGGAATGGCACTCGAGGCAGACCTGGTTGGCGTCGGGCATCGTTTGCACCGGCGCGGGGATGGGCCGGGCGTAGTCGCCGGTGATGACGCCCACCAGTTGGTTCATGCCGCGCAATTTCGCCGTGGCGAACCCAACGGGGCCGGGCGCGATATGGCAGGAGGCGCAGGCGACGTGCGAATGCGGCCCGCGGGTGTAAGCAGTGTACTCGGGGCGCATCGGCGTGTGACAGGTCTGGCCGCAGAACTGGGCGCCTTCCATATAGTGCATCGCGCCGGTGGTGAGCTGGCCGGCGATGAGCACGTTCACCATCGTGGCGACGGCGATGAAGATGACCAGTTGGCGAATGGCAGGCTGGTCGAAACTAATGGCGGGAAAGATGGATGGAAGGGTGCCGCGGACGCGGCGCCGGTGACGGGTCCAAACAATTCCGGCCGGGATCAACAACAGGCCGAGGAAAAACACCAGCGGCAGGAGGAAGAAAGTTAATAGGCCGAGGTAGGGACCACCCTCGATGCCGGAGACAAGATGGGGAAGGAGAAACAGCCAGGAAACACCGGCGGCGCTGACCAGAAACACGCCGGTCTGGCTGATCCAATTTCCGGACAGGAAAACCAATGGCGCGACGATCGCGCGCCACCGGTTGGATGAGGGGTCTGGATTTGGCATGCCAAGCGCTTCGCAGCACGATCATCGCCACGAAGCGGGAGCTTTCACTACTTCTTTTCCTCGTAGCCGGTCAGGGAGTGGTCGTGTGCTTTGTAGTAGTCCCCGGCCGCGGTGAGCTTCTTCGGGTTGCCATTAACATGGCAGTAGACGCACTTTTTGCCTTCCTTCTTGGCGTATTCGGGCTTGGCGAACGATGTGCGGGACATGGAAAAGACGCCCGCGAACAGTATCATGACGGGGATTACGAATCGCATCCGTTTCATGAGCCCAGCTTAGCCCAAGGCCCGCTCCGAGACAAGGCTCAACCAGGGGAAACTGAGTGTGGGTTAAATTGCGCGTCCAGGTGGGTTGTTTGACGCACGGAAAACGTCGGGCGAGGGAATGCCGGTGATTTCGCCCGCCTTCGGCTACAATCGGACTCGGCAAATCATGCGGCTGAAGATTGTTCAGACGGGCGAACCGGTGTTGCGGCGGGCGGCGAGGGAATTGACCTCGGCCGAGATCGCCGAGCCGGCGACCAGGGGCCTGATCGAGTGGATGAGGGAGACGATGCGGGACGCGCCGGGTGTCGGGCTGGCGGCGCCGCAGGTGGGTGTTGGGCTGAGGCTGGCGGTGATCGAGGACCGGGAGGATTTTCTCCGCGCGCTCGATCCGGCGGTGCTGGCCGAGCGGGAGCGGGAGCCGGTGAGCTTTCAGGTGCTGATCAATCCGCGGATCACGAGCCGGTCGGCGGAGGAGGCGGAGTTTTTCGAGGGCTGCCTGAGCGTGGCCGGCTACAGCGCGCTGGTGCGGCGGTCGCGGCGGGTGGAAGTGGAGTGTCTGGACGAAGAGGGGCGCCCGCGGCGCATCGAAGCCTCGGGCTGGTATGCGCGGATCCTGCAGCATGAGATCGACCATCTGGATGGGACGCTGTACCTGGACCGGATGGAGCCGCGGTCGTTCACGACGACGGAGAACCTGACGCGGCATTGGGGCTCGATGCCGGTGGCCTCGGTGCGGGAAGCGCTGGGGCTGAAGGGCTGAGGCGGCTCAGTCGCGCCCGCCGGGCCGTTCCTTGAGCATGCCCACCTTGTGCAGGATGCGCCGGACCTTTTTCGGCGAAACCGAGAGGCGCGCGGCGACGCGGGCGATCTTGCGGTCCTCGTGCTCCCAGATTTTGGGGATGATAAGTTCGGCGAACTCGTCGGAGACCTGGCGGAAGGTTTTATCGCCCACCTCGCCCTGGGACCAGGCGCGAAGCGTGGCGTCGATGCTACCGGTGACGAGGAGCTTGGATTTGAGGGCCTGAAGCTCGTCCCAGAGATAGTCGTAGTCGTCGGGCTTGAGCAGCGCCGAGGCCTGGCTGCAGCACTGGGAGGCGGCGTCGCGGGCGTTGAAGAAGGGCAGGCAAAGGGTCAGGCCTTCCCAGGTGTAGGCGCGGGCCAGAAGCCAGCGGTTCTGGGTGTGTTTGGCGGCCTCGACGGCGTCGCGGGCGAACTCGCGGGCGAGCTGGGCGTGGCGGCCGGGGTGCGAGCCCTCCTCGATGCCCTCGTCGAGCTTGGTGTGTTCGACCATGCACTGGAGGATGCGGGCGCGCGACATGAGAATGTAGTCCTGTTTGGACTGGCCGAGCTCGAAGGCCTCGAGAGCTTCGGCGCCGGCCTGGTCGAGCTCGCCGCCGTCCAGGAACAGGTAGCCGCGGTCGATGCGCACCATGCCGTTGCCGCGGTGGTGATGAAGCTGGTGGTAGATTCCGGCGGCTTCGGCGAGGTGGGCGAGCGACTCCTGGCGAAGTTCCTCGAAGCGCCGGCGGTAGCCGGCCTCGGCGGCGGTATCGCCATGCTTGAAGCCGGGGGGAAGCCCGCGCGTGGCGTCCCGGCGGCGCGTGACGGCGGTGTCGACGCGCTTGCCGATCTGGAGAGCGATGAGGCGTTTGACGGTGGCGATGTTGGCCAGGGTGCGGGCGTAGTTGCGGTGCTTGGGATCGCGGCGCCGGTACCACTCGATCGCCTTGCCGAAGTGTTCGAGCGAGGCGTCGTGCCGGCCCTCGCGCCGCGCCATGCGGCCGTAGGCGGACTGGATGTTGCCGAGCGTGATGAAGTCGTCGGTTTCCAGAAGCACCGCTTCGGCTTCCTGCAGAGTGCGCATCGACTCTTTGTACTTGCCCTTCTGGAAATACAGCCAGCTTTCGAGCGTGCGCATGACGGCGGCCATGGCGGGGTAGCCGAACTCGGCGGCGATCTCGCGGCCGCGAATGGTGCAGTCCAGCGCCTCGTCGTATTCGGCCTGATAGCGGCGGCAGCGGCCCTTCCAGAAATGGGCCAGGGCGATGAGCTCGCGGTCGCTCGACTCCTCGCCGGCGGCGAGAATGAAATCGAAGTGGCGGACGGCGAGGTCCTGGTCCTCATCCGACATGGCCACCATGCCTTCGGCCATGCGGATCTGGAGGTAGTCGCTGAGCGGGAGGGCATGGCGGCGCTCGGGCGGGAAGCGCTGGAGCAGGGTGCGGACAAGCTCGGGGCTCGCATAGCCCATGTCCACCCAGCGGGCGACGGTGGCCAGGCACGCGGCCGCGCCGGGCGTCGAGCCGTCCAGGGAGTCAAGCAGCTTGCGGTGATCGTCGAGAAACTTCATTCCGCTCGAAACGCGGCGCATCACAAGGTCGTCGTGCAGACGGGCGACGAACTCCTCGCGGACCGACGGACGGACCGCTTCGATCGGGGACACAGCCAAACGGGGCACGGAAACCTCCCTGTCTAATCGAGATGCTCGTAGGCGGCCAGAGTGAGAAATTCTGGAAATTCCGCGGCGAACAGAAGCTGGTCAAACAGCAGGGCGGCGAGGTGGAAGCGGCCTTCCTCGAAGCGCGCCATGCCGATTTCGGAGCGGAGCTTGTCCACCTGTTCGTGCAGAGCGTGCTCGACCAGCGGGCGGGTGACGGTGCGGCCGTCCTCCAAGCGGGCGCCGTGGCGGAGCCACTGCCAGATCTGGGCGCGGCAGATTTCGGCCGTTGCGGCGTCTTCCATCAGGTTGTAGATCGGCACGCAACCCGAGCCCCGGAGCCAGGCTTCCAGATACTGGAGGCCGACGTCGAGGTTCCAGCGCAGGCCTTCCTCGGTGATGGTTCCCTCGGGCGTCTGGAGCAGATCGGCGGCCGTGACGTTGGTGTAGGGGCCGCGGCGGTTGATCTGATTGGCGTGGTGCATGTGATCGTCGAAAACGGCCTTGGCGACGGGAACGAGGCCGGGATGCGCGACCCAGGTGCCGTCGTGGCCGAGGCGCACTTCGCGGAGCTTGTCCTGGCGCACTTTTTCGAGAGCCCGCTCGTTGGCCGCCGGGTCGTGCCGGATGGGGACCTGCGCCGCCATGCCGCCCATGGCGTGGATGCCGCGTTTGTGACAGGTCTGGATGAGCAGCTCGACGTAGGAGTTGAGGAAGTGCCGGTCCATGGTGACCTGGCTGCGGTTGGGAAGCGTGTAGGCGCTGTGCTTGCTGAGCTTTTTGATGAAGCTGAAGATATAGTCCCAGCGGCCGCAGTTCAGGCCGGCGGAATGCTCGCGCAGCTCCCACAGGATCTCGTCCATCTCAAAGGAAGCGAGGATCGTCTCGATGAGAACGGTGGCGCGGATGGAGCCGCGCGGGATCCCCAGGCGATTCTGCGCGAAGACGAAGACGTCGTTCCAGAGACGGGCTTCAAGGTGGCTCTCGAGCTTGGGCAGGTAAAAATAAGGGCCGCTGCCGCGGGCCAGAAGCTCGGCGGCGTTGTGAAAGAAATAGAGGCCGAAGTCGAACAGGGACGCCGAAATCGGCTTGCCGCCGGCGAGCACGTGCTTTTCCACCATGTGCCAGCCGCGGGGCCGGACAAACAGCACCGCCGGGTTGGCGCCCAGGCGGTAGGCCTTGCCCTCGGGGCTGTCGTAGGTGATGGAGCCGCGGACGGCATCGCGGAGGTTGATCTGGCCCTCGATGTTGTTTTGCCAGGTCGGGCTGTTGGCGTCCTCCAGATCGGCCATGAAGACGTTGGCGCCGCTGTTGAGGGCGTTGATGATCATCTTCCGGTCCACCGGGCCGGTGATCTCCACGCGCCGGTCTTCGAGGTCATGGGGAATCGGAGCCACCTTCCACGTTCCGGCGCGAACCGAGGCTGTTTCCGGCAGAAAGTCGGGCAGGCGCCCGGCGTCGAGCTCGGCCTGGCGAATTTTGCGCTGGGCCAGCAGTTCCTGCCGCCGGGGCTCGAACTCGGCCGAAAGCTCGGCGAGGAAACGCATTGCCGGGGCGGTCAGGATCTCGTTTTGGCAGGAGAGCGGTGGGGTCGAAGTGACAGAGATGTCGTCAACGGGGACTCGGGATGTGGACATGTTCAGCGTCTCGATCCACAATCGTATCGCAAATCGGGTACAAGATGCCCCTTTTTGGGGCTGAAATGGCCCATCAAAGCGGCTTTTGGGCGGCAAATTGCACCATTTTAAGAGTTCGATTGGGCCGGTTCGGCTGCCTGGAATGGGAGGGAGAAGGGGGCCCGGGAAGAGAGGAGTCGCCAGGAGGGCGGAAGGTGAAACGAATGGGACGAAACGACCCACCAAGACGAACCGGCCCATGGGATTTGCTCACAGTCGATCTTTTCGCTTATGTTAACAGTGTGTTAACGGGGCTAATCGCCCCGTAAGCGACGTTTATGGAAAATCGTTTAAAATCTTACGGGCCGGGCGCGCCGGGGCGGGTCGTGGTGCTGCTCGGGCCGCCGGGATCGGGCAAGGGGACGCAAGGCCTGTATCTTGCTGAAATTCTTTCAGTTCCAGTCATTTCGACGGGAGAGATTCTGCGTGCCGAGTGCGCCCGGGAGACGGCTTCGGGGCGCGCCCTGCGGCAGTTGCTGGCGGACGGCGGACTGGCGAGCGACGAGACTGTGAACCGGCTGGTGGCGGCGCGTCTATCGGGCGGGGAGTGCGGAAACGGCTGTGTGCTGGACGGCTATCCGCGCACCGTGGCCCAGGCGGCGTTTCTGAATGACCTGCTGGCGGAGTTGGGGTTCGGCGAGCCGATGGTGCTGCATCTGGACGTGGCGGCCGAG
The DNA here is from genome assembly GCA_027452065.1 of Bryobacterales bacterium. Lineage (GTDB taxonomy): Bacteria > Acidobacteriota > Terriglobia > Bryobacterales > Bryobacteraceae > JAJYKC01. The sequence continues at coordinate 6,786 of DAIDHC010000231.1, forward strand.
GAGTTGACCCGGCGGCTGACCGGGCGGCGGCAGTGCCCGGCGTGCGGCCACTTGTACAACGTGTATTTCCGGCCGCCGCGGCGGAGCGGCGTGTGCGACTGGGACGGCGAAGCGCTGGTGCAGCGCGCCGACGACCGGGAGGAGATCGTGCGCCAACGGCTGGCGATCTATGAGGGGACGACGAAGCCGGTGATCGATTTCTACCGCGCGGGGGACTATCGGCGGGTGATGGCGGGGCAAAGCGAGGCCGAGGTGAGGGAAGCGATCCAGGAAGCGCTGTTGCTGCCGGTGGCGGCGGGCTAGGAACGGCGGCGGGCGGTGGCGTAAAGCGCGGCGCCGGCGGCGTTGGTGAGGAGCACGAGGCCTCCGATTTTCGCCGCATATTGGCGGCGGCTGACGACGTCGACGATCGGGTAGACGGAAATCAGAAGCGAAACGAGGCTGGAAGCGAGGCCGGCGGCGGAGACGGCTTTCAGCCAGCCGGGGAGCCGGGCGCGCAGGCGGGGGTGTCCGAAGAGGGGGAGCGCAAACAGGGCCACGTAGGCGATGGCGTAGTGTGTGCTCGAGGCATTGGCGAGCAGTTGGTTGGCCTCCTGTTCGCGGACGCCGGCCATGCTGAGCAGGATGAGGATCATGACGACGGCGGCCACGAAAAGGATGGAGTTTACCGGGGTTCGCCGGCGGGGATGGAGACGGGTGATCCAGGCGGGGGCGAGGTTGTCCCAGCCGGCGGTCATGGGCAGGCGGGTGAGGCCGGTGAACAGCAGGCTGGCGCCGGCGATGGAGCGGGCGGCGAGCAGGACAATGGCCAGGGGAGCGAAGAGCGAGGCGGCGCCGAGGGCGAGGCGGAAGGTTTGGGGGATGGGCCCGATGAGGTCGATGGGCGCGGAGCCGGCGAAGGCGAGCACGGAGCTGGTGCCGAGGATGAACATCACGGCGATGAGGGGGGCGGAGATGAGGACGGACTGGCTGATGGTGCGGGCGGCGGAGCGGCACTCGCCAGCCAGGATGGCGACGTATTCGAAGCCGCTGAGGGCGCCGGTGGTCATCTGGCCGAAGACGGCGAGGCTGAACCAGCTTACGGGCGGGGGCTGCCAGGGGAAGGCGTCGAAGTGGCGCAGCGAGCCGTGCCAGAGGGCCCAGGCGGGGAGCCCGAGCAGGATGACGTAGGCGGTGAGGATCATGACGCTGCCGGCGTTATGGAGGAGTTTGCTGGCGGCGAGGCCGCGGACGGCGACGGCGGCGATGCCGGCCATGACGACGGCGGTGATGGCGAAGGTGGCCAGGCGGCTGGCGGGGATCCAGGCGCCGGCGGGGCCGATCATATAGCCGATGTCGGTGGGGACGGTGAAGATGATGGCGCCGGTGCAAACCACGGCATAGACCCAGAGGTTCCAGGCGATGAGGAAGCCGGCGGCGGAGCCGAAGCCGGCCTTGGCCCACTGGTAGAGGCCGCCCTCTTCGGGCATGAGGCGGTTGAGGTGGATGACGACGGCGGCCAGGGGCAGGTAGAACAGCAGCATGGCTCCGAGCCAGAAGGCGACATGGGCGCGGCCGAGGCGGGCGGCGACACCGACCCAGGAAGAGCCGACGACGCAGAGGACCTGGGCGAGGACAAGGTCCGGCAGGCCGAGTTCGCGGCGCAGGGACGGGACGTGGCGTGTCCCGGCTCCGGAGACCGGAAGGGAAGGCGCCTGGGCCATGGTCCATTGATGATGACACAGGGCGGAGGAAGCGGCGATTCCGAGGGGCGGTGTGGGGGCGGTCCGCGGCGGCGGCGCGGGCTGGCGCCGGAGCGGGGCGGAATGCGCCTGCTAAAATGCAAGGAAAGTCCGCCGAGACTCCCGATGAAAAGCCATGGTGGTTGAGACGAAGTTTGCCCGATTCGCGGCCCTGTCGCTGGACTCGGGGTCGGTGATCGAGCCGGTAGAGGTTGCCTACGAGACCTATGGCAAGCTTAATGCCAGCCGGAGCAACGCGATTCTGATTGAGCACGCGTTTTCGGGGGACGCGCACGCGGCCTTCGAGAGCGCGGAGACCGGGCAGCCGGGCTGGTGGGACAACATGATCGGGCCGGGGAAGGCGTTCGATACGGACAAGTATTTCGTGGTGTGCTCGAACGTGCTGGGCGGATGCCGGGGGACGACGGGGCCGTCGTCGATCAATCCGGCCACCGGCTGCCCGTATGCGATGTCGTTTCCGGTGATCACGATCGGCGACATGGTGCGGCTGCAGAAGATGCTGGTCGATTCGCTGGGGATCGAGCGGCTGCTGACGGTGACCGGCGGGTCGATGGGCGGGATGCAGGCGCTGGCCTGGGCCGTTGCATATCCGGAGGCGGTGACGTCGGTGATTCCGATCGCCTCAACTTCACGGCACAGCGCGCAGCAGATCGCCTTCAACGAAGTGGGGCGGCAGGCGATCATGTCCGATCCGGACTGGCGGGAGGGCGACTATTACGGGCGGATGAAGCCGGCACGGGGGCTGGCGGTGGCGCGGATGGTGGGGCACATCACCTACATGAGCGACGCCTCGATGCGGGAGAAGTTTGGGCGCAGGCTGCGGGGCAAGGACGGATTTGGGTTCGATTTTTCGGTGGACTTCGAGGTGGAGAGCTACCTGAGGTACCGGGGCAGCCAGTTTGTGGACCGCTTCGACGCCAACTCGTATCTATACATCACGAAGGCGATGGACTATTTCGATCTGAGCGCGGGATACGGGTCGCTGGGAGCGGCGCTGGAGCCGAGCCATGCACGGTATCTGGTGATGAGCTTCACCTCGGACTGGCTGTACCCGAGCTATCAATCTCGGGAGGTGGTGCGGGCGCTGCGAAGCCGGAACAAGGACGTGGCCTACTGCGAACTGACCTCCAGCTACGGCCACGATGCGTTTCTGGTGGACGTGGCGGAGGAAACGGAGTTGGTGCGGGGGTTTCTGGCGAGCACGTACGGGGAGACCGGCTGATGGCGGCGGCGGAGCTGAAGACGGAACTGCTGGCGCGGGAACTGCTGGGGCGGACCGACTACGCCATCATCGGGCAGATTATCGGCAGCGGGGCGAAGGTGCTGGATCTGGGATGCGGCGACGGGGAGCTGTTGGCGTGGCTGAAGCGGGAAAAGAACGTGCAGGGGCGGGGCGTGGAGATCGACAGCGCAATGGTGCAGAGAGCGATCGCGCGGGGTGTGTCGGTGTTTCAGAGCGACATCGAGGAGGCGCTGGCCGATTATCCGGACGCGACGTTCGACTACGTGATTCTGAGCCAGACGCTGCAGGAGACGCGGGCGCCGCTCCGGGTGCTGCGGGAGATGCTGCGGGTGGGGCGGCGGGCGGTGGTGGCGTTTCCGAATTTCGGGCACTGGACGGTGCGGCTTTCGCACTTGTGGAGCGGGCGCTCACCACGGACCAAGCTGTTCCCGTATGACTGGCACGACTCGCCGAACATCCACTTCCTGACGGTGGTGGATTTCGAGACGCTGGCGCGGACCGAGGGCTGGCGGATCGAGCGGAGGTTCTTTTTGTCGCGCGGCCGGAAGGTGGAGGTGTTTCCGAACCTGACGGCGGAGGTGGCGGTGTATGAGCTGGCGCCGCCGCGGGAGGGGACCGGCACGCGCGCCTGAGGGCGGGGACCCCCGGCGAAGTCCTGGTATCGTCCCGAATTGACGCCACTTGGGCGTTCCCGGATAATGAAGAGAAGAGTAGTGTGAATCTCCCGCGCGGGGGCGCTGCAAGTGGGCCGGGGAATTCTTACGACACAGCCGTGACCGCCATGCGCCATCGCCTGATCGCCGCTACGCTCGCTTGCCTGCTCACCTCGGCCTGCAGCTTCGATCCGAAAGTGATGCGGGAGCGCTACGTCAAAACCGGGAACAAATATTTCAATCGCGGGCGTTACAAGGAAGCGGCGATGCTGTACCGGCATGCACTCGAAGAGGACATGCGCTACGGCGAAGCCTGGTACCGGCTGGGCTTAACCGACATGCGGCTCCACAACGACGCCGCGGCACGCGAGGACATGAACCGGGCCGTGGATCTGGACCGGGACAACATGGACGCGATGGTGAAGCTGGCCGAGATGGACGTGGCGTTGTACACTGTCGATCCGCAGCGGTTCAAGCTGCTGAGGAGCGAGGTACAGGAACTGATCGGCAGGATCGAGCTGAAGGACCCGGACTCGTTCGACGCGCTCCGGCTGTCCGGATATCTGGCGATGGTGGAGGGGAACTTCAAGCTGGCGGTGGTGAAATTCCGGCAGGCGAACGCGATCCGGCCGCAGGACCAGGCGGTGACGCTGGCGCTGATCCAGGTGCTGTTCGCCAACGGCCAGCCGGGCGATGCATTGGGCCTGTCGGAGGCGCTGATCACGCGGGACAAGACCTTCGCGCCGGTGTACGATCTGCTGTACGGCGTGTACATGAAGAGCGGGCAGACGGAGAAGGCCGAGGAGATTTTGCAGCGGAAGCTGCGCAATAACCCGGCGGTGGGACCGTACTGGATCCAGTTGGCGGAGTATTACCGGGTGACAAACCGCGTGCCGGCGATGACGGCGGTGCTGGAGCGCCTGACCGGCGATCTGAAAACGTTTCCGAACGCGCCGATGCTGGTGGGCGACTATTTTTCGCAGATACGGGACTTCGACCGGGCGGCGGGCGAATACTCGCAGGGTTTGAAAGACGACCCCGGGGAGGCGCCGCTGTATTTGCGCAAGATGGCGACCATCTTCATGGCGCAGGGCAAGAACGCGGAGGCGGCGAAAGTGGTGGACGCGCTGGTGACGCTGGAGCCGGGCGACGCCGGGGCGCGGGGAATGCACGTGGCGCTGGAGCTGCCCGGGGCGACGCGGGACAAGGCGCAGAAGATTATCGGCGAGCTGCAGCCGATGATCGAGCGGCAGCCGGACAACTTCGAGCTGCACTATTTTCTGGGGCGCGCCTACGGCATCAAGGGCGACAGCGGAAGCATGGAAGAGGCGCGCGTGCAGTACGAGGAAGCGCTGCGGCTGAATCCGGAATATGTGCCGGCGCGGCTGGCGCTGCTGCGGATCGAAGTGGGGCGGGGCGAGTACAGCAAAGCGGCGACGACGGCGCAGCAGGTGCTGGCCACCGATCCGGGGAACCTGGAGGCGCGGCTGAGCAACGCGACGGCGCTGGCGCAGATGGGCGACACCGATCATGCGCGGCAGGAACTGCAGATCGCCGTGGAGGGGAACCCGGGCTCGCGCGATGCGCGCTATCAACTGGCGACGCTCGACTACGGGCAGAGGGACTTCCGCGGGGCCGAGGCCGAGTTCCAGGCGCTGCGGACGTTGGGAGACTGGCGGGGTGTGACCGGGTTGGCCGATTGCTGGATGGAAGAAGGGAACACGCAGGCGGCGATCCGGATTCTGTACGACGCGCTGCAGCGGGACCCGGGGCGGGACGCTTACATGGCGGGGCTGGCGCGGGCGGCGTTCAAAGCCGGTCAGTACGCGGACGCGGCGCGGGCCTACCAGGTTCTGGTCACGCGCGAGCCCAAGAATGCCGGATACTACATTGAGCTGGGCCGCGCGAAGTGGAACATGAACGACACGCAGGGCGCGCTGGCGGCCTTCCAGAGCGCGCAAAAGGCGAGCCCGGGCGACCCGACGGCATTTCTGACGCTGGCCTCGCTGCAGGCCCAGGCGGGAAACAATCAGGAGGCGCGCAAGGCCTACCAGGAAGCGTTGAAACTGCAGCCGGACAATCCGGTAGCGCTGAGCCGGGTGGCCTATCTCAACGCCCAGGACGGAGTGGACCTGGACCAGGCGTTCGCCTTCGCCCAGGACGCGCGGGTGAAACTGCCGAACGATCCGGACGTGCTGGACACTCTGGCGCTGATTTATCTGAAGAAAAACCTGGTCGACGACGGCATGCACGTACTTCAGGATCTGGTGAAGCGCGATCCGGAGCGGGCGGTGTTCCATTTGCACTACGCTATGGCGCTGTACCAGAATGGGGATACGGACAGAGCGAGGGCGGAGTTGCAGACAGCGCTCCGAAGCAATCCCAGCGCGCTCGAAAGAAACGAGATAACGCGGTTGATGGCGCGGATCGGATGAAGGGATCCGGCCAGCGCCAGCGCGAGCCCGCAGCTTGCGCGCCGGCAGGTGGAGAGGACAAACGATGAAAGCACTCATTACCGGTGTGACCGGGATGATCGGAATGCATTGCGCGCGGGCGGCGCGGGACGCGGGATGGGAAGTCTACGGGGTGGCGCGCAACAGCGCTTCCAGCCGTCTGGCGGCGGTACAGGACCCCTCCGTGTTCCGCTGCGATATTCTCGACTACGCGGCCACGGAGAACGCGTTTCGCCGCGTGCAGCCGGACGTGGTGATTCACATGGCGGCGCAGGCCTTCAACGGCGCCTCTTGGGAAATCGAGTGGTCCACGCACCAGGCCAATTACATCGGGACGGCGAACGTGTTGCGCTGCGCGCGGATGGCGACGCCGCGGGCCAAGGTGCTGATTGCCTGCAGCAGCGCCGAGTACGGCGACGTGCAGCCGGAGGACTGCCCGTTGAAGGAGGAGCGGCTGCTGCGTCCGATCAGCCCGTATGGCGTGAGCAAGGTGGCGACGGAAGCGCTGGGCTTCCAGCATTTTCATAATTTCGGGATGCAGGTATTCCTGCCGCGGCTGTTCATTCACGTCGGCACCGGGCACCCGCCGGCGACGGCGATCCAGAACTTCGCGCGCCAGGTGGCGCTGATCGCGGCCGGGCGGCTGGAGCCCGTGGTGCGCGTCGGGAATCTGGAGACGGCGCGGGATTTCATCGACGTGCGCGACGGCGTGGCGGGGATGATGCTGCTGCTCGAAAAGGGCGCGGCGGGGGTTCCTGTGAATATCTGCACCGGCGAGGCGGTGAAGATCGGCGACATTCTGACGATGCTGCTGGACATCGCGGGCCTGACGGGCAAGGCGAAGGTGGAGTTCGACCCGGCGCTGGGACGGCCGTCGGACGAGCCGCTGCTGCTGGGGGATAACTCGAGGCTGCGGGCGCTCGGATGGCGGAGGCAGTACAGCATCCGGCAGACGCTGGAGGCGGTTTACGCTGACTGGGCGTCGCGGATCTGAGCGCGGCTAATCGCGGAGGCTGGTGTCGAGGAAAGCGCGGAGGCGGTGGCTGCGGCTCGGGTGGCGGAGCTTGCGCAGGGCCTTGGCTTCGATCTGGCGGATGCGCTCGCGGGTGACGGCGAAGTGCTGGCCGACTTCTTCGAGCGTGTGCTCGCTGCCGTCCTGAAGACCGAAGCGCATTTTGACGATTTTTTCCTCGCGCGGGCTGAGGGTTTTCAGGACCTCGGCGGTCTGCTCGCGGAGGTTGAGGTTGATGACGGCCTCCGACGGGCTGGTGACGCGGCGGTCGATGATGAAATCGCCGAGGTGGGATTCTTCTTCTTCACCGACCGGGGTTTCCAGTGAGATGGGCTCCTGGGCGATGCGCATCACCTTACGGACGCGGCTGACCGGGAGTTCCATGCGCACGGCCAGTTCCTCGGTGGTGGGATCCCGGCCGAGCTCCTGCTGGAGGAGGCGTTGGGTGCGGACCAGCTTGTTGATGGTCTCGATCATGTGCACGGGAATGCGGATGGTGCGGGCCTGGTCGGCGATGGAGCGGGTGATGGCCTGGCGGACCCACCAGGTGGCGTAGGTGGAGAATTTGTAGCCGCGGCGGTAGTCGAATTTCTCCACCGCCTTCATGAGGCCGATGTTGCCTTCCTGGATGAGGTCGAGGAACTGGAGACCGCGGTTGGTGTAGCGCTTGGCGATGGAGACGACGAGGCGGAGGTTGGCCTCGATGAGCTGCTTTTTGGCGGTTTCGGCTTCGGTCTCGCCGCGCTCGACGATCTGGAGGGTGCGCCGAAGCTCGGTGGCCGAGGCGCCGCTGGCTTCCTCGATCTGCTGCATGCGCTGGGTGGCGTTGCGGAGATCTTTGCGCAGGTCGCGGCTGGTGCCGTGACCGGGCTCTTCCAGGCGCCGCTGGATGCGGGCGATTTCGCGCTCGACGGGCTTGAGCTCGTCGACGGAGCCGCGCAGACGGTCGGCAAGCTGGCGCAGGAACACGCCGCTGAAGGTGATCGCGCGCAGCGAGCGGGAGATCTGGACCACGAGGCGGGCGAAGGAGAAGCGCAGACTGCGGTGCTGTTTCGGCTTTAGGGTGCGCGAGACGGTCTGGAGCTTCTGGCGGAACTGCTGGGCCTTGCGGTATTGCTTGTCGATTTCCTGGACGGCGGCGAGAAACTCCGCGGTCTGCGCCGAGTAATCGTCCTCTTCGATCGAGGGGTCGGGGAGCGAGAGCACGTCGAGGATGTTGAGCGCGCCGCGCTGCACTTCCTCAGCCGCGTGCAGGACCTCGCGAATGATCAGCGGCGAGCGGGACAGGGCCTTGCGAATGGCGGTCTGGCCGCGCTCGTTGCGCTTGGCGAGCTCGATCTCGCCTTCGCGGGTGAGCAGCGGAACGGTGCCCATCTCGCGCAGGTACATGCGGACGGGGTCGTTGGTTTTCTCGCTGAAATCCTGGATGAGCTCCAGGTCGGCGAACTCATCGGGCTCCTCGCCGGCCTTCTTGTCGAAGTCGATCTTCGGCTCTTCGAGAATCTCGACGCCGGCGCTGTCGAGCTCCGACAACAGCTCGTCGAACTCACGTCCGGCCGGGAACTCCTCAGCCAGCAGATCGTTGACTTCGTCATACAAGACGAAGCCCTTCTGCTTGCCCACGTCCATGAGCTGCTTCATTCGTCCGAATTTTTCATCAGTTGCCACTGGTGCCCCATTACCAGCGATCTCGTGCCCGGTTCCCCTAGTTTACAACAGAGCTGTCCGGTTCATGGGCGGCCGGTGCGCCGAGGGTCCGCTGGAGCCGGTTGAGTTCACCGGTGATGCGGAGCGCGCCGTCGAGATCGCCGTTTCTGGTCATCTCCTTAATCTGATTTTTGAGGGCCGAAAGTTTCATATTCGAGTTTGTCTGTTCGAGTTTGCGGATGCACTCCATCGCCTGCGAGTAGGCGGCGTCGCCTCCACTTACCTCATCGGCCAGACATACGGCGGCCAACAGGGCGCGCGCGGCATCGTCGAGGCGGGCCTCGAGAGCGGTAAAGCGGAACTCGCCGTCCTGGGCGGCCAGGGCGAAGAGGGCCTCGAAGACGGGCCTGGTTGTAAACGACTGAACAGCGGGAATTTGGCGGAGGAGCGGGAGGCCTTCGGCGCGCGCTTCGGGGCTGGCGATGAGGGCCGCCAGAAGCAGCCGCTCGAGCGATGGGACCGAGGCCGGCGCCGGGCGCGCTGGGGCCTGGGCGGCCGAGCCCGACTTGCGGAACTGATCGAGCACGTAGACCCGGTCGACGCCCAGATAATCGGCGGCGTCGGTGGCTACGGCGATGCGCTCGATGCGGTCCGGAATGCGCTGAATCACCGGCAGCACGAACTTCCAGCCCTCGAGGCGGCCCTCGACCGAGTGCATGTCGAAGCGGGCGCGGGCGCGGTCGAACAGCCAATGGAAATATGTGGCGGCGCCGTCGAGCCGGGAGCGGTAAGCATCGGAGCCCGACTGGCGCACGTATTCGTCGGGATCGAGACCGCCTTCGAGGGAGAGAACGCGGACGCGCATGTGCTCGTCGAGCAGCAACTGGAGCGAGCGCTCGGCGGCGTTGGCGCCGGCCGTGTCGGGGTCGAAATTGACGACAATGCGCTCGGAGTGGCGATGGAGTGAGCGCACCTGCTGGCTGGTGAGAGCGGTGCCGCAACTGGCCACCACTTCGTGAACGCCGGCCGCCCAGACGCCGATCACGTCCATGTAGCCCTCGACAAGCACGGCGCGGTCCTGCTTGCGGATGGCGTTGCGGGCGCGGTGCAGGTTGTACAGCACGGCGCTCTTGCGATAGATCGGAGTCTCGGGGGAGTTCAGATACTTCGGCTGATCGTCGGGGCGCAGCGCGCGGCCGCCGAAGCCGATCACCTGGCCGCTCTCGCTGTGAATGGGGAACATGAGGCGGCCGCGGAAATAATCGTAGAAACCGCCTTCGGCGCGGCGGCGGAGCAGGCCGGACTGTTCGAGAAATTCCGGCGGATAGCCGCGGCGGTCCAGGCGCCGGAAAAGCTGCTGGCCGCCGGGCTCGCTGAGGCCGAGGCCGAACTCATCCCACTCGGACTCGGAAACGCCGCGGCCGAGCAGATAGCGCCGCGCCTCCTCGCCCTGAGGCGAGCGGAGGTTTTCGGCATACAGGGCGGCGGCGGCCTGGTGCATTTCGGCGAGAGCGGAGCGGAGCTCGGAATCGCGCGTGGCGGGGGCGCCGCGCGGGGGCAGGGGAATGCCGTTGCGCTCGGCCAGCAGCTTGAGGGCGTCGAAGAATTCCAGCCCCTCGATCGACATGACGAAGTTGAACACGTCGCCCTTGGCGTTGCAGCCGAAACAGTAGTAGAACTGGTGGCCTCCGTGGACGGAGAACGACGGCGTCTTCTCGCTGTGGAACGGGCAGAGTCCGGTGTAGCGCGGGCCGGCGCCGGCTTTCTTCAGCCGGACGTACTCGCCGATGGTCTTGACGATATCGACCGACGATTTGACCTGTTCGGCGAAGTCCATTCGATGCCCCTACCATGCTAGCGCGCCGGAAGGGCGGGGGAGAGGCGCGCGAGAAATACGGAATAAACAAAATGCTGTTAGAATGTTTCCGATGCCGCAGAGCGCCGAAGAGCTGGAGCGGTTCAAGCGGAACACCAGCCGCAAGCTGGATGGGCTCCAGTGCCCGGACCACCGGCAGAGTCCGCGTTTGCGCTTCGAGGGGGAGACGCTGCGCGAGGTGACGATCTCGATGAGCGGCTGCTGCCCGAAGCTGATGGCGCTGGCCAACGCGGCGATCCGGTCAAATTGACCGGGCCGTTGCGGGCCTAGGATCTTCCCGGGTTTTCCCCGACACCGGCGAGGGCGGCGGCGAGCTTCTTTTTTTCCTCGAGCTTCATCTGGCGCGCGATCTGGATCCGCTGGGCCTGCGGGCTGCCGGCGCCGTGCATCGACTCGGTGAGGTAGCCGACGGCGTTGCGTCCGAGCGTCATGTTCTCGATCAGGCGCAGCATGCGGGCGCGGTCTTCCACCTTCACGCCGTCGCGGCCGCGCAGATACTTGCGCAATTGGGCGGAGGTTTCGGGATTGTCGAAGTCCTTCTGGGAAGGCAGCGTGGCCACCAGGCCTCCGGCCAGGTCCTGCGCCAGGCGGGCCATCTCGTAGGGGAACCGCGTGACGTTGTGCTTGCAGACGTTGGCCAGCAATCCGTCGGGCTCGAAGTTGCCGGCCGGGGTGCGCTTGGATTCGTGCGAGGCGGCGATGCCGGCGCCGTAGATGGTCTCGTTGAGATGGGCCATCTCGACGAGCTTGTCCTTTACCTGGGACGCGGCGGCCACGCCGTTGTAGTCGGCGATCAGGGCGGCGGCGCCGATCAGCACGTCGCCGAGTCCGGTTTTGCAGACATAGGAGCGGCGGTGATAGCCGGTGAAACGCTCCACCAGCGTGGCGGCAAATTCGGTTTCGCCGTCGAGAAAAACGCACGCGGAGGGCACGAACACGTCGTCGATCAGGATCATGGCCTCCTGGCCGGAGAAGCGGGCGTTGCCCTGGTCGATTTCGCCGCCTTCCAGGGCGCGGGTGTCGCAGGACTGGCGTCCATATATATAGGTGAGGCCGGGGTGGTCGACAGGGATGGCGGCGGCGATGGCGTAATCGCGCTCGGAGGCGGCCAGGCGGGTGCCGGGCATGACGAGAATCCAGTGGGAGTTCAGGCAGCCGGTCTGATGCATCTTGGCGCCGCGCAGCACGACGCCGTCCGGGCGGCGCTCGACCACGCGCACGAACAGGTCGGGGTCGCTTTGGCCGGAGGGAGTCCGGGAGCGGTCGCCTTTGGGATCGGTCATGGCGCCGCCGAGGGTAAAGTTGGCGCGCTGCATGCGGATGAGGAATTCGCGGAAGCGCCGGTGATACGGCGTTCCGCGAGACTGATCGATGTCGAAGGTCACCGAATAAAGCGAGTTGACGGCGTCCATGCCGACGCAGCGCTGGAAGCAGGTTCCGGTGAGCTGGCCGAGGCGGCGCTGCATGCGGTTCTGCATCACCACGTCGTCAACGCTCTCGGTGATGTGCAGGAATCGATTTACTCGCTGGCCGGAGAGGCTGGACCAGGCGGTGGCCAGATCAGGGTCTTCGACGGCGAGGTCGTAGGTGCGGGCTACGGCGTTGATGGAGGGCCGGATGACGGGGTGGTCCACGGGCTCGGTGACGCGCTCGCCCATGAAATAGACTTTGAGGCCGCGTCCGCGAAGGCTGGAGACGTAACCGGCGCCGTTGGCGATGGGTTGGAGACCGTCCCCGGCGGTTTTCGGCGATGTTTCAGCGAAGCTCGCATCCGGCATGAGGCACCTCCCGCCCGGGCTGGGGCTATTCCGCACTGTAGCAGAGAGCGGCTGCCGGGCTCAGTCCTGTTTTTTCGCGCGGCGCCGCCGGACCCAACCTTCCTTCACCACCTGGCGGGCGCGGCCCAGCGCGAGGGCGCCTTCGGGCACGTCCTTGGTGATCACCGACGCGGCGCCGACGTAGCTGTCCTCGCCGATGGTGACCGGGGCAACCAGCGTCGCATTGCTGCCGATGAAGGCTCCGGCGCCGATGCCGGTGCGGTGCTTGGCTTCTCCGTCGTAATTGCAGGTGATGCTGCCAGCGCCGACGTTGACGCGGTCGCCGATATCGGCGTCACCGAGGTAGGCCAGATGATTGGCCTTGGCTCCGGCGCCGAGTTTCGTGTTTTTCAGCTCGACGAAATTGCCGACGTGCGCGCCCGGGCCGATCTCGCTGCCCGGGCGGAGGCGCGAAAACGGACCGATGCGCGCGCCGGCCGCGACGAGCGTTTCGGCGACGATCGACATCGGCCCGACGGTGACACGGTCGGCCAGCCGGGACGATTCGATCACCGAGCAGGCGCCGATGCGGCAGTCCTCTCCGATGGAGGTGGCGCCGAGCAGGCGCACATTCGGCTCGACGATGGTATCCGGCCCAATGGTGACGTGGGCGTCGATGGTGACGGTCTCGGGCTTCTCGATGGTGACGCCGGCCAGCATCAGCTCCCGCGCCTTGCGATCGCGGATCACCTTATCGACGACGGCGAGATCCACGCGGGTGTTGATGCCCAGCAGCTCGCTCGCCTCCTTTATCTCCAACGCCTGCACGCAGTGGCCATGGCGATGGAGGATGTCGACGATGTCGGTCAGATAGTATTCATTGGCCGGGTTGTCGGGGCGGATTTCGCCGATGTGCTTCCACAGCAGCGCGGCGTTGAAGCAGTAGATGCCGGAGTTGATGAGGCGGATGGAGAGCTGCTGGGGCGAGGCCGCTTTCTGTTCGACGATGGAGCGCACGTGGCCCTGGTCGTCGAGGATGACGCGACCGTAGCCGGCGGGATCGTCCAGATGGGTGGTGATGAGAGTGGCGGCGGCGCGATGGCGCCGCTGGCGATCGACCAGGCGGCGGAGCGTCGCTGCCGATAGCAGCGGCGTGTCGCCGTAGAGCACCAGCAGCAGACCGGGCGTGGAGTGCAGCGACTCGCGGCAGGACAGCAGCGCGTGGCCGGTGCCCTGTTGCTCGACCTGGTGAATAAAATTCACTCCCAGCGGCGCCACCTGATCCCGCACGTCCTCGGCCTGATGGCCGACCACGACGGTGATTTCCGAGGCCGGTGTCAGATCCATGGCGGCGCGAACCACGTGCTCCACCAGGCTCATTCCGCCGACCCGGTGCAATACCTTGGCCAGCTTCGACTTCATGCGCGTGCCGAGGCCGGCCGCGAGCACCACCACGCTGATTCTGACGTGTTCTTCCCCGAGCTTCTGATTCATGAAATCGTCCTCCCCGCCTGGCGCGCGCGGCCCAAACGGGCGAGCTCCATCACGATTCCGGCAGTCTCGAGCGGATCGTGCCGCACCTTTTCCCCTTCCAGCAGCAGGTCGGCGCCGCGCACTTCCATGCCCATGGCGCGCATCCTGTCCACGTCCGCCTCCACCGGCAGCGCACGCTCGCGCTCGTACCGGCGCCGCAGCGGCTCACTGATGTAGCGGGTATTCACCACAGCAATGTCCAGTATGCTTCGTCCGGCGTGCCGGTGGATGGCCTCGATGTGATCGGAGGCGCGGAAGTCGATGGTCTCGCCCGGCTGCCACATCAGATTCACAAAATACGCCTTCAGCGCGCCGGATCGAGCGATGGCTTCCGGAATGCCTTCCACCAGAAGGTTCGGAACAATGCTGGTGAACAGCGACCCGGGGCCGAAGGTGATCAGGTCGGCGCGCTCGATCGCTTCCAGGGTTTCGGGGAGTGGCTCGCACCCGCCCGGCTGCAGGCGGACGCGCTCGATGCGGGCCGTGCTCCGGCTGATGCTCGTCTCTCCGCTCACCACACTTCCGTCGGCCAGCACCGCTTCCAGCGTGACGTTGCGGCCCGTCGAGGGATAAATGCGGCCGCGGATCGCCAGAATCTCGGAGGAAAGCTTAACGGCGTGGGAAAAATCGCCTGTGATGTGAGTAAGGGCGGTCAGGAACAGGTTTCCGAAACTGTGCCCTTTCAGCCCTTCGCCTTCGGCGAAGCGGTACTGAAACAGGCGGGAGAGCAGGGCCTCCTCTTCCGACAACGCCACCAGACAATTGCGGATATCGCCGGGCGGCAAAACGTCGAAATCGCGGCGCAGGCGGCCCGAGCTTCCTCCGTCGTCGGTGACGGTGACCACGGCCGTAATCTCCACCTCGGCGGGGGGAACGGCGTACGCTTTCAGGCCCCGGAGCAGGGTGGAGAGTCCGGTGCCTCCCCCAATGGCCACAATGCGAAGTGCATCCATGCTTCTCCCGATATGATCGCAAATGCACTTGCCGCGGCGCGCGCAGAGATCCCCCGGGCGCTCCTCAGAAAGGAGGGCGGCGATTGCCCGGATGGTTCTTTAGGCGGTGAAGGATGTTCGGCGGGAATTTCCGTGGGATCGGCGGGAACGGTTACTTGCCGCGTTTGGCGGGAGGTTCTTCTTCGTCATAGACAGGCACGGTCTCCAGGTCCTCGGCTTCAAAGACCTGGTCACATTCGAGACAACGGACATAATCCACTCCGTCTCGCCGCGCCAGAATTTCGGTGCGATTATGCTCACAAGGCTGCATAAAAATAGAGAGGCAATTACCCCTATTCTAAGCACGACATATTCGTTGTCAAGATATTTTAACGCCCGGCGGGCGCGCGCCGCGGGGCCGATATGATAGGGACTTGCAGGAAAAGCCGCCACATCGGGGAGCCGCCCTGGAACCGCCGGCCGTCCCTGTGCCGGTCACCGACGAGGGTCTGGGATCGGCGCCGGAGGCCCCGGCGGTTTTCCGCATCGAGGCGGGCGCCGGATCGGCGTATCTGGCGCGGACGAGGGTGCTGCGGCGGCGGCTGAGCCGGGTGATGAAGTTGTGGAATCTGCGGGAGATTGCCACGGCAGTCGAGTACTGGCCGGTAAACTCGCGCCTGGAGGCCTCGCTGGTGCATTATTCGGTGGCCCGGCGCCTGTTTCCGGCCGACTATGCCCGCCGCGTGAAGCTGGGCGCGCCGGCCTACGTCAAGCTGATTCTGGCCAACCGGTTCCCGCGCACGCAGGTGACCACGCGGCTTTCCGCGGCGGCGTTGTTTCATGGGCCGTTCCGCTCGCGGGCCTCGGCGGAGCGCTTTGAAAATGGCTGCCTGGACCTGTTCCAACTCCGGCGGTGCCAGGAGGACCTGGAGCCCCGGCCCGATCACCCGGGATGTCCCTACGGCGAGATGAACCTGTGCCTTCGCCCGTGCCAGGAGGTGGTGGGCGAGGAAGAATACCGGGGCGAGGCGGAGAGGGTGGCGGCGTTTCTTCGCGACGGCGGCGCGGCGCTGCTGCAGAACGCGCGGGCGGCGCGGGAGCGGCTGAGCGCGGAGATGCGTTTCGAGGATGCGGCCCGGCAGCACCGGCGGGTGGAGAAGATTCAGGCCGCGCTGGCGCTGCGGGACGAGTTGGCGCATGAGCTGGACGGGTTGAACGGCGTGGCGGTGACGCCGGGCGGGGCGCCGGGAACGGTGCGGCTGTGGTTTCTGTTGAGCGGCTGGTGGCAGGCGCCGCACCCGCTGACACTCAGCGAGGCCGGCGAGTCCATCGACGCTCAGCTTCGCCGTCTGGTGGAATCGCTCGAGCCCTGGTGCGGCACCACGCTCGAACGCCAGGAGCATCTGTCGCTGCTGGCCGCGTGGCGCTACTCGAGCTGGGCGGAAAACGAATGGCTGCCGTTCGACTCGCTCGACCGCCTGCCCTACCGCAGGCTCGTCAACGCCGTCGCGCGCCAGGCCGCGCCGGCCGTCTGAGCCGGGTCAGGGTTCGAGACGAGGAGTTAAGTCGATAAAACCGGTTCTCCGGCGGCCTCCGGCGCATGTGCGAAGCCTTCGCCCGCACCTGCTATCTTGTTAAAGAGAACCCTCGAAATGCTCGATACCAAGACTGACACGACGCAGGACGCCAACCCTCAGGAAACCGTGGAATGGCTGGAGGCGCTGGATGAAGTAATCGATGCGATGGGCTCCGAACGGGCGGTTTTTCTGCTCGAACGGCTGCTCGATCGCGCCGGCTCGTACGGAATTCAGACGCTCGGCAAACTCACCACGCCTTACATCAACACCATTCCGCCCGAAGAGGAATCGCCGTACCCCGGCGACCGCGAGATCGAGCGGCGGATCAAGTCCATCATCCGCTGGAACGCGATGGCGATGGTGGTGCGGGCCAACAAGCACGACAGCGGCATCGGCGGCCACATCGCCACCTACCAGTCGCTGGCGACCATCCAGGAAGTCGGGCACAATCACTTCTTTCGCGGAAGCTACGGCGACCAGCCGGGCGACCTGGTCTATTTCCAGGGCCACGCGTCGCCGGGCGTCTACGCGCGCGCGTTTCTGGAAGGGCGTCTCGAGGAAAAGCACCTGGAGAATTTCCGTCACGAGCTGCGCGAGGAACCGGGTCTGTCCTCCTATCCGCATCCGTGGTTAATGCCCAACCTGTGGCAGTTCCCGACCGTCAGCATGGGCCTGGGTCCGATCAACGCCATCTACCAGGCCCGGTTCATGCGGTATCTGGAGAACCGCGGGCTGATCCCGCACACGCCGCGCAAGGTGTGGGCCTTCCTGGGCGACGGCGAAACCGATGAGCCGGAGTCGCTCGGCGCGCTCACGCTGGCCTCGCGCGAGAAGCTGGACAATCTGGTTTTCATCGTCAACTGCAATTTGCAGCGGTTGGACGGTCCGGTTCGCGGCAACGGCAAGATCATCCAGGAGCTCGAGGCCGCCTTCCGCGGCGCGGGCTGGAACGTGCTGAAGGTCATCTGGGGCGAGAACTGGGATCCGCTGCTGGCCCGGGACGACCGAGGGTTCCTGAAGCGCCTGATGATGGAGTGCGTGGACGGCGAGTACCAGAGCTTCAAGGCCAAGGGCGGCGCCTATACGCGGCGGGAGTTCTTCGGAAAGTATCCCGAGACGCTCAAGATGGTGGAGCAGATGAGCGACGAGGATATTTTCCATCTGCGCCGCGGCGGACACGATCCGCAAAAGGTTTACAACGCTTTGAAGCGCGCCTCCGACCACAAGGGCTCGCCGACGGTTGTGCTGTGCAAAACCATCAAGGGCTATGGCCTGGGCGAGGCGGGCGAGGGCCGCAATCCCACGCACCAGCAGAAGAAGCTCAACGAAGAAGAGTTGATGTACTTCCGCAAGCGCCTGAACATTCCGGTGCCGGAGGACAACGTCCGCAGCATTTCCTTCTACAAGCCGCCCGAGGACAGCCCGGAGATGCAGTACATGAAGGAACGGACGCGGACGATGGGCGGCTCGCTTCCCGCGCGCCATCCCAAGCCGATTGAGGTGAAGGCGCCGCCGCTCGAGATTCTGAACGAATCGCTGGCCGGCTCGCAGGGCCGCGAAGTTTCCACCACGATGGCGTTCGTGCGCGTTCTGACGCTGCTGTTGAAAGAGCCGTCGATCAGCAAGTACATCGTCCCCATTATTCCCGACGAGGCGCGGACGTTCGGCATGGAGTCGCTGTTCCGCCAGGTGGGCATTTACGCCAGCCAGGGCCAGCTTTACAAGCCTGTCGACAGCGAGATGTTCCTGTATTACAAGGAAGCGCAGGACGGCCAGATTCTGGAGGAGGGGATTACCGAGGCCGGCTCGATGGCCTCCTTCACCTCGGCCGGGACGGCTTACGCCAACTACGGCGTGCCGATGATTCCGTTCTTCATTTATTACTCGATGTTCGGCTTCCAGCGCGTGGGCGACCTCATCTGGGCGTTCGCCGATTCGCGCGGGAAAGGCTTCCTGGTGGGCGGGACGGCCGGGCGCACCACGCTGCTCGGCGAGGGCCTGCAGCACCAGGACGGACACAGCCTGGTGCTGGCGAGCACGGTGCCGACGCTGGCCAGCTACGATCCGGCCTATGCCTACGAAGTGGCGGTGATCGTGCAGGATGGCATCCGCCGCATGTACGAGCTGCAGGAAAACCGCTTCTATTACGTCACCGCTTATAACGAGAACTACGCGCAGCCGCCGATGCCGGAAGGCGTCCACGAGGGGATACTGAAGGGGCTGTACCGGCTGCGAACCTCGAGTCTCGGCCCGGCTCGCATCCAGCTTTTCGGCAGCGGCACCATCCTCAACGAGGCGCTGCGCGCGCAGACCATCCTGGCCGACAAGTACGGCATCGCGGCCGACGTATGGAGCGTCACCAGCTACAACGAGCTTCGACGCGAAGCGCTGGATGTGGAGCGTTGGAACCGTCTCCACCCGGCCGAGACGCCGCGCCGCCCCTACCTGTTGCAGGCGCTGCACGGCGTCGAGGGCGCCATTGTCGCGGCCACGGACTTCATGAAGATCGTGCCCGATCAGATCGCTCCCTGGCTGCCGGACCGGCTGGTTTCGCTCGGCACCGACGGCTTCGGGCGAAGCGAAAATCGCGAGCATCTGCGGCGGCATTTTGAAAACGACGCGGAATCGATCGCCGCGGCGGCGCTGGCGCGTCTGGCCCGCGACGGCTCCTTTGACGCCGCCCGCGCCCAGGCCGCGGTTGTTGAACTGGGCCTCGATCCGGAGCGCCCCGACCCGGTTCGTCTCTAAGTCCCCCGCCGGCGGCCATGATCGTTCTCAGCGAAGCCGACATCTGCGCGCTGCTTCCCATGGAGGAAGCTATCGAGCGGATGCGTTCGGCCTTCGAGGAACTGGCCGCCGGCAAGGCCGTCAATCAGCCGCGGCGGCGCCTCATTCTGCCTACGGGCGCCGTTCTCCACAGCCTTGCCGGCGCCTGTGGCGAATATTTCGGCACCAAGATCTACTCCACTCACGCCCGGCACGGCGCTCATTTCTTTTTTCTCTTATTCGACTCCGCCACGGCCACGCCGCTGGCGATGATGGAGGCCAACTACCTGGGCCAGATCCGCACCGGAGCGGCCAGCGGTTACGCGACGTCCCTGATGGCGCCGTCCGGCGCGGCCATCGTGGGAGTGATCGGCGCCGGCTTCCAGGCCGCCAGCCAGCTCGAGGCCGTCCGCGCCGTGCGGCCCATAGGCGAGGTGCGCGTCTGGAGCCGGAATGAGCTTCGCCGGCGGGAGTTCGCACAAAGCCAGGGAGCCGTGGCCGCCGAAAGCGCCGAGGCGGCCGTGCGCGGCGCCTCCATCGTCATCACCGCCACCAACGCCAAGGAGCCGGTGCTCGACGCGGATTGGATCGCGCCCGGGGCGCACGTCAACGCCGTCGGCTCCAACATTGCCAGCCGCCGGGAACTGCCCGCAGCACTCCTCGGGCGCGCCGCCGTCGTGGCCGTCGATTCGCTCGAACAGGCGCGCATCGAGGCCGGCGACATCATCCTGGCGGACCATTGGTCGAACGTGATCGAGCTGAAGGACTGGGGCGGCCGCCAGCGTCCGGACGGAATCACGATTTTCAAGTCCGTCGGGCTGGGCCTGGAAGACGTTGCGGTCGGCGGCTGGGTGTATGAAAAAGCCCGGAAGGCGGGAATGGGAGTTCCCTGGCCTGCCGGGCTTGGTTCCTAAAGATAAGGTACACGTCGCGGCGGCGCGCCGGGCGTTATTCCTGCGAAGCGGCCTGAGAGTCGCTGTCGCGCCAAGCGCTGATTTTCAGCCGCCGGCAAACCCAGCACAGGCCCTCAAGCGAGTTCGGCGCCGAGGGGCTGTCGCAGATCACACACCGGGTGGGCCGGTGAAAACTGTCGGGCTGCATCGCCAGCCGCGCTTTCGCGCGAATCTCCTCGTCGATGACCGGCTCGGGTTTTTGACTGGGCTTGCGTCGCATCTCTGCCTCTACCGTATCACAACACCGCCGCTGGCGATTCCAGAATAATTTGCTTAAGGCTTCAAGCCGCGCGATCCATCCAAAGGACCTTGCCCGGCGCCAGCGAGGCCGAGCAGCGCGGGCACTTCTGATCCGGCCTGACGAAGGTTGTCCGCCCGCGAGTGACCACAGTCGCGTGAACGGTATGCGTGCAGATCGGGCAGTACACCGATGCCGCCGCTTCCACCTCCGGAATCGGCTGATCCTTGGGTTGCGTTTTTGCTGTTTCTTTGATCATGGGCCTCTCCTCCCTTCGCTGAATTTGACGCGAAGCACGCGTGAAAAGATCGCAGAAAAATTCGGCAATTTTTCTATTAGTACTCGCGGCGGCCGCGCCAGGGGCGCCCCGTACCGCCCGCTGCGTTATGTCCGGAGGCGGCGCGCTGCTCCTAAGCCCTGCCCGCGCTACACTGTAGGCTGAATCATCGGGCGAAACCCGCCCCATAAGCACCATGAAAACTGCTTTTCTCTTCCCCGGCCAGGGATCGCAAGCCGCCGGTATGGGCAAAACGCTGGCCGCGCAGTTCCCCGCCGCCCGCGCCGTTTTCGAGGAGGCCGACGACACGCTCGGCTTTTCCATTTCCCGCCTCTGCTTCGAGGGGCCGGAGGAGGCGCTGAAGCTCACTGAAAACACTCAGCCGGCGCTGCTGACCGTGTCCGTCGCCGCCTTTCGCGTCCTGGAAGGCGAGGGCATCCGGCCCGATTTCGTCGCCGGACACAGCCTGGGCGAGTATTCGGCCCTGGTGGCCGCCGGTTCACTGGCCTTTGCCGATGCTCTGGGCCTGGTCCGCCGCCGCGGCCGGTACATGCAGGAGGCCGTTCCGCCCGGCGTAGGCGCGATGGCGGCCATCCTGAAGCTTCCCGAAGGGAAACTCGACGCCATCCTGGCCGAGGCGGCGCAGGGAGAAATCGTCAGCGCCGCCAATCTCAACTCGCCCGATCAGGTGGTGATTGCCGGTCATGCCGGCGCCGTCGGCCGGGCCATCGACCTGGCCAAGGCGGCGGGCGCCCGCCGCGCCGTGCTGCTTCCCGTGAGCGCGCCGTTCCATTGCGCCCTCATGGTTCCGGCCCAGACGCGTCTGGCTCCGGAATTGGAAGCAGCGCACTTCTCCGATCTTCGCTGCCCGCTCATCAACAACTGGCAGGGCCGGCCGGTAACCACCGGCGCCGAGGCGCGCCGCGGTCTTTTCGAGCAGATTCCGAACCCCGTCCGCTGGACGGACTCGATGCGCTTGCTCGCTTCGGAAGGTGTGGGCCGGTTCTTTGAGGTCGGCTCCGGCGGCGTACTCGCCGGGCTTCTCCGGAATCTCGATCCGGCGCTTCCCTGCATCCGCTTCGGCGAAGCCGCCGACTGGGAGAAACTGCATGCTGAAACTGCCCGTTAGCCTCGCCTTCGCCGCCGCCTTCCTTCTTGCCGGCTGCGCCCAACGCCCCAGCCCCTTCGAACAGGCCACCGAGGATTTCGTTTACTCGACTTTGGCTCTTTCCCCGGTGGCCTCCACTCAGGCCGGTTATCACACCCACCAGGGCGTCAATCTCGACTCCCGCCTCGACGATTATTCCCCCTCCGGCATCGACCGCGAACGGCAGATCTTTCTCGGCTTCCGCGACCGCCTCGCCGCATTCAAGCCCGCCGCCCTGTCGCTGGAGGATCGCGCCGACTTGCGCATCATGCAGGACGAAATCTCGCTCTCCCTGCTCGAGCTCGACTCCATTCAGGGCTACCGGCACAATCCCACGGTCTACGTCGAGCTGATCGGCAACGCTTTGTTCACGCCCTATGAGCTCGCCTACGCGCCCGAGCGCGAGCGCTTCACCCAGATCATCGCCCGTCTGGACGGGATCCCGGCGTTGATCGCCCAGGCTGAGGCCAATCTGCAGGACTCGCCCGAAGTGTGGAACCGCGTGGCCCGCGAGGAAAACGAGGGCAATATCGAGCTGGTCGATCAGACGCTGCGGGATGCCGCGCCCGCAACGGTCCGCCCGGCCTATGACCGCGCCGCGGCGCCCGCGCTGCGCGCCCTTCGCGATTTCGACGCCTTCCTTGCCGGTCCTCTGGCCGCCAAAACGAGCGACTGGCGCCTGGGTCCGGAGCGCTACGTCGAGAAATTCCGCCTGACTCTGGCGACCGGCAAGAGCCCCGGTGAGACGCTGCGCGAGGCCGAAGCCCAGCTCCGCGCCACCCGCGAAGAGATGGCGAAGCTGGCCGCGCCGCAGTCGATTCCCGAGGCCCTCGACGCCATCGCCAAACGCCATGCCACGCCGGACACTTATCTCCACGAGGCCCGCGCCGATCTCGAACGCGCCCGACAGTTCGTCGAAGCTCGCGGGCTGGTGCCGCTTCCTTCCGGCGAGCAGTTGAAAGTCATCCCGACGCCGGAGTTCATGCGCGGCATTTACGGCGTCGGCGGCTTCAACCCCGCTCCGCCGCTCGAGCCGCAGCTCGGCGCATTTTATTGGATCACGCCCATTCCCACCAGTTGGCCGCCGGTGCGGGTCGAATCCAAACTCCGCGAGTACAACACCTACGGCCTCGAACACATCACCATTCACGAGGCCATGCCCGGCCACTGGGTGCAGTTCGAATACGCCAACCGCATCGAGCCCGTCGGCCGCCGGCTGCTCCGCGCGCTGTTCGGCAACGGCCCCTACGTCGAAGGCTGGGCCGTCTACGCGCAGCAGTTGATGACCGATCAAGGCTACCTCAACGGCGACCCGGGGCTCCGTCTCACCTACCTGAAACAGATGCTGCGCGTGTTAACCAACACGATCCTGGACGTCCGCCTGCAAACGATGGGCATGACCGATCAGCAGGCGCTCGACATGATGATGAACGACGCCTTCCAGGAACGCGAGGAGGCCGTCGCCAAGCTCCAGCGCGCCCAGCTTTCCTCCTGCCAGTTGCCGATGTACTTCGTCGGCTGGAGCGGCTGGCGGAGCGTGCTGGCCAACGACCGGCAACGCATGGCCGAGCGCTTCAACCTTCCTGACTTCCACAAGTGGGCGCTCGAGGAAGGCGCCGTGCCGCTCCCGGTGCTCGATACGCTGCTCGCCGGCCATTAGCGGCGCGCCGGGGACGAGGGTTATCGGGCGGGGCGTTTCTCTTCCCAGCCGCGCATCCGGCCGATGTCCACCAGGTCGCTGAACACGCCGTACGCGGTTTGCTCGACGCCGGGATCGATGGAAATCGTGCCCACGGTGCCCATCAGGTCGGTGTGCAGCAACAAAAGGTTCGAGGTGCCCTGCGGCGCGGCCAGCAGATCGGTCTCCGCCAGCACTTCGGCCCGCACCCGGAGCTTCACTCCCGAGGCGGTCCGCCGGCCGCGCGTCGCCAGCACCACGGTCTTGCCGCTCCCGGCCAACTCCATCACGCGCTCCGGAGTCAGCCGCCCGATGCCCCGCCGGTCCACATCGTAGGGCGTCACCTCCGCCTCCATCAGGACGTTGGCCAGCGCCGCCGCCTTCACCGCCGAGTCCCATCCGTCGATATCGAAGCTGGCGTCGGCCTCCGTAATGCCCATCCGCCGCGCCCGCTCGATGCCGTCTTCGATGGGCAGCCCTTCGCGCATCGCCGCGATCACAACCTTGGTGGTTGAGTTCAAGACGCCCGTAAAGCCGTTCACCCGCACGCCGGGCAGCGTGCGCCGCACCAGGTTGAACACCGGCGCCCCGTCCATCACGGTGGATTCGAACCGGAACTCGACGCCCGCCTGGCGTGCCTCCCGCGCCAGCGCGGCGTAGGCGTGGGCGATCGGGCCTTTATTGGCCGTCACCACGTGGAGCGAGCGGGCGAACGCCGCCCGGATGTGGCTCAGCGCGGGCTCGCCCGTGGCCGGATTCAGCGTCGTCAGCTCAACCGCCGCCTCGGCCCCGGCCCGGTCGAGAAACTCTTCCACCGACTGCGCCGCCTCGCCCAGCCGCGGCTCCGCGCCCAAGCCTCCTGGGCCATACGCCGTCCCGTGCCGCGCCGTGTGCACTCCCACCAGGCGCAGCGGAAACTCTTCGCGCTTGTCCGCCACCAGCCGCGCCAGGGCCCGCCCGACGCTCCCAAATCCGATCAGCGCGATTCTCAACGCTTCAGTGTATCGCGCGCCCCGTGGCCGGCTGGAGCCCGGCCGGCCGCCGTTGCCGCGAATACTTCCGCCTTATTTCTTTTGTCCTCCGAAAAGGTTCTTGAGAATTTTCGAAGCGTCGCCGGCCGGCGACTTCCCGCCCACGATGCCCTTCAGTTCATTCGTTACGATGCCCTGCACGTCCGGCCGGATCGAGGGATTCTCCGCCGTGCCCTGAATCGTAAACGGGATGCCGCCCGGGCCGCCCAGCGACGCCAGCGCGTTGCCGCCCAGCGCCGCGCGCATCTTGAAATTGAGCGTGTGGGACGGGCTGATGGTTCCGGCCCCCGTCATGCCGCCGATGCCGGCGATAGCGAACTGAACGTTGTCCAGCGCCGTTCCGTCCACAGTGTTCCTCACATTCGCGTTCAGCGTCCGGATCAGAGTGTGCGGCTCCGCTTTGATCCCGGTGAATTCGTGCAGCACCTGAAGCTTGGAAGCGAAGTCGTAATTCGCCAGCCGGGCGTTCTCGGCGCCCACGGTTCCCTGCGTGACCAGCTTGTCCAGTGTCCCTTGCGCGGCCAGATTCACATCGGCGGTTCCCTGATCGATGGACGCTCCGGTGGGTAGCGCGATGTTGAGCGGCCCCAGAAACGTCGCCAGATCGGTGAGCGGCATCTTCGAGCCCGTGAGTTTCAGATCCACCGCGGCGGGCTCGGTTTCCAGGCGGTAACTCCCGCTGAGATTCGCCACCGCCGCGCCGAGATGGATCGCCATCCGCTGAACCTCGCCCGACTGTCTGGCGAGGTTGTGCGCGACCACCAGATCGACCTCGGCCGGCCGTTTAGCGGGCGTTCCGCCCTTGGCCAAAACAAGCTGTTCGGCCGTCAGTTTCGCGGTGACCGCGATCACGCCCTTCGCCGACTGAGCGGATCCATCCAGAGATGCGATGCCCGCCACGCCGTCCGCCGGACTCACCAGGCCCGAGCCCGTAAGGTCGAGGCGATCCACCTTCAGCTTGGCGTTGAATGGCGTATCGGTCGCATTCCCCTGATCGAGCGGACCCGCGATGCCGTCGAGCTTGATCGTCCCTCCGCCGGATACGGCGGCGCTGAGCGAGAACGGAAACGGCGCCTCCGCCGAAAAGTTCTTCACCTCGATATTCAGCTTCTCGAGAACCAGCGGCTTGGTTTTCGTCCCCGTTTTTTCGAGCGCAATCCGGCCGCCGGAAATCTTGATCACGGCAATGGAAATCTGTGGTTCCTGGGCCGAAGCCGCTGCCGCTTCCGGTGGCCGGACCGGAACCGCGGCGGTCTTCGTGCCAATGGTTGAAAAATTAAACACACCCGCGGCCGTCTCGACCAGATTGATTTCCGGCTCAACGATCGTGATGCCGGTCACGTTCAGCTTGCGCGACAGGATGAGCGGCAGTAATTCCACGCCCACCTTCAAAGACTCCGCGCGGAGGAACGGCGCCTTGCTGAACGCCGGATCGTCGGAAATCGACAGATCGCTCGCCGCCACGCCGCCCGAGAACACGGAGACTTTCAGATCGCCCAGTTTCACCTCGCGTCCCAGCGCCGCGCTGAGCCGGCTTTCGAGAGCCGGGCGGAACTGGTTGGCGTCGATCAGGAAAGGAAGCGCGACCGCAACCGCCAGAAGCAGCACGACCACGCCCCCGACAATACCGGCAACTCTCTTCATGGGAGTCTCCTTCCGTCCTCAAAGTGTATCGAAAGGCCTACCACGGGATTTTCCGCGGCGGGCGCGAACAACGGTGACGATGTCGCCGTGCCGCAAGGCCGGGTACGCCGGGAAATTCCCTCGAATCTTGCCGAGGCCGGGTGCTGCCTGGCGGCTCGCCTGCGGCGTTCGATGTCCGTCCGTCTTCGACCTCTCGAAGATGGGCGCAAAGTTTAGATCCCACCCTGCGACGGAGTCATCATGACGGCGAGGCAGATTACTGCGAGGGAATCGTGGACGTTTTCATTGTTCGACCTGCCGGTCAATACGAACTACTGGCTTCCGGGCTCCGTCCCGGAGAAGTGGAAGAGTTTCGGGAGTGGTTCCGTTATACAAAGCCACTGGGCAGCAGCATGAAGATAGTGGCGCGCCCTGCCCCCCAGTGCGATTCCGCGTATAGCGTACTGGCCGCTGGAACAGAACCGGACCCCGGTGAAAGAGCCGGGGCGTCCTTGTCGTGACCTCCTCCGGCAACCAGCAAATGCCTTCTCGCAGACGCGGTCTACAGGGAACTGAACCAGCCGGGATTCGAAATGAGGGGGATGCTTCGGCGTTCAACGCGAGACGAGCTGTTCGACTGTTCGCCTTGCTCTTGAGCGCCCTCTGTACCTGCCCGAACGTGCCCGCCCTTGCGCAGGAATCGTCTCCGCCCGTGGCCGGCGAGGCGCAGGACCCCGTGCCTGCCACGCCCCCCGCCCAGGCGCAATCAGGCCAGAAACCGGATTCCGCCGAGCAGGCCCAGCCCAAGGAGAAAAGGGGCGAGGAGAAAGACCAAAGCAACCAGAAGCGGACTTTGGGCGGTTCCTTTGTCGTCGCGCCCCTCCCCATTTCGAGCCCGGCCATCGGCACTGGGCTCATTCCGGTTGTGGCCTACATTTTTCCCTTCAGCAAGAAGGACACGATCTCTCCTCCGTCCACGGTTGGAGCGGCGGGCTTGATCACGGACAACGGCAGCCGCGCCATCGCTTTCGGGGCGCAACTGTTCTTCAGCGAGAACCGGTACAAAGTGACTACAGGCTACGTTCGCGGAAACTTGAATTACAACGTCTATAACCCCGGGATTCTCACCGACACGGTCATGAAGTTGCCCCTGAAGCAGACCGGCCAGGGATTTTTCGGTGAGTTCCTGCGCCGCACATGGTGGAATTTTTTCGTGGGCCCGCGATTTCTGACCGGAAACTCCTTAATCACGGTCAGAGCGGATAGCACCGCCAGTTTCCCTGATCTCCCGGAAGTGGGCCTGCAGACGTCGCTGCGGTCGCTGGGATTCCGCGTCCAAAGGGATACGCGGCCCAACCACTTTTACCCGACCACGGGAACGATGACTGACTTTACGGCGGATTTTTTTGCGCAGGGTATCGGAAGCAAGTACAGCTTCCAGAGTTACAAGCTGATCTACAACAAGTACGGCAGTCTGACCAAGAATCAGGTTCTGGCCTTCGGGTCCTTCTTCTGTGCCACGGCCGGCCAGCCGCCTTTCTATGGCAACTGCATCTATGGATCCCAAAACCAATTGCGCGGCTACACTGCGGGCCGCTACTTCGATCGCTACCTGATGGCTTCTCAAGTCGAATACCGTTTGTCCTTGCCGTATCGGCTTGGACTGGCCGCCTTCGGTGGCATCGGGGGAGTCGTCCCGGGAGCGGATCAGATCTTGAACCGGAAAGGGTATTTCCTGCCCAGCGGCGGAGTCGGATTGCGCTTCCAACTCAGCACGAAATACCATGTCAACCTTCGAGCCGACATCGCTCAGGGCAAGGATGGCCACACCTTCGGTATGGGTGTGGGCGAAGCATTTTGATGCGGTTTCCGGGGCGGCAGCTCCGCCGGCGCCGGGCCCGCTCTCCCAGGACGATGACGGGCGCTGCGAAGAATCACCGGCCGGGTTCACCGTTCGTTCCCGGCATTCGCGCGCACCTTCCCCGCCGCCGCCTATTTCATCAGCCGGACGTTGAGCAGCTTATTGTAGGCTGTCCCATGCTGAAAGCTTTCGATCTCGTAAGTGTTCTTCTTTTTGTCGAACCGGATCTTGGCGGCTCCGATGGCGGTACCCATTCCCTGGCCGTTCTCGTCGAGCACGAGCTCGAGGATCGTGTAGGGATAATCGGTCGAGCGGCCCGAGCGGCGAAGCTCAACGAACGACATGTTTCGAGCCGTCGCCACGCGGACGATGATCTTGTCGCCCTTCCGCAGTTTGCGCGCAATCGCAAGCGGTGTGCCCACGCGCCCGACCGGGGAAACCTGCCCGACATCCTCGTCTTCGAGCACCCGCCGCAGCCGGTCCGGTCCGTCCTTCGCCAGGATGGCCGCGTACTTCTTAATCTCCTCGTCCGTATTGAACCGGTTGATTCGGATGTTGATGGGCATGGTGGAGCCGCCGAGGCTACCGCCCACGCCGGCCCACACCGCTGAATAAAACTCCGGTTTCGGCTTTTCCTGGCCGGACGCTGTTCCACACAGCAGCAGCATGGCCGCCAAGGCCGCCGCGCAGGTCCCGATCTTGCGTTTTCTCACGATCCTCGCTCCCGCCGCCGGAATGATGCCCGGCGTTTTGCCCGCACCGAAAGCAATCGCTCCGGCACACCCGATCGAAGGCCGATTCACTGACAAGGAGCCTCTGTTGCCCTGATTCGCACCGCAGCGTCCGGACTCAATTTTGTAGCGCATGCGGTTGCGCCCGGACTCGCCGATGCCTACATCCAAAGCGAAGCGCAGTCCTGCATGCCCGACCGTGGGCCAGGTGCCCTCTTCGGCGCTGGAGCGATCCACTCTGCTCACCGCCGTGGACGTTGCGCTGTAGCCTTCGGAAGCCTCGAAAACGCGCCCGCCGCTCTCGCGTGCTGCCTGGCTCGGGCGATAATGTGTCGGACTTTCGCCGGCGATGGCCGGAGAGCGTGAAAAGCCGCACCGGAACTGCGCGGTTTGCACCGGTGGGTGTGTCCCAAGCCGCGCCGACTCCGGGGAATCTCGAAAGTCGATCCGTTTCGTTCCAAATCCGATTATTTGGCATGCAAGCTGCCACGGGAATCACGGAACGAACCTTGAACAACGGCGAGGACAGGACGAATCGCTTACCGGGTTGGCTTGCTGCGCGGTCCGCGTGGTACTCACCCCGCGTGCCGGCGCTTTCCCTCGACTCGATTCTGGCGGCCGGGCGGCAAATGCGGATTGCGATCGCCGGCGGAGCGGATGTCCTATGACCACATTGAGCGCTCTGCTTCTTACCCTGGCCGAGCTTTGCGGCATGCTGCTGTGCCTCGAGGCCGGCATGCGCATCGGCTTGAAGCGGATCGAGAAGAGCCAGGCTGGTATCGGACCGGGCTTCGGCGCGCTCGAGGGCGCCGTGTTCGGCCTCCTGGGGTTGCTGGTGGCATTTACCTTTTCGGGAGCTGCGGTGCGTTTCGATACGAAGAGGAACTTGATCGTCGATGAGGCGAATGCAATCGGCACCGCATACCTGCGGATCGATCTGCTGCCGCCCGCGTTGCAGCCGCCAATCCGCGAAGCCTTCCGCCAGTATGTGGACGCCCACATCGCCGTGTCTCAGAAGATGCAGGATATTCCGGCGGCGAACGAAGAAATTGCCCGGGCTGTGGCGCTCCAGCACGACATATGGGTGCTCGGGGTGAACGCATGCCGCGAAATGAACTATCCGGCGCGCGAGTCGTTGATCTTATCGTCCTTCAACGAAATGTTCGATATCGCGTCCGCCCGCATTGCGGCGGGTAAGATGTATACGCCACGGATCATCCTTGTGCTGCTCGCAACGGTCTCGCTGGTATGTTCGTTTCTGGCCGGCTTCGATGCGGCGCACCGCAAGACACGCAGTTGGGTCCATACGCTCGGCTTCGCGATCATTCTGGCGCTCACTTTTTACGTAATTGTCGATCTCGAGTATCCCCGGGTCGGCCTGATCCGGATTTCATCGATGGATCAGGTGCTCGTGGATCTCCGGGCCACCATGAACTAAAGCGGCCCGCGTGCCCGGGTCGCCGCGGCACGGATCGGCGCTCGACGAATCTCCTGTCCGGGCTCCGCCCCGGCAAAGCCCGACCGATGCGATTTGGTCAGGGTGTTATCGCAGGAAAGCGACCTCAGCCCCACCCGGGGCAAGGCCGTGCAGTATCGGAATTTCAGGAAGTGGCTTAAAATCAAGAAAGCAGGAAATGTCGGGGCGTAGCGCAGCCTGGTAGCGCACCTGCCTTGGGCGCAGGGGGTCGGGCGTTCAAATCGCCCCGCCCCGACCAAT
>DAIDHC010000232.1 GCA_027452065.1 Bryobacterales bacterium
GGACGGCTGAGCTCTGTTTCTGCGGGTTTGGCAGCCATATGCTGAACCGCTGCCGCGTCCTCCAGAGCGTCGCAGACAAACTGACGAACGGATATTCCTGGCCAGGAACTATCAACGACTGAGAGTGTAGCAGGCGTCAAGCGGGGCGGGGGGAATGGGGGGCGCGTAAGTGGTGGGAAACGGGATGGTTAAGTGAGTGTGGGGGTGCTGTGACTGGGTTTTTGGGGAGGGGGCGGGGAGGGCCGGTAACGGGTGTCCCGGGCCGTACACAGGCGTCCCAGAAACGGACAGCGGGGGAAAGGCGGGCTTTCCGGGCGCGGCATGAACGCTATCATTTTAAGAGAGATAGCCGGGAGGAGGGCATTGGCCCGCGACTTGCGCTTAAGGGGGGAAGAGACATGGATATACCACGCGGTAAAGAAGTGGCGCGCCGGAAGCTGATTCGCCGGATTGTATGGATCACGATGGCGATCATCGCGATTCCGCTGATCACCTGGGGGTTATCGAGGTTGAAGCCGGCGGCGCCGACGGTGGAGCGGGCGACGGTCTGGATCGACACGGTGAAGCGGGGCCCGATGGAGCGGCAGGTGCGGGGGCTGGGGACGCTGGTTCCGGAAGACGTGCTTTGGATTCCGGCGGCCTTCGAGGGGCACGTGGACAAGATCATGCATTTGCCGGGCAGCGTGGTGCGGCCGAACGATGTGTTGATTGTGCTGAGCAATCCGGACATGGAGTTGGCGGCGGCGGACCTGGAGTGGCAGGTGAAGGCGGCGGAAGCGAGCTATACGGACTTGAGCGTGCAGCTCAAGACGAAGCAGCTTCAACAGAAGTCGCTGACCGAGCAGGCGCATTCGGACTACATGCAGGCGAAGCTGACGGCGGACCGCGATCAGCAGTTGACCAAAGAAGGGCTGCAATCGGATCTGACGACGAAGCTGTCGGTGGCCAAGTCGGAGGAACTGCTGAACAGCTATAACCTGTCCAAGCAGCAGTTGGACATGAGCGGGGAGTCGATTCAGGCGCAGTTGGACGCGCAGCGGGTGAACATCGAGAAGCTGAAGGCGGCGTACGAGCTGAAGAAGAAGCAGGTGGAGCAGTTGACGATCCGGGCGGGGGTGGACGGGGTGCTGCAGCAGTTGGGGACGGCGACGCAGGTGTTGGAAGTGGGGCAGAGGGTGATGCCGGGGGCGATTCTGGCGAAGATCGCGCAGCCGTCGAAGCTGAAGGCGACGTTAAAGATTCCGGAGACGCAGGCCAAGGATGTGCAGATCGGGCAGGAGGCGGAGGTGGACACGCGGAACGGGATCATCCCGGGCCATGTGACGCGGATCGACCCGGCGGTGACCAACGGGACGGTGGATGTGGACGTAAAGCTGGCCGGAGCGCTGCCGGCGGGGGCGAGACCGGACCTGAGCGTGGACGGGACGGTGGAGATCGAGCGGCTGTCGGATGTGGTGTACGTGGGACGGCCGGTGATCGGGCAGACGGGGCAGAAGGTAGGGCTTTTCAAGCTGGACGCGGACGGCAAGGGAGCGACCAGGGTGACGGTGACGCTGGGACGGGCGTCGGTGAGTACGATCGAGATAGTGGAAGGACTGAACGTGGGCGACCAGGTGATCCTGTCCGACATGTCGCAGTGGGACGCCCAGAACCGGATCCGATTGAACTAAGAAGAGGGAGAACGTCGATGGCGGCAAGCGAGATGATGATTCAACTGGACGGGGTGACGAAGGTGTTTGTCACCGAC
The DNA here is from genome assembly GCA_027452065.1 of Bryobacterales bacterium. GTDB lineage: Bacteria > Acidobacteriota > Terriglobia > Bryobacterales > Bryobacteraceae > JAJYKC01. The sequence continues at coordinate 1,748 of DAIDHC010000232.1, forward strand.
GAGGTGGAGACGCACGCGCTGGCCGGCATCCACCTGGAAGTGAAGAAAGGGGAGTACATCGCGATCGCGGGGCCGTCGGGCTGCGGGAAGTCGACGCTGCTGGCGATTCTGGGGTTGCTGGATTCGCCGAGCGACGGCAAGTACGTATTGAACGGGAAGCCGGTGCAGAGCCTGAAGATGAGCGAGCGGGCGCGGATCCGGAACCGGGAGATCGGGTTTATTTTCCAGGCGTTCAATCTGATCGGCGATTTGAACGTGTACGAGAACGTGGAGCTGCCGCTGACCTACCGGGGGATGCCGTCGGCGGAGCGGAAGAAGAGAGTACACGACGCGCTGGAGCGGGTTGGGATGTCGCACCGGGTGAAGCACTATCCGTCACAGCTTTCGGGCGGCCAGCAGCAGAGGGTGGCGGTGGCGAGGGCGCTGGCGGGAGATCCGTCGATACTGCTGGCGGACGAGCCGACGGGGAACCTGGACTCGACCAACGGGGAGGCGGTGATGAACCTGTTGAGCGAGCTGCACCGGGGCGGAGCGACGATTTGCATGGTGACGCACGATCCGCGGTACGCACTGTACGCGGACCGGACCATCAAGCTGTTTGACGGGCGGATCGTAGAGGAGAACGTGGAGGTGGTGTGATGTTTCGGCGCAATCCAGACGCGGTGGCGATCGGCGTGATGGTGCTGGGAACGTTTGTGGGCGGGGTGTGGCCGGCCTCGGCGCCGGCAGGGCAGGTAGCGGAAGCGGCGGAGATGCCGCGGATCTACATGATCTCGGCGGCGGCGGAAGCGGTGCAGTGCCCGTTCCTGCAGATGGCGCTGGCGCCACTGGTGAACCGGCTGACGGAATAGGGCGCGCGGGCCGGGCGGCCGCAACGAGGGATTGTCTTACTGGGGAAAGGGCGGGAGGAGAGCTGTGTTCCAGGACATTCGATACGCGTTGCGGGGATTCGGCCGGGCTCCGGGCTTTGCGCTGACGGCGATGGCGGTGCTGGCGCTGGGCATTGGAGCGAACACGGCGATCTTCAGCGTGGTGAACGCGGTGCTGATCCGGCCGCTGCCCTACGAACACGCCGAGCGGCTGGTGACGATCTGGGAGACGCGGCGCGGGGGCAACCCGATGCATGTATCGGGGCCGAACTTTCGCGACTGGCGCGAGCAGACGACGACGATGGCCGGGATGGCGGCGTTTGGATCGGGGCCGATGGACGTGTCGGGTGCGATGGAGCCGGACCGGGTGGAGACGGCGTGGGTTTCGCGCGGGTATTTTGCGGTGATGGGGATGAAGCCGCTGCTGGGGCGGGGATTTGTGGCGGAGGAGGAGAAGCTCGGGGGGCGGCCGGCGGCGGTGATCAGCGAGCGGCTGTGGCGGCGGAGCCTGGGCGCGGATCGGCATGTGCTGGGCCGGGCGCTGCGGGCGTTGGGGCGGGAGTGGACGGTGGTGGGCGTGGCGCCGGAGGCGTTCGACTATCCGCGGATGGCCGAGATCTGGCTGCCAGGTGAACTGGAGGAGGACACAACCGGGCGGACGGCGCACAACTACCGGGCGATCGGACGGCTGAAAGAGGGAGTGACGCTGCGGCAGGCGCAGGCGGAGATGGACGCGATATCGGCGCGGCTGGAACGCGAGTATCCGCAAGACGACCGGGATCTGAAGGCGAGGCTGATTCCGCTGCGGCAGCAGGAGGCGGCGCCGATACGGCCGACGCTGCTGCTGTTGTGGGCGGCGGCGGGGTTCACGCTGTTGATCGCGTGCGTAAACATTGCCAACCTGCTGCTGACGAGGACGGCGGGGCGGCGGAAGGAGATGTCGGTGCGGCTGGCGCTGGGCGCGGGGATGGGGCGGCTGCTGAGGCAGTTGTTGACGGAGAGCGTGTTGCTGGCGCTGTGCGGCGGGGCGGCGGGGCTGGGGCTGGCGGTGTGGATCTGCGTGGTGCTGGAGCGGGCGGCGCCGGAGGGAGTGCTGCCGGTGGAGGGCGTGGGAGTGGACGGGACGGTGTTGTGGTTCGCGCTGGCGGCGTCGGTAGTGACGGGAATCGTATTCGGGATGGCGCCGGCGTGGTTCGCGGGCCGGACGGACATGAACGAGGGGTTGAAGGCGACTTCGCGGGCGCTGGCCGGCGGCGGGGGGACGGGGCTTCGCGGGGCGCTGATCGCCGGCGAGGTGGCGCTGTCGTTCGTGCTGCTGGCGGGGGCGGGACTGACGGCGAAGAGCCTGCTGCGGCTGTCGAGCGTGGACCCGGGATTCAACCCGCGGAATGCGCGCGTGGTGGGGATGACGATGGGCGAACAGAGCAGCGACTGGCGGGAGGCCCCGGCCGCATCGGCGGAGAGAATACGAAGGTATGGTGAGCTGCTGGACCGGGTGCGGCGCCTTCCGGGCGTGGAGGGGGCGGCGTTGACGACGACGGTTCCGCTGACGGGTTTTGGGCCGAATGGAGGATTCGAGATCGAGGGTTCGGCGAAGGGAAGCAAGCTGGACACCGATTATCTGGACTACACGCTGGTGAGCGAGGACTTCGTCCGGACGATGGGGATGCGGGTGACGCGGGGGCGGAGCCTTGAGGAGAGCGACCGGCGAGACCCGGACGTGGTGCTGGTGAATGAGGCGGCGGCGCGGCGATTCTGGCCGGCGGGGAACGCGATGGGGGCGCGAATTCGCTTTTACGGATTTGAAGAGAAGCCGCGGTGGCTGCGGATTGTCGGGATCGTGAACGATATCCGGAGCGGAAGCCTGGCGGAGGCGCCGGCGATGGCGGCCTACATTCCGTACTTCCAGAACCCGCTGCCGCTGTGGGACTATTCGATGGTGGTGAGGACGCGGCAGGGCGCCGCGATGGACGCCACGCTGGTGCGGGCGGTGCGGGGGCTGAATCCGTCGAGCCCGGTGCGCATTCAGAGCATGGAGGAGATCGCGTCGACGACGATGAGCGCGCCGCGGCTGCGGGCGGCGGTGATAGCGGGCTTCGCCGGCTTCGCGGTGCTTCTGGCGGCGGTGGGGCTGTATGGAGTGATTCGGAACGCCGCGGCGCAGAGGGTGCGGGAGATCGGTATCCGGATGGCGCTGGGGGCGGGGCGGGGGGACGTATTGAAGATGCTGCTGCGGCAGGCGGCGGCGATGACGGGTGTGGGGCTGGCGGCGGGCGCGGCGGGCGCGCTGGCGCTCACCTACGGCATGAGGAGCTTTTTGTTCGAGGTGAGTTCGGCCGATCCGGAGGTCTACGTGGGGCTGGCGGCGGCGCTGGCGCTGACGGCGCTGGGGGCGGCCGCGGGGCCGGCGTGGCGGGCGGCGCGGGTGGAGCCGGTGACGGTGCTGAGGGATGAGTAACATGAGAACAGTCCCATGCTGATTTCGCTTCGCAATATCGAGAAGTATTTTGAACACGGTCCGACCAAGACGTTTGTGCTGCGGCGTGTGAACCTGGACATCAAGGAAGGGGAGTTCATATCGATCATGGGCCCGTCGGGGGCCGGAAAATCGACGCTGCTCCATTTGCTGGGGATGCACGACAGCAGTTGGACGGGAGAGTATTATCTTCTGGACCAGCCGGTTCACAAGATGAACAAGAAAGACCGGATGGAGCTGTACAAACGGCATTTCGGCTTTGTGTTTCAGAGCTATCATCTGCTGGACTCGCTGACGGTGTACGAAAACCTGGACGTGCCGCTGTCCTACCGGAACATCAAGAAGAGCGAGCGGGAGAGCATTGTGTGCGACGCGCTGGACCGGTTTCAGATGGTGGGCAAGAAGGATCTGTTTCCGAACCAGCTCTCCGGGGGGCAGCAGCAACTGGTGGCGGTGGCGCGGGCGATGATCGCCAGCCCGAAAGTGATTCTGGCCGATGAGCCGACCGGCAACCTGCACTCGAGCCAGGGCCGGGAAATCATGGAAATGTTCAAGAAGCTGAATACGGAAGGGACGACGATCATCCAGGTGACGCACAACGAGAAGAACGCGGAGTACGGCAATCGCGTGATCCAGATTCAGGACGGGTGGATCACGGCGAGCTGAGCCGGGCGATTGGGATCGATGAAGACACTGGGAAATTCGAGCCACCGGATTCTGATCGCCGACGACCAGCAGGACGTGATCGAAGCACTGCGGCTTCTGTTAAAGGGCGAGGGGTATCAGATCGAGACGGCATCGTCGCCGCAGGGGGTGCTGGCGGCGGTGGAGCGGCGGGACTTCGACGTGGTGGTGATGGACATGAACTACAGCCGGGACACGACGTCGGGGCAGGAAGGGCTGGACCTGCTGGCACGGCTGCAGGCGATGGACAGCGTGCTGCCGGTGGTGGTGATGACGGCGTGGGGGACGGTGAACCTGGCGGTGGAGGCGATGCGGCGGGGGGCGCGGGACTTCATCCAGAAGCCGTGGGAGAACGAGCGGCTGCTGAGCATCGTGCGGACGCAGATCGAGCTGAGCCAGGCGCTGCGGCGGGGGCTGCGGCTGGAGGCGGAGAACCGTCTGCTGCGGGCCGAGGGGCGGCCGGCGCTGATCGCGGAGGCGCCGAGCATGGAACCGGTGCTGCAGTTGATTGCGAGGGTTGGGCCGTCTGACGCCAACGTGCTGATCACGGGCGAGCCGGGCACGGGCAAGGAAGTGGTGGCGCGAACGTTGTACGCGATATCGGGCCGGTGCGCCAAGCCGATGGTGACGGTGAACGCGGGCGGGCTGGCCGAAGGGCTGTTCGAGAGCGAGCTGTTCGGGCACGTGAAGGGGGCGTTCACGGACGCGAAGATGGACCGGGTGGGACGGTTCGAGCTGGCCGACGGGGGCACGCTGTTTCTGGACGAGATCGCGAACGTGCCGATGAACCTGCAGGCGAAGATGCTGCGGGTGCTGGAGACGGGGGAGATGGAGCGTGTGGGATCGTCGAAGACGCGGAAGGTGGACGTGCGGGTGATCTCGGCGACGAACGCGAGGCTGGACGAGGAGGTGGCGGCGGGGCGGTTCCGGCAGGACCTGCTGTTCCGGCTGAACACGATTGAGATTCATCTGCCGGCGCTGCGGGAGCGGAGGGAAGACATACCGCTGCTGGCGGCGCATTTTCTGGGGATGCACGCGCAGCGGTACCGGAAGCCGATCACGGCGTTCGACCCGGCGGCGCTGCAGGCGCTGCTGGACAATCCGTGGCAGGGGAACGTGCGGGAGCTGAACCACGTGGTGGAGCGGGCGGTGCTGATGGCGCAGGACACGGTGATCCACGCCGGGGACCTGGCGCTGCGGGCGGGGCGGGACGGGACGCCGCGGCTGGAGGACATGAGCATCGAGGACGTGGAGGCGTTTCTGATCAAGAAGGCGCTGGCGCGTTACAACGGGAACGTGAGCCACGCGGCAAACGCACTGGGGCTGAGCCGGAGCGCGCTCTACCGGCGGCTGCAGCGATACGGGCTGTGAGGCGAGCGGGCCGGGGACTGCGATGAGCCGGAGCCAGCCGCGACTCACGCACGAGCAGCGAATCCTGCTGCTGACTCTGGCGGCGGGGCTGCCGGCGGTGGCGGCGGCGGCAGCGCTGTTGTGGACCGGGGGGCACGCGCCGAGGACGGAGTGGACGGTGACGCTGCTGGTGGTGGGGATCTGGGTGGGGGTGTCGCTGGCGGTGCGGGAGCGGGTGGCGTCGCCGCTGCGGACGGTGGCGAATCTGCTGGAGGCGATGCGGGAAGGGGACTACTCGATACGGGCGCGGGGCGACGACCGGGACGACGCGATGAGCGAAGTGATGCAGCAGGTGAACGCGATGGCGGCGACGCTGCGGATGCAGAGGCTGGGGGCGCTGGAGGCGACGGCGCTGCTGCGGAAGGTGATGGAGGAGATCGACATCGCGATCTTCGCTTTCGACGGGGAGCAGAAGCTGCGGCTGGTGAACGCGGCGGGGGAGAAGCTGCTGGGCGAGCCGGCCGAGCGGCTGATGGGGCGCGAGGCGACCTCGCTGGGGCTGGGCGAATACCTGGTGGGCGACGAGCAGCAGACGCTGCAGCGGGCGTTTTCGGATCCGACGCGGCGCTGGGGTATCAACCGGACGACGTTCCGCGAGGGTGGCCTGCCGCACCAGTTGCTTGTTGTGACGGATATCACGCGCCCGCTGCGGGAGGAGGAACTGCAGGCCTGGCAGCGGCTGGTGCGGGTGCTGGGGCACGAGCTGAACAATTCGCTGGCGCCGATCAAATCGATCGCCGGGAGCCTGGGGTCGCTGATGGAGAGAGACCCGAGGGCGGAGGATTGGGAAGAGGACATGCGGCGAGGGCTGGCGATTATCGCGTCGAGGAGCGAGGCGCTGAGCCGGTTCCTTTCTTCGTATGCGAAGCTGGCGAAGCTGCCGGCGCCGGTGCTGGCGCCGGTGAGCATCGGGGAGCTGGCGCGGAGAGTGGCGGGGCTGGAGACGCGGCTGAGGCCGCGGGTAGAACCGGGACCGGAGCTGACGATACTGGCGGATTCCGACCAGATCGAGCAGTTGTTGATCAACCTGCTGCGAAACGCGGTGGACGCATCGCTTGAAACGGGGGGCAAAGTGGCGATGGGCTGGAGCCGGAGCGGAGGCATCCTGACGGTGTGGGTGACAGACGAAGGGCACGGGCTGGCGAACACGAGCAATCTGTTCGTGCCGTTTTTTACCACCAAGCCGGGGGGATCGGGCATCGGGCTGGTGCTGAGCCGTAAGATCGCGGAAAACCATGGGGGTACGCTGACGCTGGTGAACCGGACGGATGCTCCGGGCTGCGAAGCGCGGCTGGTGCTGCCGCTGTAACCTTTTCCGGCGGGAAAGGTACACAAGTTTGCGGAACGGATGGGCCGGTGCGAGCGTAGTTGCTGCTGAGAGAGCTAACCGGACGGGACGGGCAGCGTCCAAAAAGTTACCGCACGCCGCTGGAACGGCGGGACGGGGCAGGGCCGGAGTGCGCAGAAAGAGGGAGGACACTGGGATGAGCCAACAGACGTTGATCCATCTGGAAGACGTAAAGAAGGTATTTTCGACCGACGAGATGGAGACCCATGCGCTGGCGGGCATCCACCTGGAGATCCAGCGGGGCGAGTACATTTCGATTTCGGGGCCGTCGGGGTGCGGAAAATCGACGCTGCTGGCGATTCTGGGGCTGCTCGACAGTCCTTCGAACGGAAATTATCTGCTGAACGGGACGCGGGTGGAAAACATCAAGATGAGCGAGCGGGCGCGGATCCGGAACCGGGAGATCGGGTTCATCTTTCAGGCGTTCAATCTGATCGGCGACTTGAATGTGTACGAGAACGTGGAGCTGCCGCTGACCTATCGGGGGATGCCGGGCTCGGAGCGGAAGAAGTGTGTGCACGAGGCGCTGGAGCGTGTGGGGATGTCGCACCGGGTGAAGCATTATCCGTCACAGCTTTCCGGCGGCCAGCAGCAGAGAGTGGCGGTGGCGAGGGCGCTGGCGGGGAAGCCGTCGATACTGCTTGCGGATGAGCCTACGGGGAACCTGGACTCGATCAACGGCGAGGCGGTGATGAACCTGTTGAGCGAGCTGCACGGCGAGGGCGCGACGATCTGCATGGTGACGCACGATCCCCGCTATGCCGCGCGGGCCGAGCGCAGCGTGACGCTATTCGACGGGCGGATCGTCGAGGAAAAGATCGCGGCCAGCGCCTGAGCGCCGTGGCGCGGCGCGGCCGCAACACCGGAATCGCGCGCTCAGACGGCGCCGCAAGCGCGGCCCTATACTGAGAGGCGGATTCCGATGCGAACATCCATTTTTCTGCTGAGTCTGTCTCTGGCCGCGGGGGCGCGCGCGCAGACGGGGCGGGGGCTCGAGGAAGTGAATTTTCCGAACTCCGGCAACGCCGCGGCGCAGAAGCATTTTGTGCAGGGGTTGCTGTGGCTGCACAGCTTCGAATACGAGGACGCGCGCGAAGAGTTTGAAGCGGCCGAGAAGGCGGACCCCGGATTTGCGATGTCCTACTGGGGCGACGCCATGACGTTCAATCACCCGTTGTGGGGCCAGCAGGACCGGGAGAAGGCGCGGGCGGCGCTCGATAAGCTGGGGCCGGCGAGCGAGGCGCGGGTGGCCAAGGCGGCGACGGAGCGGGAGAAGGAATACATGCGCGCGGTGGAGGCGCTGTACAGCGGGACGACGAAGGCGGCCGGGGACGCGGCTTACGTGGAGCAGATGCGGCAGGTGCACGAGAAGTATCCGCAGGACGCGGACGCGGCGTGTTTTTACGCGCTGTCGATTCTGGGCGCCACCGAGGGGCGGCGGGACCACGCGGCGTACATGAAGGCGGCGGCGATTGTGGAAGAGGTGTTTGCGGCGCACCCGCGGCATCCGGGCGCGGCGCACTATTTGATCCACTGCTACGACGATCCGATCCACGCTCCGCTGGGGCTGCGGCCGGCGCGGGTTTACGCGACGCTGGCTCCGGCGGCCGAGCATGCGCAGCACATGCCGTCGCATATTTTTTTCTCGCTCGGCATGTGGGACGAAGTGGCGGCGTCGAACGAGGTGTCGTTCCGGGTGTCGGAAGACCGCGCGGCGCGCAAGAAGCTGGGGACGGAGGCGTTGGGCTATCACGCGCTGTCGTGGCTCGAGTACGCGTACCTGCAGCAGGGCCGGTACACGGACGCCTGGGACCGGCTGGAGATCATCACGCGGAACGCGCAGGGCAGCCATTCGAAACAGGAGCGGACACACCTGGCGACGATGCGGGCGGCGTATCTGGTGGAGACGCGGCAGTGGAACCGGATGACGGCGCCGGCGGGAGTGGACGGGCTGGGCGCGGAGGCGGGGGCGGCGGAGTTGTTCGCCGACGGGATGCAGGCGCTCGCTGCCAACGCGGGCGTGGGCGTTGAGCAGACGATCGCGCGGATTCAGCGGTTAGGCGGCGGGCCGGCGGTGCAGATTGCGGCGATGGAGCTCGAGGCGGAAGCGGCGCGGAAGCGGGGGCGGACGGCGGAGGCGTTGAGCAAAGCGGGGAAGGCGGCGGAGATGGAGAATGCGCTCGATTCGGGCGCCGGGCCGCCGCTGCCGGTGCTGCCAGCGCACGAGCTCTATGGCGAGCTGCTGCTGGAGAGCTCGCACGCGGCGGAGGCGGTGGAGCAATACCGGGTGGCGCTGGAGCGGGGGCCGGAGCGGGCGCGGGCACTGCTGGGGATGGCGCGGGCGGAGCTGGCGGCGGGCAACCGCGAGGCGGCGGGCGAGTATTTCGGGCGGCTGAAGAAGGCGTGGCACCGGGCGGACTCAGAGGTCTCGGCGCCGGTGATGGCCGAGTTCGCTCACGCGAAACTGCCTTAGGGTGAAAGGCGGGCCTTCGACGACGACGGCGGCGGCATGGCCGGCGGGGGTATCGAGCGCGCGCATGGACCAGGAGCCGGAGGCGGAAGTGCGCAGCAGGGCGGCGTGACCGGGATCGAGCGAAACCTCGAAGCTGTCGAGCGGGATGGCGAGACCGCCGCCGAGGGCCTTGATGTAAGCCTCCTTGCGGGTCCAGATGCGAAAGAACGTTTCCAGGCGTTCGTGTTCCGGGCGGCGTTCGAGCGCGGCGACTTCGGCGGGGGCGAAGAAGCGGCGGGCAACGGCGGGCAGATCGGCGCTGGAGCGGACGGCCTCGATATCGATGCCGATTTCGCGCTCGCGGGCGAGACCGATGAGGGCGAGATCGCCGGAGTGCGAGAGGTTGAAGCGGAAGGGGTGGCCGGGCAGGAAAGGCTTGCCGCCCTCGGCGGTTTCGAAATCGATGGCGGAGGGTTCGGCGTCGAGATAAGAGGCCAGGACGAGGCGCAGGGCGTGGTGGGCGATGACGTAGCGGCGGCGATGAAGATCGGCGATGAAGCGGGCGGCGCGCTGGCGCTCGGGCTGGGAGAGCGAGTGGAGGCCGGGGTCGGGGGCTGAGAGGTCCGCGAGCCAGACGTGCACCTCGTCACCGGGGAGGGCGATGGGCGGCGGGCGGGACACGAAACGAGGATATACAATCGAGCCTGGAGACCGCATGAGGCGGGGGAGCGAAAGCGCCGCCGAGAGGACATGCGGCGGCGAGGGAGCGAGGATGAGCTACCGGAAAATTCTCTACACGCGGGACGGCGGGATGGCGCGGATCACGCTGAACCGGGCGGAGAAGAAGAACGCTCTGGACGAGGAACTGGTGACGGAGCTGAAGTCGGCGCTGGCGGAAAGCGCGGCGGAGGCGGAGGTGCGCGTGGTGGCGCTGAGCGGCGCGGGCGGGGATTTTTGTTCCGGGGCTGACCTGGCCGGGCTGCGGCGCTCCTTCGAGAACGGACCGCTGGAGAACATGGCCGACGCGCGCGCGCTGGCCGAGGCGTTCCTGGCGATGCGGCGGCATCCGCGGCCGATCGTGGCGGTGGTTCGAGGGCGGGCGCTGGCGGGCGGATGCGGGCTGGCGACGGCGTGCGACTTCATCCTGGCGGCGGAGTCGGCGCGGTTCGGCTACCCGGAGGTGAACATCGGGTTTGTGCCGGCGATGGTGATGGCGCTGCTGCGGCGTTCGGTGAGCGAGCGGAGGGCGCTCGAGTGGATCGTGTCAGGGGAGACGTATGCGGCGCGGGCGGCGATGGAGGCGGGCGTGGTGAACCGGGTTTGGCCGGAGGAGGAGTTCGAGGCGGGAGTGGAAGAGTATCTGAGCCGGCTGGCGGCGAGGCCGGCGGCGGCGGTGAGCCTGTCGAAGCAACTGCTTTATCACATGGACGCGATGGGGCTGGAGGCGGCGCTGGAGGCGGGAGTGCAGGGGAACGCGATCGCGCGAATGACGCCGGAGTACCGCGAGGGCATCGAAAAGTTCTTGAACCGGACACGGGAAAACGGTTAGGCTGGAGGCTACCCCCTGCTCGACATGGCATCCCCGGCGACCAATCTGTCTTTTCGCGACGTACTGGCGATCCGGCCGATGCGGCGCTTGTGGATGGGCCAGATTGTGAGCCTTTTCGGCGATTTTCTGGCGCTTTTCGCGGTGATCAGCTTCGTCTCGTTCCGGCTCCATGCGGGCGCGCCGCAGGTGACCGGAGTGTCGATCGCCTACATACTGCCGCTGGCGCTGTTCGGTCCGGTGGCCGGGGTGTTTGTGGACCGCTGGCCGCTGAAGACGACGATGGTGACGAGCGACCTGACGCGGGCGCTGCTGGCGGCGATGCTGGCGATGGCGCCGACGCTGTGGGCGATCTACGGCATTCTGTTCGCGATCAGTTTCGTATCGAGCTTCTTCCTGCCGGCGCAATCGGTGACCATCCGGAGCATTGTGCCGCGCGAAGGTCTGATGTCGGCCAATGCGCTGATGCAGCAGGCCATGCAGGTGATGCGGATTCTGAGTCCGGCGATCGCGGGGGCGCTGGTGGGGGCGTTCGGGGCGCGGTTCTGCTTCTGGCTGGACGCGGGGAGTTTCGTGTTTTCGGCGTGGATGATTTTCGGGATGGAGTATGAGCGCGCGGGGGCTCCGGCGCGGCCGGCGGGGGCGGGCGTGCGGGCGGTGCTGGCGGACCTGTCGGCGGGAGTGCGGTTCATCTTCACGCACCCGGCGCTGTCGTTCGTCATCGCGTCGATGGCGGCGGCGTTGTTTGTGATGGGGTGCTTCGGGCCGCTGATCGCGATCTACGTGCGGGACATGCTGTCGGCGGGATCGACGCTGTTCGGCGTGCTGAGCGCGCTGATCGGGGTGGGGATGATCGTGGGCACGCAGGGGCTGCACCGGTTCGGACGGGGGCGGTCGAATCCGCGGCTGGTGGTTGAAGGGCTGGTGATCATCGGCGTGGCGGTGCTGGCGATGGCGGCGGTGCGCCATGCGGCATTCACGGCGGTGGGGACGTTCGGAACCGGACTGGGCGTGGCGTTCATTCTGATTCCCGCGCAGACGCTGCTGCAACAGGAGACTCCGGTGGCGATGGTGGGACGGGTGAGCTCGAGCGTGATGTCGGTGCTGACGCTGGCGCAGGTGCTGGGGCTGGGAGCGTCGGGAACGCTGGCGCAGGCGATGGGGATCCGCAACCTGTTCGCGGTGTCGGGAGCGATGATGCTGGTGATCGCGGCGGTGGGGGTGGCGCGGTCGCCGGGACAGCGGGCGGCCGCGGCTACTTCCTGAGCATCGGCTGCAGCTTGCGCAGAACGGTGCGGGCGACGATCTGGTTTCCTTTGGCTGTGGGATGAATGCCGTCGGCCTGCATCGGCGGCGGGTTCTGCGCGATGACGTCCTGAAGGAGGAAGGGAATCATGGGCAGGCGGTAGCGCGCGGCGAGGTCGCGGTACATCAGCTCGAACGGGTGGATGTAGTCGGGACCGTAGTTGGGCGGCAGAGTGATGCCGGCGAGAAGGATGCGGGCGCCGGAGGCGCGGACGCCCTCGATGATGTGGACGAGGTTGTCGCGGGTCATCGAAATGGGGATGCCGCGGAGGCCGTCATTGCCGCCGAGCTCGAGGATGACGATGGAGGGCTTTTCGGCGGCGACGCCGGGGAGGCGCGTGAGCCCGTCGGAGGTCGTATCGCCGCTGACGCCGAGGTTGACGACGCGGTAGCGAAAGCCGAGCTGGTCGAGGTCCTTTTGAAGATAGTCGGGGAAACTCTGGCCGGGGTCGGCGCCGAAGCCGGCGCGGAGACTGTCGCCGAAGACGACGATGCGCGGGCGGGAGTCGGCAGGGGCGGGCGGGACGGCGCGGGGAGCGGGTTGCGAGGCGGCGGGGTCCGGTTGGGAGGCGGCTTCGGACGGCGGCTGGGCCGGGCGTCCGCAGGCTGACAGGGCAACGAGAGCAAGAAAAAGAAGCGCGGCTTTGACGGATGCCATAATAAGATTAGACGCTTCGGATGCCGACGACACGCCCTATTCTCGAGGTAGCCGGGCTCACAAAGACGATCGACAGCGGATCCCGCCGGGTGGAGATTCTGCGAGGCATCGACTTCACCGTTCCGGCCGGACAGTTCCTGGCCATCATGGGACCATCGGGCAGCGGAAAGAGCACGCTGTTGGGACTGCTGGCTGGGCTCGATACGGCCACGGCGGGAAAAATCGTTCTGGACGGGGAAGACATCACGGCGCTGGATGAAGACGCTCTGGCGCGGGTGCGGGGGCGGAAGATCGGCTTCGTCTTTCAATCGTATCAACTGATCCCGACGCTGACGGCGGAGGAGAACGTTCTGCTGCCGCACGAGCTGGCCGGAGAGCGGGACGGCGCGGGGCGGGCGCGGGAACTGCTGGCGAGCGTGGGGCTGCAGGACCGCATGGATCACTATCCGGTGCAGTTGTCGGGCGGGGAGCAGCAGCGCGTGGCGCTGGCGCGGGCGTTCATGGTGAAGCCGCCGGTGCTGATGGCGGACGAGCCGACGGGGAACCTGGACACGGCGAACGGGAAACACGTGTTGGAGCTGCTGCTGGCGTTGAACCGGAGGGAGCGGACGACGCTGCTGCTGGTGACGCACGACCGGGAACTGGCCAACCACGCGGACCGCGTGATTCTGCTGAGCGACGGCCGGATTGCCGGCGACGAGCTGCGGGGCGAGAGTGCGGCCTAGCGCGTCGGGCGCCTACTGGCTGACGGCGGGGAAAATCGCGTGGCGGGAGCTGCGGGCGGCGCCGGCGAAATTCACATTCGTGGTGCTGGCGGTGGCGGCGGGCGTGGGAGCGCTGACCGGCGTGCGGGGCTTCAGCGAGGCGTTTCGCGCGATGCTCACCTCGAAGGCGCGCACTCTGATGGCGGCCGATCTTTCGGCGCGCGACTTCGCCGTGCCGACGCCGGAGCAGGAGCGGGAGCTCAAGCCTCTGGAACAGCGGGGCGCGCGGATGACGCGGGTGACCGAGACGCTGACCATGATGACCAGCGCCGCGAGTCCGAACCCGCTGATGGTTTCGGTGAAGGCGGTGGATCCGGGCGCGTATCCGTTCTATGGCAGCGTGAAGCTGCGCCCGGCGTCGGAGCTGGGCGCGGTGTTGAACGACGACACGATCCTGGTTGCCGACGACGTGTTGACCCGGCTGAAGGCGGCCATCGGCGACACGGTGCGCCTGGGCGGGCAGAATTTCCGGATCGCGGCGGTTGTGGTTTCCGAACCGGACCGGATGACGGGAAGCCTGAACATCGGACTGCGCGTGATGATGACGCAGGGAGGCCTGGCGCGGACGGGGCTGATCCGGTTTGGAAGCCGGGCGTCGCAGCGGACTCTGGTGAAGCTGCCCGCGACGGGGCTGCCGGTGGCGGAGGCCAAGGTGGAGATGAAGAGGATTTTCCCGGAGGCCCAGGTAGTGGACTACCGGGAGACGAATCCGAGCATCACGCGGGGCCTGGATCGGGCGACGATGTTTCTCAGTCTCATCAGCCTGATCGCGCTGATTGTGGGCGCGCTCGGGGTGGCGAGCGCGATGCACGCGCATTTGCAGCAGAAGATGGACACGATCGCGATTTTGAAATCGATCGGGGCGCGTTCGGCGGAAGTGATCCGGATTTACACGATCGAGGCGATGCTGCTGGGATTGGGCGGAGCGTTACTGGGAGTGCTGGCCGGAGAAGGGATCGAAAGGGTGTTTCCGGCGCTCCTGCGGAGGTACTTCCAGCTCACCATTGAGTTTCACTGGCAATGGGCGGCGATGGCGCAGGGGATGGCGGCGGGGCTGTTGACGACTTACCTGTTCACTCTGCCTCCGCTGCTGCGGATCCGGCGGATCCGTCCGAACCTGATTCTGCGGCGCGAGATGACGGAGGCGCGAGGGCCGTGGAGGCAGCGGCTGCGGGAGGCGCGGCCGGCGCTGATGGCGGGGCTGGGGATCCTGGCGGGGCTGGGCGCGTTGGCGGCTTGGCTGGGAGGATCGGCGCAGGCGGGAGTGTACTTCGCCGGAGGATTGACGGTGAGCCTGGCGGTGCTGTCGGGCGTGGCGTGGGCGATGTTGCGCGGGGTGAAGATTGTTTTGCGGCGTTGGGGCTTGCGGCTGCCGTCGAGCGTGCGTCAGGGCCTGGCGAATCTTTACCGGCCGGGCAACCAGGCGCAGCCGGTGCTGGTGGCGCTGGGCGTGGGGGTGATGTTCACGCTGTCGGTGTACCTGGTGCAGCGGTCGCTGATCGGCGAGATCATCGCCAGCGCGCCGCCCGGCATGCCGAACGTGTTTCTGATCGACGTGCAGCCCGGCCAGCGCGACGGAGTGATCGACCTGGTGCGGACCGTGGCCGGTGCGAGGGCCAAGATCGACGTCGTGCCGTCCATTCAAGGGCGCCTGACGCTGGTTGACGGCGTCCCGGTGGAGAACCTTCATCTGCAGGGCTGGGCGCGGCGGTTCCAGCGCACGCGGGCGATGACGACCTCGGAGGGCAGGCCGGAGGGCGTGACTGTGCTTCGGGGAACGTGGTGGGAAAAAACGGAAACGGCGCCGCGCATCGCCGTGGCCGAGGAGGCGGCGAAGATACTGAAGATCGGTCCGGGATCGACGCTGCAATTCGAAGCCCTCGACCGGAGGTTCCAGGCAAAAGTGGCCGCGGTGTACCGCAGCGATGGATTCCGCATGGGGTCGATCAGCGAATTCACGCTCACGCCGCAGGTGCTGCAGGGATTGCCGGCGATCTACTATGGCGCGGTGCACCTGGCGGCCGGGCAGGTGGCGGGCCTGCAGAGGGTGATTTACGAAAAGTATCCGACGGTGACGGTGGTGAACATCGCCGAGGCGCTGGCATTGGTACAGGAAGTGGTGGATCAGATCGCGCTGGTGATCCGGTTCCTTTCGGCGTTCACCATCGCCGGCGGGATCATCATTCTGGCGTCGAGCGTGGCGGGCACGCGATTCCGAAGGATCCGCGAGGTGGTGATTCTGAAGACGCTGGGAGGCACGCGCTGGCGGATTGCGCGGATTTTCTCGGTGGAGTTTCTGGTGCTGGGGACGGTGGCCGGGCTGATGGGCGGGCTGCTGGCAGCAGGATTCTCGGCGCTGATATTGAGGCGGCTGCTGGAGGGCGAGGGTCATATCAACTGGCTCCCGCTGCCGGTTGCGGTCGCGGCAACGGCGCTGGCGGCGGTGGCGACGGGATGGCTGGCGAGTTTTCGTATTCTGGGTCAGAGGCCGTTACAGGTGCTCCGGGAGGAATAGCGAGTGAAGGACGCGCAAGAACGGGTGGAAGAGATCATGGGACTGCTGGAGCGGTCGGCGGGGACGGCGTATTACGGCGAGCCGGTGACGCAGCTCGAGCACGCGCTGCAGTGCGCGCAACTGGCGCGCGACGCGGGGGAATCGGAAGAGATGGTGCTGGCGGCGCTGCTTCACGACGTTGGGCATCTGCTGGAGGACGAGGCGGCGGAGCGGCACCGGGAGATCGGCGTGATCAACCACGACGAGATCGGCGCGTCGTACCTGCTGGCGCGGGGATTTTCGCCGCTGGTGGCGGAGCTGGTGCGGGGCCACGTGGAGGCGAAGCGGTACCTGACGGCGACGAATCCGGCTTACTCGCACCGCTTGTCGGAGGCGAGCGCGGCGACGCTGGCGCTGCAGGGCGGCCCGATGAACGCGGGGGAAGTGCGGACGTTCCAGCAGGACGCGCTGCTGGTGGAAAAGCTGCGCCTGCGCTCGTGGGATGAGCAGGCGAAGCGGCCGGGCTGGGCGGTAACTCCACTCGAGCATTACCGCGCATTGCTGCTGGCGCACCTGGCCGGTTAGAGCGACGCCGGGAACATACGATGGCTAATGCAACGCGGAGGGCGGACCTGGCCGTCGTCGGCGGCGGCGTGGTGGGGTTGGCGCACGCTTACGCGGCGGCCAAACGCGGGCTGAAGGTGGCGCTGTTCGAACGGCACGGGCGGGCGCGAGGGGCCTCGGTGCGGAATTTCGGCCTGATCTGGCCCATCGGGCAGCCGCCGGGCGCGATGCACGAGCTGGCGCTGCGGAGCCGGGAACTGTGGCTGGAAGCGCTGGAGGCGGCGCGGCTGCCGTATCTGGCGACGGGTTCGCTGCACGCGGCCTATCGCGACGATGAGGAAGCGGTGACGCGCGAATTCGCCGAGCTGGGCCGGGATCTGGGCTACGATTGCCGGTGGCTTCCGCCGGCCGAGGCGCTGATCAAGAGCCCGGCGCTGGTGACGAAGCACTTGCGCGGTGCGTTGTGGAGTCCGGTAGAGTTGACGGTGGATCCGCGGCTGGTGATCGCGCGGCTGCCCGGATTTTTAGCCGAACGCTACGGAGTGGAGCTGCGGTATGGATGCGCGGTGCATTCGATCGCGCTTCCGGCGATCGAGACCGGCGGCGGGCGTTGGGAGACGGAGCGGGTGGTGGTGTGCGGCGGAGACGATTTTGAGACGCTGTATCCGGGCGTTTTTTCCGAGGCCGGTCTCACGCGGTGCAAGCTGCAGATGCTGCGCACGCCGCGGCAGCCCAACGGCTGGCAGCTCGGGCCGGCGCTGGCCGGAGGGTTGACGTTGCGCTACTATCCGACGTTCGAGGCCTGCGCGAGCCTGCCTGCGCTGCGGAAGCGTATCGCCGGGGAGACGCCGGAGTTCGACAAGTGGGGCATTCACGTCATGCTGTCCCAGACGGCGCAGGGAGAGGTGACCATCGGCGACTCGCATGAGTACGGGCTCGAGGTGGACATCTTTGACAAGCCGGAGATCGACCGGTTGATACTCGGCTATCTGCGGGGCATGGCAAGACTGCCCGACGAAACGATTGCCGAGCGCTGGCACGGCGTGTACGCCAAGCATGCGTCGCAGCCGTTCTTCGCGGCGGCTCCCGAGGCCGGCGTGCGTCTGATCAGCGTGACCGGCGGCATCGGCATGACGCTGGCGTTCGGCTTGGGGGAAAAAACGATGGCGGAGATGTTGGACCAATGAAGATTCAGGCAATTGTGATGGATTGGGCGGGCACGACGATCGACTTCGGGAGCCAGGCGCCGGTGGCGGCAATCCGGCAGGTGTTCGAGGAGCAGGGGGTGCCCGTGTCGAGCGACGAGGCGCGCGCACACATGGGACTGCCGAAGCGCGATCACATCCGCGCCACGTGTGCGATGCCCGCGGTGGCCGCGCGGTGGAAGGCGCGGCACGGCGCGGTGGCGGACGAGCGG
This sequence comes from Bryobacterales bacterium, assembly GCA_027452065.1. Lineage (GTDB taxonomy): Bacteria > Acidobacteriota > Terriglobia > Bryobacterales > Bryobacteraceae > JAJYKC01. The sequence goes on from DAIDHC010000232.1 coordinate 19,735, forward strand.
GCGGTGGAGGCTCTGTACGCGGCGTTCATCCCGCGGCAGATCTCCTGTCTCGAGGATCACTCGGAGCTGATTCCGGGCGTGGCCGAGGGGGTGGAACGGTTCCGCGCGCGGGGAATCAAGATCGGCTCGACCACCGGCTACACGCGGGCGATGCTCGATGTGTTGATCGAGCGGGCGGCGGCGCAGGGCTACCGGCCGGACGCGGCGGTGACGCCGGAAGAAGTGGGCATGGGGCGGCCTGCGCCCTTTATGTGCTTTGAGAACGCGATCCGTCTGCGGGTGTATCCGCTGCGGGCGTGCGTGAAGATCGGGGACACGCCGAGCGACATCGAAGAAGGACGCAACGCGGGCATGTGGACGATCGGCATTACGGCTACGGGGAACGAAGCGGGGCTGACGCGGCAACAATGGGAGGGCATGCCCGAGACGGAGCGGGCGGAGGCCGAGGCGCGGGCGCGGGAGCGTCTGCAGGCGGCGGGCGCCGATTTCATTGCCGCCGCGGTGGCCGACTGCGATCCGATTCTTGACGAGATCGAGCGGCGGCTAAGCGCCGGCGGCTGACGGGGCTTCCCACTCGCGCCAGGCGGCCAGCAGGGGAAAGTAGAGGCCCAGACGGATCGGCGCTCCACCCATCCGGGCGAACAGCCGCGCATAAAGCTCGAGTTGGTTTCGATACTGCTCCTGCTGGCGGTCGAGAAACGCCTCCAGATCCGAGCCTTCGTGGCTGCTGGTTTTGAAATCGACGATCCACCGCAAACCGTTCTCATCCACAAACGTGCGGTCGACCTTCGCGGAGACGGGGCGGCCGGTGTCGAGTCCGCTGATTTCAAATTCGACTTGAGCCTCGGGACGCGGCTGAAGAATCCAGCGGCCGCGCGGATCTTCGAGGCAGCGGGCGAGAGCGTCCTCGACGCGCGCGGCGGCGGCGTCCAAACCGGCGGACGGCACTCCGCAATAGGCAAGCGCGCTGCGAAACACGCTTTGCGAGTTGGCGAGGGCAGCGCGGTCCCAGCGCTCGATGCCTTCGGTGGCGATGCGCTGCAGAAAAGCGTGGACCACGGTACCGACGTGGCGCGCCGTGGCACCGGCGCGAGTGGTGGCGGTTTCCGTGGCGCGCCCGGAGGGTGCGGACGGGGGTTGCCAGCGGACGGAAGGCTCGAACTCGGGCGGCATCCAGTCCGCGGGCACGCGGCGCAGGATTACTCCCGGCTCGACACCGCCCAGGCCCATGGTGTCGGGGACGCCGGTGCGGTTGCTGAGGAAGTCTGATGCAGTGGCGCGCCAGAGGATTCCCAGAAGGGTATTGCCGGCGGGATTGGAAAACGAACCGTTCTTCGTCTTCAACGACCCCATGAGGTGAAGCTCGTTTTTCGCGCGCGTCGTGG
>DAIDHC010000233.1 GCA_027452065.1 Bryobacterales bacterium
CGACAACTACGCCGCCGGCCAGCTCGCCGCCGGCCGCCTCGGCGCTCTGCTCAACGGCAAAGGCCGCATCGCCATGGTCAAGGTCGAGCCCGGCGCCGCCTCCACCGAAGCCCGCGAAAAAGGCTTCACCGACGTCATCACGTCAAAATTTCCCGGAATCGAAATCGTCGATCAGCGCTTCGGCATGGCCGACTTCGCCAAGTCCCTCGCCGTCGCCGAAAACATGCTCACCGCCCACCCCGACCTCACCGGCATGTTCGCCTCCAACGAGTCCAGCACCGTCGGCGCCGCTCAAGCCCTCCGCGGCCGCGGCGGAAAGATCAAGCTCGTCGGCTTCGACTGGTCGCCCGCTCTCAAGGACGCCCTCAACACCGGCATCATCGACTCCCTCGTCATCCAAAACCCGTTTCAGATGGGCTACATCTCCGTCCAGTCCGCCCTCAAAACCCTCCACGGCGAACCCGTCCCCAAGCTCCAGCCCCTCGCCCCCACGCTCGTCGATCGCCAAAATGTGAACGAGCCCGCCATCCAGGCCCTGCTCAATCCCGATCTGAAAAAATACCTCGATTAGCGAGCGCGAAAATACCGCGAGAGAGCACCGCGCGAATTCATGGCCTCGCCTCATGCCAGCACCATGGAAGACATCGAAGTCAAGACCATCGTCGATGGGGTCGGGCTCTTTGCGATACCGAGGATTGCCGCCCGCACAGAGTGGCACGGCGTTGGACGAATGGCGTTGCCCGCCCCGCCTTAGGCCGTTATCCTCGATGACCTACTTCCAGCGTTCGGAACGGGCGGCCCGCCGATCGATCTCTCCGGCCAACTCCGCGAGCAGAGCGAGCGCAACAGATGGTGCCTCGCCCGACCAAGCGCAGAGTTTAAAATCCCTGCCATGGCGCCCGCGGCTCATAAGCACGCCCGCCCGGCACACAAGAGGGGAGCCCTCTGAACACTGATCAGCTTCACCGACCGCTCCGATGCCAGCGTGAACGCCGTCCTTCTCGTCGCCGACACGTCCTGGTAAGAACCACAGCCTGCCGAACGGACCGCGCGTCTCACGGCGGCAAGCCAAGGCGCCCTCGGCCTTCCAAACATTCTCGCCAATTTACGTCGCGGCACAATCCCGGTGGATAGGAGTATGCACCCCGGATCGCCCAGAAGCTCCCTCCTGGGGCCGCTGACGCGCGCGACCAGAAAACCCTACGCTGACTCGATCAGGCCCTTCGGTTTTGCCGCAAAAAACCGAAGGTGCATCGATCGGCTAAACAGGTTGGCGGTTTTTACGGTCGTAAGCGGAATGACGATCACAAAATCGGAAATGCTGCCAGCTTCCTCCGCTGCGCGTAGAGCATCAGCGTAATACGTGGTCGGACGAAAGGTAAGATCGTCCTGCTCTCTATAGCCGCTCACAACCGGAAGGAGGCGCACGAACGCCTTATTCGGATTAAGACTCGGAACGCCCTGGACAAAGCCGATGTAAACCTTCCGGGTGTCGAGAGTTACAGATACGGGCTTCAGCTGAAGCATTGACCCGTAGAGGAGCTTCACCATCTCGTCCGCGAAATTATTAATGACCCAGGTGTTGATCCGATCGCTTTTGATCGCCCTCGATGATAACTCTGCCAGGACCACCGCGGCCAAGAATGCCCCCAGATCGGTGCCGGCAAACGGGACAGGCCAGATCGCATGAGCAAAGTTTTGAACCGGCGCCCCCCACCCAACCGCCACAAACCCGATTATGACCACGCGAGAGGCCAGCGTCACCAGGCAGGCGATGAACGCCGAAAGCAGGACGGTTATAGCTTGTCCCAGTTGAAGCGAAACCAGGAAGAGAAGCTGAGAGCGCAAAACAAACCAGAAGCCGCCAACCAGGGGCAGAACTACGCTCAGATCAGACGCCAAGGCTATTGAAAGGGAACAGGCGGAACGTCACCCGGCGGGAGTCGCGTCTCGCCGAGTCGTTTCAATGAAGTCCTGCACTTCCTTGCTCCTGTAAAGCTGCTCGGTATCCAGCGTAGTACGGCCAGTATGGGTGCTCGTCACCGTGACTTCCTCGCCCAGGCCGTCCTTTATCGTGGATTTCTCCTCTGGAAACAACCAGTTGGATATTCTTTGAGAAACACTCGCCATAAGCCCCTCGCGTGCTGATTGTACCCCAGTTCCACGTACCATACAATGCCCCTCCTGTATGCTTAGACGCGCAAGCCCACACATACGACGCGGCCGCGCCAGGATTCTTCGAGAATATTCGCGTGAAAAGCTCTGCCGCGGGCCGCGCCCTCCGCGCAGCCCGTGGCCCGCGCCGCGGCATCCCCGCAAACGCCGCGGCGCATCCTGTCCCCTGAAAAACCACGATCGCGGGCAGCGCCCAATTCGCCGCCCGCGATCCGCGCCGCCGCGTTCCCGCAAACGCCGTGGCGCGTCCTGTCCCTCGAAAAACATCGATCGCGGGCAGCGCCCAATTCGCCGCCCGCGATCTGCGCCGCGGCATCCCCGCAAACGCCGTGGCGCGTCCTGCCCCTCGAAAAACAACGATCGCGGGCAGCGCCCAATTCGCCGCCCGCGATCTGCGCCGCGGCGTTCCCGCAAACGCCGTGGCGCGTCCTGCCCCCTGAAAATATTGATCGCGGGCCGCACCCACCGCGCGGCCCGCCATCCGCTCCCCATCCCTACATGCGGTAGCTGGCGATCAGAATGTCGCCCGTCTGCGGCGTCGATGCCACCGCGAACGTAATCGTGCTCCCGCTCAGCGTGTAGTCCACGCCCGGCATCATCCGCAGCCCGTTCCGGTACAAGGCCACGCTCGTCGATGGATTCGGCGTATTGGCCAGCGTGAACGTCACGTTGGTCCCGTTCGCCGTCCCGCCCGGCGTCTCCTCGTCCACGAACGTCACCCCGCTCAGCGTCCCGCCATAACGATACGAAGCCTCCAGATGATCTCCCACCTGCGGAATCGCCGTCCCGCTGAATGTCACCGCCGCCGCGTTCAGCGTGTAGTCCACCGAAGGCCGCAGCAGCATCCCGTTGCGGAACACGCTCAGGCTGCTCGCCGGCGCCGGCGCATTGGCCAGCGTGAACACCGCGTTGGTCCCGTTGATCGTCCCCGACGGCACCTCGTTGTCGGAAAACATCACGCTGCTCGTCCCGCTGCCGCACGGCCCCGACGTCCCGTCCACGTGCACGCAGTCCGACAGGTTCCCGCTCGCCCCGTCGATGTCGCCCAGCGCGTCGATCACCGCCGTCCGCGACACCGCGAACCCCGTTCCCATCACCGGCCTCAGGCTCAGCTCGCTCTCCAGCCCGATCACCTGGCTGATGTCGAACGTCGCCGTCAGCGGCGGCGGCCCCGGATTGTTCACATTCCCCGTCGAGGCGATCCGCACTTCCTGGATCCGCAGCGGCGTGCTGCTCGGCGGCACCGCCCACGTCTCGGTGTACTGGTTCTTCCCGCCGCTGTCATACAACACCGTGTAGGTCACCTGCGGCTGCGCCGTCGTCGTCGGCACCAGTTGCAGGTTCAGATACCCGGCCGTCACCTGCACCGTCAGCGTCTGCGCCCCGATCACCGATGTGTCCGACGCCGTGAACGAAGGCCAGCTCACATACAGCACGCCCGTGAACGCCGACCCGTCTGCGTTGTAGATCGTGTCCTGGATCGTCGTCACCGGTGGCGCGGCGTCCATCTCTGGCGCCCCGCCCGCCAGCAGGCCGAGAAAAACCGCCAGTTCCCACGGCCACACCAACCACAGGCGCGCTACGCGCCGTCGAAATATCAACATGTGCTTGTCCCTCTCCCTCGCGGCTGGGGCCCGGGCTGGGCGCCGCATGCCTTCGTAAACTTTCACGAACGGCTCCAGTGTAGCGGGCGCACCCCTCCGATCCACCGGAAGAGGGATTTTTATAAATCAAGCAAGTTTTCTGAAATGAATGATTTGCAGTTAATAGATAAAGCGAATTCTATGTTGTGACCGGCTTTCTGTACCCCCGCTACGCGCCGCCGCAGAACCGCCCGATCACCGCCCGCAAGTGCCTCACACACGCCCGCAACTCCCCCACCGGCACCCACTCCCCCGTCCGGTGCGCCGTCGTCATATCCCCCGGTCCGAACACCACCGCTTCCCCATCCGCCGGCCCCAGATGCGGCGCCTCCGTGCTGAACGAGAGCGTCGTCGCCCGCTTGCCCGTCAGGGCCTCCAGCGTGTCGCCCAGATCCGTCTCCCCGGTAGGCTCAAACGGAGGCTCCAGCCGCAGCACATCCAGCCGCGCCTTCCACCCGCCGCGCTTCCCCGCCAGCGCCCTCAACCCCTCCCCCATGAGCTCCGCCGCCCACCCCGGCTCCTGCCCCGGCACCGGCCTCCACTCCACCAGCATCCGGCACTCGCCCGCGACGATATTCTTCGCCGTGCCTCCGTGAATCGTTCCCACGTTCATCGTTGTGTAGGGCGGATCGAACCCGCGCTTCCTGCGCCCCTCCAGCTTCGCCGCCACGCCTTCCAGCATCGTCACCACCCGCGCCGCCCCGGCGATCGCCGAAACGCCCCGCTCCGGAAACGCGCTGTGCGCCTCCCGGCCGCTCACCACAATCTCGGCCAGCCCATAGCCTTTCCCCGCGCGCGCCGCCCGCAGCCCCGTCGGCTCGCCGATCAACAGCCGCCGCGCCCGCACCGCTTTCTGCCGCGCCAGCAGCTTCGCTCCCACGCACCCCACCTCTTCGTCGGCCGTCAACACCACCGACAACGGCTCCGCCAGCTTGCGGTGGTTCAGCTTCGCCACCGCCGCCAGCACACACGCCAGGTATCCCTTCACGTCGCAGCTTCCTCTTCCGTAAAGCCGCCCCCGCCGGATCGCCGGCCGCACCGCCTCCTCCCAGGCCGCATCGTAGGGCACCGTGTCCGTATGGCACACCAACCCCAGCGCCGGCCGCCTCTGCCTTCCCGCCTTCGTCGTCGCCACCAGGTTCCGCTTCGTCGTCCCGGCCGCGTCCCGAAACGGATAGAGCTGCACCTTCCAGTCCTCGGAATCGAGAAACTGCATCGCATACCGGATCACCGGAGAGTTGTCCATCGACGACACCGACGGAATCGACACCAGTTCCGCCAGAATCTCCTCCACCGGCTTGGTCACCCGCGCCATAGCGCCTGTTGAACCTCGTGGAATCTCCGCCCGATCGCCTCCTGATCCCGGTGCCGCCCGTCCTCCACCACCAGCCTTCCCCCCACCGCCACCTCCCGGATCGCCGCCCTTCCGCCCGCAAACACAACGTTGCTCAACAATGCCTCCTCGCCCGCGCCGTTCAGCGCCGGGTCGTCCAGATCGACGGTGAAAAAATCCGCCGGCCGGCCTTCCTCCAAACTCCCCGACGGCGCGCCCAGGCTCTCCGCCCCATGCCGGCTCGCACAATCAAACAACAGCCGCGCCAGTCCCTCCGCGCTCTCGTCAGGCGCCAGCACCGCCCGCTCGAGCCGTTTCATGCGCAGATGATACTCCAACTCCCGCGCGTCCTCGAGCGGATCGATCTGCGCGTTGCTGTCCGAGCCCAGGCTCATCCTCACTCCCTCCGCCGCCAGCACATCGGCCGGCACCGCCCCGTCGCCCAGGTTCCGCTCCGTCGTCGGGCAGGCGCATACCGTCGCTCCGGCCCGTCCCAGCAGCCGCGCCTCCTCACCCGTGATGTGGATGGCGTGCACCGCCGTGAATTTCCCCTCCATCACACCCGCATCCGCCAGCAGCTCCACCGGCCGCCGCCCGTGCTCCGCCACGCATTCCTCCACCTCGCCCGGCTGCTCGGCCGCGTGCATGTGCAGCGCCAGCCCGCGCCCCCGCGCATACTCCGCCACATCCCGTAAATACTCCACCGGCGCCGCCCGTACGCTGTGCGGCGCCACCCCCACCCACGCCATCCCGTCCCCCTCCACTTCCCGGATGAGAGCCTCGGTGTCGGCAACGAAATCCTCAACCCGCGGCGTCAGAAACCGCGCCTGGCCCGGGTTCGGAGCCTTCCCAAAGCCCGCCCGCACATACGCCGTCCGCAGCAGCGCCACACGCAGCCCCGCCTCCCTCGCCCCCTCCAGCACCTTCCGCGCCAGCAGGTTCCGCTCCTCATACGGCGTTCCGTCCGGCTGATGATGCAGGTAGTGAAACTCCCCCACCGCCGTCACCCCCGCCAGCAGCATCTCGAGAAACGCCATCGCCGCCGCCGCCCGCACCTCTTCCGGCCCCAGCCGCGCCGCCGCCGCGTACATCGCCTCTCTCCACGTCCAGAACGTGTCCCGCCCCGCCCCGCTCCGCCGCTCCGCCCGCCCCCGGATCAGCCTCTGAAACGTGTGCGAATGCCCGTTCACCATCCCCGGCAGCATCGCCCGCCGCCGCAGCCGCCGCGCCCCGCGCGTGTCTTCCGGCGCCCGCGAAAACCGCGCGATCCGTCCCCCGGCGTCCACCATCATCGCCACGCCGCTCTCAAACCGCCCCGCCCGGTACACAACTTCGGGCAGCCAGCCGGTCTCCCCCGCCGCTTCACCCATCTCAGGCCCGCGCCCCGCGCGTCCCTCCGGCGTCCAGCACCAGCTCCGCGCCCTCCTCGATCGTCACCGCCTGCGAAAACGTGAACACCCACCGCCCGCCCTCGCGCCGCCCCTCGTGCGCCACCTCCGCTGTGTTGAGCCGCGCCGCCGTCGCTCCCCCCTCCGCGCCCGCCGCCGGAATCTCGCACCGCCGGCACTCCAGCTTCCCGTCCAGCACCTTCAGCCGCAGCCGCGCTCCCGCCCCGCGCTCCATCGAAAATACTCCCCACCCTGTCGCCGACGACCAGAAACAACGGAACCGCGCCGCCTCCCCCCGCGGCGCCGCCGTCACCGCGCCCTTCGCCCCGTCATACCGGAATCCGCTGTATGCCAACACCGCCGACCACGCCGCCATCGCCCGCGCATAATGATGCCCGCACTCGGCCTCGTCCCACGGATTCCGTTTCTCCCCGTCATAGCGCTCCCGGATGTTCCCGATGCACTCCACTCCCTCCCGCACCATCCCCGCGTAAATCATGTGCGCCGCCGCCGAATACTCGAACCCCGTCATCACTTCCGCGAAATAAGGAAACGGCACCTTTGGCCTCTCCGCCTTCCCGTAATCGCAGATCACCAGCGCCGACTCCCCGTTCAGCGCGAACGTCCTCTCCACGCAGTCGTGATGGTACAGCGCCCGCTTGTAGTTGTACTCGTAAACCGATTTCAGCGCCCGCTCCATATTCGCCGGCTCCAGCAGCGGCCCCAGCCCCGCCACCTCCGCCAGGTACTGCCCCACAAGCTGATCCACCAGGCAGCCCTTCCCCACCTGGTATTCCGGCTTCTCGGTGTCCTCGCTCCCCATCCCTCCCCTGAGCGACGGAGCGATCTTGTCCTGCGCCACGCCCCGCACCTGCTGCACGTAATACTCACCGTTAAAAAGGTTCGCGTCGATCCACCGCCGCCCCTGCTCAAACAGCCGCCGGTACTCATCCGCCGCCGCCGTGTCCCCAACCGCCCGCGCCATCTCCTCGCCCGCCCGCAGAGCCCCCAGGTAATACACTCCGCACTGCGGGTTCGGCCCGTAAAACTCCACATCGTAGGTGTTGTGCTGCACCCCTTCGAGCACCCCGTCGCGATTGGCGTCCCACCCTCCCGGCACCCAGGCGAATTCCAGCGCCTTCTTCACCCGCGGCCACAGCGCTTCCATCCACGCCCGGTCCCCGGAAAGAATCCAGTCCAGATATGCGTGCAGGATCTGCCCCATCTGCCCGTCGGCCGCCGCAAACCCGGACCGCTGCTTGCCGTCCGGCAGCAGTTGCCGGAAATGAATCGCCCCCGCCTCGTCCATCGAGTATCCGAACGCCGACTTCCGCAGCGATCGCGCCATCCGCGGAAACAGGTGCGCCGTCGCCGTCTCGTAGTTCCACACGTGCGTGCAGTTGCCGAAACAGCAGCCCGATTTGTCGTTCACGCCTTCAAAGCCGTGGAACTCCCCATCGGCCGTGCGGAATGTCGTGGTCGTCGCCAGCGTCGAAAGGTTCGCCGTCGCCGCTTCTTTCAACGCCGCCGGAATCGTGCTCCCGCTCACCGCCGCCGCAAACAGACGCGTGCGCTTCTCCAGCTCCTCCAGCCGCCCCGCCGCGTACACCGCCGCCTCCCAGGCGTCGCCAAACCGCGTGCAGTAATGATTGCCGATCACGGTGTGTTCATCGCCCGCCGGCGCCTCCCACCCGCACCAGGCCGGCGTCCGGTTCGGAAAATGCCACGCCAGCAAGAACGTGTATTCCGCCGACGCCCCTGCCGCGATCCGTCTTTTCCGGCACAGCGACGCCGTCGCGTCCCTCGCCTCCGGCTCTTTTCCCAGCGTCCCGTCCGCCGAAAAGTCGTCCCAGAAGTCGAGCGGCGCCGTCCACCACCCGCTCTTCTGCCACCCCCGCCAGTGCGTCGTCTCGCCTCCGTTCTCCCCCACCAGCGCCAGCGCGAACGAGCCCCGCATCGGGTCCTCCGATGCCAACTCCGGGTTCGTCATCACGAGGCCGGCCAGCCCGCCGCCTTCGCGCCACTCGTTCGTTCGCCCGTCCTTCCCGCCCCGCCGCTTCGTCTCCGCCTCCACCGGATTGTCGATCGAAAACGCGATCCCCACCTCCGCCTCGCCCGGCCCCGTATTCTTCACCGTGTACCGCAGCACCGCCACCGGCAGCCCCGAGTCGTCCTCATGGTGCGGGATGATGGGCGAGAACGCCTCCAGGCTCACGTGCACCGGCAGTTCCCGGTCCTCGAAATCGATGCGCGCCAGTGGATACGCTCCCGTGAAACGCGCCGCCGCCAGCCGCGGCAGCCCCGGAGCGTTGTTCGCCCCCAGCCCGTCCGCCCCCTCGTACGGCGGCAGAATTCTCGACTCCAGCACCCTCGCCACCGCCTTCCCGCCGCTTCTCCGCGCCCAGATCGCCGGAAACGCGTAGCGCAAAGAGTGCCCCTTGTTCGGCCGGTTGAAAATCTCCCAGTCCCGCAACTGCCCCCGCCCGCCCAGGCTCACGCTCCCCGCCCCCACCCCTCCCAGCGGAAATGCAATCATCGCCAGCCGCTGTCCTTCAAACACTCTCGGAAACCGCAGCG
>DAIDHC010000234.1 GCA_027452065.1 Bryobacterales bacterium
CCCTCGCCGCCGCCGCCCCCACCCGGTTCCTCCAGCAGTTGCCCCAAACCGGCTTCTTCAGCGGCGACGACATGCGGTTCTCCAAAATCGAGGAAAGCTTCCGCTTCTTCCGCGATAACCTCCAGAAGCAGTACGAATCCCTCACCCGCCAGGCCGAATTGGTCTGGAAACTCTGGGCCGTCTGCGTCGGCGTCGGCTTCCTCGTCCTCATCGCCGGCCTCGGCGCCATGTTCTTCTCCGACGGCAAAGGCACCATCACCAAGGGCACCGTCACCGCCGCCGGAACCGTTCTGGTCTACTACATCCAGCGCCTGTTCCAGCAGCGCGAGGACGTCTACCGCAAGGCCGCTGAAGAGAAGAACAGCCACCTCGAGTACGGCAACAAATGGCTGCTGGTGATCCAGACCGTCGACGCCATCCAGGACGCGGGCGAGCGCAAGCGCCAGCAGGCCCGCATCGCCGAGGCGCTCACCGCGCAGTTGGGCAAGCCCGGCGGCGGGGGCACGGCCAAACACCGCCACGCCGCCGCGGCCAAGGATCCCCGCGCCGGCGCAACGCCGAAGCGTTCGGCCAAAGGCGCCGGTAGCTCCTGAGCTACACCGCCAGGAACTCGCCGATCACCCGGTTCACCATCTCCGGCTCCTCGTGCACCACCCAGTGCGTGCACTCCGGCACGCGGTGGATCCGCAGGTCCGCCACATACTCCTCCAGCCCTTCCAGGTTGCCCGGCAGCAGCGCAAAGTCCCGCTCGCCCCAGATCACCAGCACCGGCACTTCGATCCGCCTCAGCGCCGTCGCCGGGACGCCGCGCGCCGGCTCGCCGCTCCCGTCCGGCGGCCCGACCCTCGAGGCCCGGTAATAGTTCAACCCCCCGGTCAGCGCCCCCGGCTGCGCCCAGGCCTTCTTGTACTCGGCGATGTCGTCCGGCGTAAACGCTCCCGCCCGCGCCATGCGCATCACCGCCCACTCGAGCGCCGCGTACCCGTCCGCCTCCAGCACCTTCTCGATCTCCGGCTCGCGGAACCGCAGCATGTACTGGCTCGCCCGCTGCTGCGCCGGGTTCTCGTTCAGCTCCCGCGCGAACACCGCCGGGTGCGGCGCGTTCACAATGACGAGCTTGTTGAGCAGCTCCGGATGCGCCATGGCGAACGCCCACGCCACCGCCCCGCCCCAGTCGTGCCCCACCAGTGTGAACTTCGTCCCCGCCCCCGCCAGCCTCGCCGCCAGCGCGCGCACGTCCTCCACCAGGTGCTTCATCGCGTACGCCTCAACCGCCGCCGGCTTCGACGACAGGTTGTAGCCCCGCATGTCCGGCGCCACCGCGTGCCACTTTCCTCCGAACGCCTCCAACTGCCGCCGCCACGCGTACCAGAACTCCGGAAACCCGTGCAGGAACAGGAGCAGCGGATCTCCCGCCTTGCCGCTGGAGGCGTAATGCAGCTTCATGCCGTTCGCCTCGCAGTACCCCCCGTCAGAAATTTCGATTAGGGCCATAGATTTTTCTGCTTGGCGCTCTCTTTCCTATATCGAGGATTATAGTAAGTTATGTCTCGAAGCCGAATCGCGCGGGGCGTCGCATTTCCCGCCGGAAACCCTCCCTCGATCGACCCTCGCGCACCGCGTGCCGCCTCGCTCGCCCGCTGGCTCGGCGCCGCGCTGCTCCTGCTGCTCCCCGCTTCCTCTCTGTTCGCGCAGGCCCCGCCGCCTTCCCTCGATGCCCGCCTCGCGGCCGTCGAAGCCGCCGCCAAATCCGCGCAAAGCGCCGGCGACAACGCCTGGATGCTGGTCAGCGCCGCCCTCGTCCTGATGATGACCGGCCCGGGGCTCGCCCTCTTCTACGGCGGCCTCGTCCGCCGCAAGAACGTCCTCAGCACCATGATGCACAGCTTCATCCTCATGGCCGTCGTCACCGTGCTCTGGGCCGTCTACGGCTACAGCCTTTCCTTCGGCGAAGGCACCGCCTTCCTCGGCGACTTCCGCTATCTCTTTCTCAACGGCGTCGGCGCCGCGCCCAACCCCGACTACGCCGCCACCATCCCGCAGCAGACCTTCATGGTCTATCAGCTCATGTTCGCCATCATCACCCCGGCGCTCATCTCCGGCGCTTACGCCGAACGCATGAAGTTCTCCGCCATGCTGATGTTCACCGTCCTGTGGACCACCTTCGTCTACTTCCCCATGGCCCACATGGTCTGGGGCAAGGGCGGCCTGCTCAACGCCTTCCTCGGCGGCAAAATCCCCTGCTTCGATTTCGCCGGCGGCACCGTCGTTCACATCACCAGCGGCGTCTCTGCCCTCGTCTGCGCCCTCTATCTCGGCAAGCGCAAAGGCTACCTCTCCGAGCCCATGAAGCCCCATAGCCTCACCTTCAGCTTCGTCGGCGCCGCCCTGCTCTGGGTCGGCTGGTTCGGCTTCAATGCCGGCAGCGCGCTCGCCGCCTCCCCACTCGCCACCAGCGCCTTCGTCGCCACTCACTTCGGCGCCGCCGCCGCCACGCTCGGCTGGATCCTGGCCGAATGGATTCACAACGGCAAGCCCAGCATGCTCGGCGGCATCTCCGGCGCCGTCGCCGGCCTCGTCGCCATCACTCCCGCTTCCGGCTTCGTCAAGCCCTTCCCCGCCATGCTCATCGGCTTCGCCGCCGGCATCGTCTGCTTCCTCATGGTCACCGCCGTCAAAGGCCGGTTCGGCTACGACGACACTCTCGACGCCTTCGGCGTCCACGGCATCGGCGGCACTCTCGGCGCCCTCCTCACCGGCGTCTTCGCCACCAGCCTCGTCAACGACTCGCTCAAGGACTCTTCCGGCAAGACGCTCCCCCTCGGCTGGGTTGACGGCAACGCCGCCCAGGTTCTCAACCAGCTCGGCGGCGTCGCCATCTCCTGGGTCCTCGCCATCGCCGGCTCCCTCATCATCCTCAAGATCGTCGACCTCACCATCGGCGTCCGCGTCCGGCCCGACGAGGAGGACGAAGGCCTCGACATCAGTCTGCACGGCGAGGAAGGTTATAATTTCGAGGCGTAGATTCCATGAAAAAGATTGAAGCCATCATCCAGCCCCACAAGCTTGAAGACGTCAAGAACGCCCTCACCGCCATCGGCGTCGAAGGCATGACCATCAGCGAAGTGCGCGGCCATGGCCGGCAGAAAGGGCACAAGGAAGTCTACCGCGGCATGGAGTACCAGGTCGATCTGCTCCCCAAAGTCAAGCTCGAAATGGTCGTCCCCGACGCCCGCTCGGCCGACGCCATTCAAGCCATCTCCACCGCCGCCCGCACCGGCAAGATCGGCGACGGCAAGATCTTCGTCTTCGACGTTCAGGAAGCCATACGCATCCGCAACGACGACCGGGGCGAGGGAGCTCTGTAATCTAATCTCTTGAGCAGTACGCCCACGCCCGCTCCGAGCCGTCTCGAACTCGAGAAGCGCAGCGCGCTGGTCGACGCTCTGGTCCAATCCTCGGCCGCCGCGCACGGCCTCGCCTGCACCGTCGTCGCCGTCGGCGGCTACGGCCGCCGCGAGCTGTTCCCCTTCTCCGACGTCGATCTGCTCCTGCTGGTCGACGATCTGCCCCCGCCCGGCCCCGGGCGCGACGCCATCGCCGCTTTCATCCGCGCCCTCTGGGACAACGGCCTCCGCGCCAGCCAATCGGTCCACACGGTGGAGGAGTGCTGCCAGATCCACGACGGCAACCTCGAGCTCACCATCAGCCTCCTGGACCGCCGCGCCGTCTGCGGCCCCGCCGCCCGCTTCGACTCCCTTCAGGAGCGCTTCCCCCGCTTCCTCGCCGCCGAGCGCTCCGGCATCCTCCGCCATCTCGCCCGCATGACCCGCGCCCGCCACGACAAGTTCGGCGGTACCATCTTCCACCTCGAGCCCAATATCAAGGAGTGCCCCGGCGGCCTCCGCGACCTCCATGTTCTCCACTGGCTGCGCGCCCTCGGCGCCGCTTCCGGCAACGGCCTCGACGAGGCCCGCGACTTCCTCGCCCGCATCCGTCTCTTCCTTCACGCGCGTTCCGGCCGCGACAACAACCTGCTCAACTTCGAAGCCCAGGAGGCGATCGCCGCCGACCCCGCCGCCTGGATGCGCGAGTACTACCGTCACGCCCGCGGGGTGTTCCGCGCTGTCCGCCGCGCCCTCGAACAGGCCGAGGACTCCGGCGCCGGCCTGCTCGCCTCCTTCCGCGACTGGCGCGGGCGCCTGTCCAACGCCGAGTTCACCGTCTCCCGCGAGCGCGTTCTGCTCCGCGAGCCCGGCCTCCTCGCCTCCGACCCCTCGGCGGTTTTCCGCCTCCTCGAATTCGTGGCCCGCCACGGCCTCGCCCTCGCTCCGGACACCGAACAGCGCCTCGCCGCCGCCCTGCCCGCGCTCGCCTCCCGCCCCTCCTATCCCTGGAAGGACGTCCGCGCGCTGTTCGCTCTGCCGCGTTGCGCCCACGCCCTGCGCCTCCTCCAGGACGCCGGCCTGCTCGCCGTCTTCCTGCCCGAGTGGAAGCGCATCGACGCCCTCGTCGCCCGCGACTTCTACCACCGCTACACCGTCGACGAACACACCCTCGTCGCTCTCGAATCCCTCGCCGCCCTCGCCGGCGCGCACGAAGCCCCGCGCCGCCGCTTCGCCCACCTGCTCGATGAATCGGCCGGCCTCGCCGCGCTCCGCCTCGCCCTCCTGCTTCACGACATCGGCAAAGGCGGCGGCGCCGGCGAGCACACCGCCGCCTCCGTTCGCATCGCCTCTGAAGTGCTGGCCCGCTTCCAGACGCCGGAGCCCGTCCGCGACACCGTCCTGTTCCTCATCGAGCGCCACCTCGACCTTTCCTCCGTCATCAACAGTCGCGACCTCGAAGACCCCGCCACCGCACGCCACGCCGCCGCCCGCACCGGCTCCATCGAGCGCCTCCGCCTGCTCACCCTCATGACCTACGCCGACATCAGCGCCGTCAATCCCACCGCGCTCTCCCCCTGGCGCCTCGATCAGCTCTGGCGGCTCTACACCAACACCCACCACGAGCTCACCCGCGAGCTGCAGTCGGACCGCATCCACCACGCCGAAGCCGACGCCGAGACGGCGGCGTTTCTCGAAGGCATCCCGACGCGGTACCTGCGCACGCACGCCCCTGCCGAGATCGCCGCCCACGTCGCTCTCGCCCGCCAGGCCGGCCGCTCCGGCGCCGCCGCCTCCGTTGCCCGCGATGGCGGCTACTTCCGCGCCGCCGTCGTCTCGCCGGACCGCCCCGGCCTGCTCGCTTCGCTCTCCGGCATCCTGGCCAGCTTCGGCCTCGAGATCGCCCAGGCCGAGGCCAGCGCCAACGCGAGCGGCCTCGGTCTCAACACCTTCGCCTTCTCCGACCCCCACCGCACGCTCGAGCTGAACCCCTCCGAGGTGGACCGCCTCTCCGGCGCGCTCGTCGAGGCCGCCCTCGGCCGCCTCGATCCCCGCTCTCTGCTCCGCAACCGCCCGCGCCCCGCCGCGCACCACCGGCCGGCCGCGCCCGCCGCCGTCAGCTTCGACGACTCGGCCTCCGAGAACGCAACGCTGGTCGAAATCTCGGCTCCCGACCGCCCCGGCCTGCTCTACGATCTGGCCGTTGCCCTCGCCTCGGACGGCCTCAATATCGAAGTCGTGCTCATCAACACCGAGGCCCATCGCGCCTTCGACGTCTTCTACGTCACCCGCGCCGGCGCCAAGCTCGACGAAGCCGGCCGCGAATCCCTCCGCGCAAGACTGTTGGAAGCCTGCCGCCCCGCCTGAAGCAGTCCGCGGCGCCGCCTGCGCTTACCGCAGCGTCAGCACGTACTGGTAGAACTCCGCGTCGCGCTTGTAGCCCAGGCTCTCGTACAGCGCCTGGGCGCTCGAGTTCGACACCCCGGTGGACAGTACGATCTCGCAGGCCCGGGTTTCCATGGCGTGCTGCCGCGCCCGCTCCATCAGCGTCCGGCCGATGCCGTGCCGCCGCGCCTCCGTTGCCACGAACAGGTCGTTCAATAGCCAGCTCGGCTTCATCGCGATCGAGCTGTACAGAGGATACATCTGGACCAGGCCGAGCCCGGCCTCGCGGCCGCCCGTGCCTTCGATGGCCAGAAAGATGGCCGAGTCGCCGCGGTCCAGGCGCCCGGCGATGAACTGCCGCGCCCCGTCGCGGTCGGCCGGCTGGCCGTAGAACTGCCGGTATTGGTCGAATAGCGGAGCGACCAGAGAGAGGTGGCGGGGATAAGCGCGAACGATCTGCACATCTCTATTGTCGCCGCTCGCGCCCCCTTCTCTACCGCGCCTCTATTTCGCCGTCTTCAGATGGGCCGGATTGTCCTTCCACCACCACATCTCCGGCAGCGGCTTCTTCTCCGGCCAAACCTCGTCCAGAGTGTCGCCCTCGAACATCTCGCCGTTCTTCATCACGTACTTGATGCTGGTCGTGTTGTGGATATCCTCGAGCGGGTTCTTGTCGAGAACGATCAGGTCGGCCAGCTTGCCGGGCTCGATACTGCCCAGGTCCTGGTCGTAGCCGATGGCCTGCGCGCCGCTCAGCGTCGCCGCCCGCAGCACTTCCTGGTTGCTCAGCCCGCCGCTCGAAAGCGCCCACATCTCCCAGTGGCACTGGATTCCCTGGATCTGCCCGTGCCCGCCGTCGCGCACGATCTTGGCCGCCGAGGCCGCCAGCATCGGGAACACCTGCTGGTCCATCCGGAACCACGGCCGCCGCATCGACTTCTCGTCCAGCACGCTGTGCGGGAAGAACCGCTCCAGCTTCGGATTGTCGTGCACCTCGGTGGTTGTGTAGAAGTAGTTCTCGGCCCACGGCCCGCCGTAGGCCACCAGCAGCGTCGGCGTGTAGTAGATGCCGCTCTTGGCGAACAGCTCCACCACGTCCTTATATAAAGGCACGATGGGCAGCGCGTGCTCGTTGCCCTCGAAGCCGTCGATGGCGTGCGTCATGTCCAGCTTCAGGTCGAGCGCGCCTTCCGTCGTCGGCATGATGTGGTTCTCCTTGCAGGCCTCCACCATCCACTCGCGCTGCTTGCGGTTGCCCACCAGGTACGACTTCACGGTATTGGTGCGGTAATACTTCTGGTAGCGGCGCACCGTATCCTTCATGTCGTCGAGCGACTCGATGTCGTTGTTGGCGTAGGGCCCGAAAATGCCGGGGCCGGTGGAGAAGGCGCGCGGGCCGTCGATGACGCCCATGTCGATCAGGTCCTGGTAGGCGAAAGTGTCGTTGGTGCCGGTCTGAGGATCGCGGCCCGTTGTGACGCCGAAGGCCAGGTTGGCCAGGAAGGGCCAGCTCTGGGTGTCGAGCACCTTGCGCCGGATCTCGGTCCAGTGGGCGTGAACATCGACGATGCCGGGCATGATGGTTTCGCCCTTGACGTCGATGACGTGGGCGCCGGCGGGCACGGCCGCCGAGCCGCGCTTGCCTACGCTCACGATGCGGTTGTCGGTGACGACGATGTCGGCGTTGTCGATCACCTCGTCGCCGCGCATGGTGATGACGCGGGCTCCGCGCAGCACCACGCTGCCCTTCGGCGTGTAGCGCGGGGCCTCGATGTCCACGGCGATTTCCTGGTACTTGGGCGGCTCCTTCGGCTTCGGCTTGGCCTCGGCGGCCGCGGCTCCGTTGGCTGGCGGCGGCGGTGTGTCGAACACCACCGTCGAGACCGGCTGGCGGAAGAAGGACGCGCCGAGAGACCAGGTGATCGTCTTGCCGTCGTCGGCCCAGGCGAAGGTGTCGGCGCCGACGTCGGTGAGCCGCTTGAGCGGCACCGAGGGCTTGCCGACGTCTACGCTCGGGGCGTCGCCGCCCACCACGGGCACGGCCATCAGGTAAAGCTGGTGGTGGATCAGCGCCAGGGCGTGCGCGCCGTCGGGGCTCATCGTGACCTCTTCAGCCGCCGGCGGCGTCGGCGCGCCGACGAGATTGCGGGTTAGTACTTTGACGTGCGTGCGGCGGTCGGTGCCGTCGTAGCGCATCGAGATCAGCCCGGCCTGCCGCGCGTAGACGAAGACGCGGCCCTCGGCGTGGGTGAAGTGCGGGCGCGAGTAACCCGGCGCGGGCGCAATCAACTGCGCATCGCCGCCCTGGCTCGGCACCCAGACGAGGTCGGTCTGATTGGCGTCGCCGAAGGCGCGCGAGGTCTCGTTGCGCTCGTAAGTGGAGGCGCGGAGGGCCACGATGCGGGCGCCGTCGGGCGACCACACCGGGTCCTCATAGTAGGCCGCGAACCGCGTCACCTGCCTGGGAGCCGCGCTGCCGTCGGAGGGCACGGTCCAGATCTGGCCGCCGCCGGCGCCGGTCCAGGTGACGAAGGCGAGGGAGGTTCCATCGGGCGACCACGCCGGCTGATACTCGCCTTCCGCCGACTGCGTCAGCCGCTTCGGCTGGCCGCCGGATGCGTCCATGAGGTAGAGGTGCGTGAGCGCCGAGAAGGCCAGGCGCTTGCCGTCGGGCGACTGCGCGGCGCCCTGGATCAGCCGCGCCTTCACCGGCCCTTCGTCGACTTTCGAGGGGAACTTCAATTGCGGCCCGAGGTCGAGCGACACGGCGGCGGTGAACGGAATGACGGTGTCGGCTCCGGAGGCCACGTCGATCGAGTGGATCTTGCCGCCGTAGTTGGCGACGATGCTCTTGCCGTCGGGGGTGAAGCTGTAGCCGGGCAGCAGGTCGCGCGTGCCGCGCGATTCCTGGTCGTCGCGCTGCACGGGATACTTCAGCCAGCGGTCATCGCCGGTGGCGAGGTCGCGGACTCGCAGGCCGGTTTGCGCTTCGAAGCGCGTGCCGTACACCAGCAGCTTGCCGTCGGGCGAGAGCACGGGGCGGAAGGCGCTTTCCGGTGCGTTGGTGATGGCATCCTCTTCGCCGGTGACGCGGTCGCGGCGGTAGAGCTGCCACAACGGGAAGGTGACGTTGTAGCTGAAGTCGCGCAGGCGCCGCGCGTAGTAGAAGTACTTGCCGTCGGGCGAGGCGATGGCGCCGAGGAAGTTGCGCTCCTGCTCGCGCGGGGTCTGCGGCGTGGCTTTGGACTTGGTCACCTGCACCCCGGCGCCGCCCGCGGTGTTGTACATCCAGATCTCGTGCGCGCCCAGCGTGGTCGAGGTCTTGGAGACCAGGACGTAGTCGCCCTCCGGCGTCCAGGAGGGCGAGGCGAACTCGGCCTGCTTCTCTTTGCTGAGCTGCTTGGGATGGGAGCCGTCGGCTTGGGCGACCCACAGGTTCTCGCTGCCGTCGCGGTCGCTCAGGAAGGCGATGGACTTGCCGTCGGGCGAGTATTTGGGCTGGCTGTCGAACGCCATGCCGGAGGTGATGCGGCTGGCCTGGCCGCCTGCGATGGGCATGGTGTAGAGATCGCCGAGCATTTCGAAGAGGATGGTTTTGCCGTCGGGCGAGATGTCGAGCGAGAGCCAGGTGCCCTCGTCGGTGGTGAAGTCGAGTTTCCGTTCGGGATGGAGCGGCAGGCCGGGCTTGGGAGCGTCGGGCTTGCTTTCCTGCGCCGCCAGGCTGGCGGCCAGACACACGAGAGACAGCAGCTTGTAACAGGCCATTTCGAGATTCTATTGCATCCGCTCCCGGCGGCGCGGGCGCGCCCGCATTCGCGAAGCGGCGGAAGCGGTGCGGGCGCGGGGAGAGCGGCGGCGCAAGTGGGCGCGGGAAGCGGCGCCGGCACGAGGGACCTGCGGTGCGGGCACAAGGGGCGCGAAGAAGCGCTGGTGCGAAGGGCGCGGAGAAGCGCCGGTCCTCGCGAAGCGGCGGAGGCGGCGCAGGCACGAGAGGCGCGGAGCGGCCCGGGCACGAGAGGCGCGGAGGCGGCGCAGGCACGAGAGGCGCGGAGCGGCCCGGGCACGAGAGGCGCGGAGGCGGCGCAGGCACGAGAGGCGCGGAGCGGCGCGGGCACGAGAGGCGCGGAGCGGCGCCGGCACGAGAGCCGCGGCGGTGCAGGTGGGCGCGGGGAGCGGCGGTGATGGTGCGCGCGGGCGGGCCAGGGGAGTGGGGCGCGGCGCGAGCGGTGGGGCCAAGAGGAGCGCCGGAGTGCGCGCGCTCGAACGCGCGGGACGAGGCCGCGGAGCGGGGATGGCGGCGCCCCTTATTCGTAGCGGAGGGCGACGATGGGGTCGACGCGGGTGGCGCGCAGGGCGGGGGCGACGCAGGCGGCCAGCGCCACCAGAGCCAGGGCGAAGCCGACGAAGGCGAACGTTACCGGATCGGCGGGCTTGACGCCGTACAGCATCTTGGACAGCAGCCGCGCCAGGCCGAGCGAGGCCAGCAGGCCGATCGCCACGCCGGCCAACGCCAGCCTCATGCCCTGGCTCACCACCATCGTGAGCACGTCGGACCGGCTGGCGCCAAGCGCGATGCGGATGCCGACCTCGTTGGTGCGCTGCTCCACCGAGTAGCTCATCAGTCCGTAAATGCCGATGGCGGCCAGCAGCATGGCGATCGAGGCGAAGACGCCGAGCAACAGCGTATTGAAGCTCTCGCGCGCGGTGAGGGTGTGGACCAGGCTGTCCATGGTGCGCACCTTGGCAACGGGAAGCTGGCTATCGACGGCCAGGAACTGGCGCTCGATGAGCGAAGTCATGGCCAGCGGATCGCCCTGCGTGCGGACGGCCCAGCTCATCGGGATGATGGAGTTGGCGAAGGCCGTGAGCCCGTCGCCGACCTGGGCCTGAGGGATGTACATGAGGGGCGCGAAAGGCCGGTTCAGGCCGCCTTCGCGGACGTCGCCGACGATGCCGACGATCTGGCGCGGCGGGTCGTCAAACTGCGGGCCGAGGAGCTTGCCGCCGATGACGAGGCGCTGGCCGATCGGGTCCTCCTTGGGGAAGTACTTGCGGGCGAAGGCGTCGCTCACGATGACCACCGGCAGGCTGGACTGGGTGTCGGTCTCGTCGAACAGGCGCCCGCGAAGCCTGCTGATACCGAAGACCTGGAAGTAGTGCGGGCCGACGAAGCGCCAGAACTCATCGCCGTTGAAGGGGCTGCCGGGCTGCGGGGGATGGGCGGGGATGACGATGGGAAGATCGATGCCGACGTTGGCGAGCGGGGCGACGACGGCGAGGGAGGCGGAGGTGACGCCGGGCAGGCCCTCGATGCGGCGGGTGACGTTGCGGGCCAGCGCGTCGATCTGCGCCGTGGTTGCGTAGCGGGAGCCGGCCAGCGAAGTCTGCATGACCAGGACATGGCCGCTGTCGATGCCGGTGGAGACGTTGCGCAGGCCGTTGAAGGTGCGCACGAGCAGGCCCGCGCCGATGAGGAGCACCGCGGCGAGCGTGGTTTCGCTGGCCACCAGGAGGCCGCGGACGCGGTTCTGGCGGAGGCCGGTGCCGGAGCGCGAGCTGGACTCTTTGAGAGTGGAGTTCAGGTCCGGCCGCGAGGCCTGGAGCGCGGGGAAGAGGCCGAAGACGACGGCGGTGAGCACGGCGGCGGCGGCGGTGAACAGGACGACGTTCCCATCGAGCGGGACGCCGGCGGCGGCGTCGATGCGGGGAATGTCGCCGGGGCTGAAGGCGAGCAGCAGGCGGACGCCGGCGCGGCCGAGAGCGAGTCCGGCCAGCGCGCCGGCCAAGGCCAGCAGCAGGCTTTCGGTGAGCAGTTGACGGACGATGCGGGCGCGGCCGGCGCCGAGGGCGGCGCGGATGGCCAGTTCCCTCTGGCGGCCCGCGGCGCGGGCCAGCAGCAGGTTGGCGACGTTGGCGCAGGCGATGAGAAGCACGAAGGCAACCGCGCCGGTGAGGATCAGCAGCGCCGGGCGGACGTCGCCGGTCATGGACTGCGCCAGCGGCGTGGCGGCCGCGGATTCGTTCTTATCGAACAGCGACGGAGCCGTCTTGCGGAAGTTGGCGGCCAGCACGGCGAGCGAGGCGTTGGCTTGCGAGAGCGTGATGCCGGGCTTGAGGCGGGCGGTGACCGAGAGATAGTTGGCCTGGTCGCGGCTGGCGGGGTCGGCGCGCAGGGCCAGCCACGCGTCGGCCGGCGGGTCGGGAACGAAGCGGCCGTCGATCACGCCGACGACCGTGTAGGAATCGCCGTTCAGCGTGATGCCGCGGCCCAGGATCGAGGCGTCGCCGCCGAAGCGCCGCCTCCAAAGGCCTTCGCTGAGGACGACGGCGCGGACGCCGCCCGGCGAATCTTCCTGGGCGGTGAAGGTGCGCCCGAGGCGCGTCGAGGCGCCGTACAGTTTGAAGTAATCGCGGGAGACGTGGACGCCCTTGATCTGCTCGGAGCGGTCGAGGCCGGAGAGATTGAGCCCCGGGCCGGCGAAGTCCGAGGCGGAGACGAACTCGAAGGCGGTGGCCTGCGAGTGCCAGAGGTTAAACAGCGGGATCGAGGAGGAGTTGCTGTCGCCGTTGGGGAAGCGGCGGTGCAGGGCGACGAGGCGGTCGGGTTGAGGGTAGGGAAGCGGCTTGAGCAGGACGGCATCGACCAGCGAGAAGATGGCGGAATTGGCGCCGATGCCGAGGGCCAGGGCGGCGATGGCGACGGCGGTGAAGCCGGGGCTCTTGGCCAGCACGCGCAGAGCGTGGCGGAGACCGGCGGTGGAAGATTCCATGACCGTGAATACGACGGCGGGGCGCCAAGCGTTCCGCCGGATGCGGCGGACGGGCGCAGTTCGGGCGAGCAAGCCGGGAGGTGGGGGAACTGCGGGGCGTCAGAGAGGCGAAGAAAGGGTCAATAGCCGCGCCAGTCGATCTCCGGCATGCCTTCCTCGTCGATGTGAATCGAGAAAGGACGCTTGCCTTCGGGGGCGAGGGCGGCGTCCAGCATGATGCCGATGGCGCAGTCGTGGAAGGCTTTCGAAACGAAGCCATCGGGGGCGTAGTGCGACGCGCGGGCGGGCTTGCGGTCCTCTTCCTGCTGAGCCTTACGCTCCCTGCGGAGTTTCCGCAGTACGTCGAGGGCTTTCAGATACGCGCGTTCGTAGGTGCAGGCGTAGCGGCGCAGCAGTGTCAGGCGCTTCATGTCGGCCATTTCGGGATCGGCGGCCAGGGCGCGGGCCTCGGCGGCGCGGGCGCGGTTCAGCAGCCAGTAATTGAGGACCAGGTCTTCGACCAGCATGGTCTCGGTGGCGCCGGAGGGCGCCTGCTCGTCGAACTGGAGCTGGCGGAAGGCCTCGAACTCGGCGGCGTCTTCGCCGGGCAGGACGCGCGGCACGCACAAGCCGTGTTTGAAGGCGTTCTGGCTGGAACGGGCCTTGCCATCCTCGGTGCGCGGGCCGGTGGAGTGGCTCGAGTTGGCGCGGTTGGTTTCCGCGCGGGCGTCGTCGCGCGCGGAGTCCGGAGTCTGGTCTTCGAGTTGGAGTTCGCTCATGCTACCGGTGTAGCGGGGCGGTCCGGGGCGGGAAGGGATGGGCCGGGGTAAGCGGTTGGGCGGGCGCGAGTTCGGGTGGCGCTTGGTTTGTGATCGGCGTTTTGGCGGGCGCGGCGCGGTGAGCGAAGCGGAGGGGAACGGCGGCGGGATGGTCAGGGCGTGAACGGCGGTTTGCGGGCGCAGGCGGCGAGGAAGCAGGCGGTGAGGGGGCGCGTGGGGAGGCGGCCCAGGGAATCGAAGGCGGCCAGAAGGGCGCGGATGGGGTGATCGGCGCGGCGGCCGAACAGGCGGCGCAACAGCAGGAACAGCGCGGTGGAGACGAGGCGGGGATTGTGGATCAGCCAGTCGTTGGCGGTGACGGTGAGGCCGGCCTCCGCGAGCCAGCAGTTCAGTTGGCGCAGCGAAGCGGTGCGGCCGAGCGAGAAGGGAGCGAAGCGGCGGCGGCTGAGCCAGGCCAGGAGCGGGTAGAGCGGGTTGGCCGGGTTGTCGAGGGTGACGATGAGCGTGCCGCCGGGCGCCAGCATTCGGGCGAGTTCGTTGAGCGAGGCGCGCAGATCGTCGAGCGAATCGAAGTGGTCGAGCGTGGAGTTGGACAGGATCAGGTCGAACGAGCAAGAGCGGAACGCGGCGCGGCGGACGTCGCACACGGCGAAGGCGAACCGGGGGCCGGGCGCGAGGCGGCGCGCGGCGGCGGCGTGCGCCGGAGCGATGTCCATGCCGGCGGCGAGCGAGGCATCGGGGAACAGGTCGAAGAGAATGCGGTCTTCGCCGAAAGCCTCTTCGAAGACGTCGGTCTTGAGAAGGAGGCGCGGCGGGCGGGCGACCCATCGGCGGACCAGCCTCTGATGAACCTCCCGCTTCTGAGCGGCGGCCAGCGGGTCGAGATACCAGGAAGGCGGAGATGGGTCTGTCGGCAGCGGCGTCGTGTCGTTGATCATGGTGAGCGGGGCGGGCGGGTGCGGCGCGGGCCGGGGCCGGAAGACTCCGATAGTATACTGTGAGCGCGTTGCGGGGCGGCGCGGCGGAGGGCGACGGTGGAGGCAGCGGCGGGGCGACGGGCGTGTGTGCTGGCGGCGCTGGCGGGCGCGCTGGCGGTGTGGGCGTGGCAGGCGGCGACGGTGCATTTCAACTACGGGGGGAACTGGACGGCGCTGTTCTGCACGGGTTCGGCGAGTCCGGCGCCGAAGGAACTGGCGGCGGGGACATATGTATTTCCCAACTCGACCGGCTACGACGGCGCCTATTACCGCTACATGGCGCACGATCCGTGGTTCCGGAAAGACTGGGAGGCGTCGTTCGACAACCGGGTGTGGAGGTACCGGTTGATTCTGGTTCCGGCGCTGGCCTGGACGCTGGCGCTGGGGCGGGACGCGGGCATCGATGCGGCCTATGAAGCGGTGGTGCTGATCTCGGTATTCGGCGGGGTGTACTGGCTGGGGCGGTATGCGGCATCGCGCGGGCGGCGGGCGGCGTGGGGGATTGGGTTTGTGGCGCTGCCGGCGACGCTGGTCTCGATGGACCGGATGACGGTGGACGTGACGCTGGTGGCGCTGTGCGCGGGCTTCCTTTGGTATGAGAAGCGGGGGGCGGCGGGAAGGATGTGGGTGGTGCTGATGCTGGCGGCGCTGGCGCGGGAGACGGGGATGCTGTTGGTTGGGGCCGAGTGCATCGAGTCGGCGCGGCGGCGGCAGTGGGGGCGGGCGGCGGCGATGGCGGCGGCTGCGCTGCCGGCGGTGGCGTGGTATGCGTGGATATCGGTTGCCATGCCGCGGGCGGCGGGGCGGCACGAGGAGATCCGGCAGGCGTGGTTCTTCCGCGAGCCCGTGGCCGGGATCTTCGCGCGGATAGCGCATCCGGTGCGCTACCCGTTTCCGCCGATGACGGAGCGCCTGATTCAGGCCGTGGACATGGCGGCGCTATGCGGGATGGTGCTGGCGCTCGGCCTGGCGGCGTGGAGGCTATGGAGAAGGGAGACGGGCGTGGAGGCCTGGACGTGCCTGTTGTTTCTGGGGCTGTTTGTGCTGGCGAGCGGGCAGGGGTTCTGGACTTCGGCCTACGGCTACGGGCGGCCGTTCACGCCATTGTTTTTGGTGCTCGCTTTGGGTGCGATGAGAGAGAAGCGGCTGCTCGGGGCGGCTCCGGCGGCGCTTGTCGACGCGCGGGTGCTGCTGCAGTTGACTCCGCAGGCGCTGGGGATTGCGGCCGGCGTGTGGCGGGCGCTGCGGGGGCTGTAGCGAAGAGAGGATCGGGCTGCCAGCGCCAGCGGACCAGGTGGAGGAGGAGTCCGGCGGCGAAGGCGAGACAACTATAGATGTAGTAGGCCAGGTGGAGGGGAGCGACGCCGGCGGCGGTAAGCCAGCCGCACTTGCGGGCGACGAAGCGGCAGAAGCGGGCCGGGACGGCGGCGGCCAGAAGCAGGGAGCCGGAGGCGAAGGCCCAGCGGCCGGAGGCGGCCAGCAGCGCGGCCAGCGTTACCAGGAGCAGCGCGGCGGCGGCGTTGCAGCGCTCGGCGATGGAGAGGTTGAGATCGTTGGGCAGCGAGGCGGAGCGGAGGATGAGGCGCGTCCAGGGAAGGGCGCGGTCGAAGATGTCGGTGCGGGTGAGAGAGGCGAGAGTCCAGCGCTTGAGGTGCTTGACCTGGACATCGGTGTCGAGGGCGATGCGGAAGCCCGCGCGGCGGAGGCGGTGGCCGAGGGCGATGTCTTCGATGGAGGGGCGGAGGTAGCGCTGGTCGAAGCCGCCGATGCGGGCGAAGACGGCGCGGCGGATGGCGCCGCAGCCGGTCCAGAAAGTGCTGGCGTCGCGGCGGGAGCGCTGGTGCATGAAGTGGTGGAGGAGGTTTTTGTACTGGCTGACGAGGCCGGGGGATTCGGGCTCGTCGTCATAGGAGCCGATGAGGGCGGCGAGGCCGGGGTCGCCGTCGAAGCGGGCCTGGATGCGGCCGAGGGTATCGGGATGGAGGCAGACGTCGGAGTCGATGAAGACGAGGAGGTCGCTTTGGGCGGCGGCGGCGCCGCGGTTGCGGGCGGCGGCGGGGCCCATGCGGCGGGGAGAGTGGTTGAGGAAGGCGCCTGCGCGGCGGGCGACGGAGGCCGAGTTATCGGTGGAGCCATCGTCGACGACGATGCATTCGGCGGGCGGAAGATGGGAGTTCGCGAGGGCGGCGAGGCAGCGCGCTAGAGAGCGCGCGTCGTTAAAGACCGGGATAAC
Source organism: Bryobacterales bacterium (assembly GCA_027452065.1). Lineage (GTDB taxonomy): Bacteria > Acidobacteriota > Terriglobia > Bryobacterales > Bryobacteraceae > JAJYKC01. Next base: position 16,510 of record DAIDHC010000234.1, read on the forward strand.
GACCGTGATCGCCATGAGCCGACCGGGTTGAGCGCGAGCCGTATGGCAACGGAACGCGACTCCCCAGCGTAGCAGGGCCGGGCGTGTGTGTGGAGGCGGGCCTTTGTTAGACTAAAGCGCGGAAAACCGCCGGTGGGCGGAGGGGAGGCACGGGTGGAGTTCGAGGCGCCGCGGACGAGGCGGGAGAAGGAAGTGGCGGCGCTGTTTGCGGAGGCGCTGGGCGTGGAGCGGGCCGGGATGCGGGGCGGGTTCTTCGACCGGGGCGGGGATTCGGTGTTGGCGGCGAGGCTGGTGGGCCGGATCGGCGAAGCGCCGGGGGCCGGCATGACGGTGCAGGAGTTTCTCGAAGAGCCGGCGGTGGAGGGCGTGTGCCGGTGGATCGAGCGGCCGAGGGAGCGGGGCGGGCTGGACGCGGCGGTGGCGGCGGGATGAGCGGGTTCGACGGGCTGTCGTGGGCGGGGTTTTTGCGGCGTCCGTTCGCGGCGCCGGAGCGGGTGCGGGAGTATCAGGACCGGCGGGTGCAGGCGCTGGCGCGGCAGGCGGCGGCGCGGGTTCCGTTTTACCGGCGGTGGTTTCGGGAGGCGGGCGTGCGGGCGGAGGAGATCGGGGGCGTTGCGGATTTGAAGCGTCTGCCGGTACTCAACAAGACCGAGTACGCGCGGGGGAAGGCCGAGGGGCTGGTGGCGGAGGGGACCGACGAGCGGCGGTGTTTCGAATTGTATTCTTCCGGGACGACCGGCGAGCGGGTAAGGATCCTGCGGACGAGGGCCGAGGAGTACACGCTGTACGCGCACCGGCTGCGGGCGCAGATGCTGTCCGGGCTGCGGCCGTGGGATGTGCGGCTGCGGATCGGGCTGCCGGGACACAAGACCCGGGCGCACCGGCTGGGGGTTTTCCGGTTCGAGTTTGTGAACGAGGAGCTGCCGTTCGAAGCGCTGCGGGCCGAGGTTTTCGGCAAGCATTTCGACATTCTCGGAGCCAAGCCGGGCTTGATTGAGCTGTTGCTGCCGGACTGGGGCGAGAGGCTGCGCGGGATGAAGCTGAAGCGGGTGTTTACGGGGGCTGAGCTTTTGACGGGGGACTTGCGGCGGAGGATCGAAGAGGCGGCGGGGTGCCGCGTGGTGGATTTTTACGGGGCGATGGAGGTGAACCTGATGGCGTGGGAGTGCGTGCGCTGCGGGCTGTATCACTTCTGCGACGACGGCGTGTGTGCGGAGGTGCTGCGGGAGGACGGCAGCGAGGCGGGGCCGGGCGAAGCCGGGAGGCTGGTGGTGACGCCGCTGCACTCGTTCATCACGCCGATGATCCGGTATGAGATCGGGGACGTGGTGCGGCGGGCGGCGGGGCCGCGCGGCTGCGCGATCCGGTTCTCGACGATTGACCGGATCGAGGGACGAACGATAGACTACCTGCCGCTGCCGGGCGGGCGGTGGCTGAGCCCGATCCGGCTGATCGAGACGCTGCAGAACACGCCCGGGGTGCGGCGGTACCAGGTGGTGCAGACGGCGGCGGCGGAGATCGAGGTGCGCGTGGAGCCGGAGGAGGGGTTCGGGGAAGAGCACGCCGGCCGTGTGCGGAGGAGCGTGGAGGAGCTGGCGGGTGAGGGAGTGAGGGTGCAGGTGAGAGTGGCGGAGAGGATTGCGCGGCCGCCGGGGCGGAAGGTGAAGCTGGTGGAGGCGTGGCGGGGCGAAGTTCAGCGGGGCTGAGGGGAAGTCCGGCGAGGCTGAAACGGGGCGGGGCGGGAATTCCAAAAGCGGGACGCGCGGCGGCGCGGATCTATGAAAAGAGGAAGCGGCGCGGGGGCGGGACGGGGCCAAGATATTGCAGAGAGGCGGGGTTGCATTTGGTGATCGCCGTGCTGTAGACTGCGCACAATATCCATAGGGCTGCGGCCCCGTTCCCGGAATCACGCGGGTAAGGTTTGAGCGCGATTCCGCGCCGCGGTAATCGTTGGGGAAAGTAACAGAGGAGCTTGCGCATATGAAGAGAGCGACACGGTTCACGACCGCTATTTTTGTATTTGCCCTGGCATTTTCCGCGCGGACGAACGCGCAGGACGTTTACGGGAAGATCACGGGGGTGGTGACCGACCCCACGGGCGCGGTTGTGGCGGGCGCGGACGTGACGGTGACCAACCAGGGGACGAGCATCGCCAAGACAACGAAGACGGACAACTCGGGCTTCTACCAGGTGGCGCAGTTGCCGATCGGGCGGTACGAGGTGACGGCGACGGCGCCGGGCTTTGCGACGGTGAAGGTGGTGGCGCAGACGGCGCTGGACATCAACCAGACGCTGAGGATCGACGTGAAGCTGACGGTGGGGCAGGTGACGAGCAC
>DAIDHC010000235.1 GCA_027452065.1 Bryobacterales bacterium
TGGAGGCGGATGGCGGCGGCGAGCCCGCCAAAGCCGCTACCGATGACGACTATGCTTTTGGACATCGAGATAGTTCATCAGGTCGACCAGCGGGCCGGAGCGATAACCGAACGGCGCCAGACATTCGCGCGCGCGGGCGAAAGGGTCCTGGACCGTGGATATGGCGTCGATTTCTCCGTCATCGAGATCGTCACGCACTTGGTAGGCAAGGCCAAACTCGCGCCCGAAATCCAGCAGACACTGTTCCTCGGTGGCCGACAGACGGGCAAACAGACTGCCGGCCCGGACAGCAAGCTCGAACAGCGGAACCGTTTTCAACGTGGCGAGCCGAAGGCGGTGGGTGTCGCGCTCACCCGAGTCGAGGGAGAGGTCGAGGGACTGGCCGGCGATCATGCTCTCGCAGTCGAGTGTGGCCAGCAGGCGCACCTGGAACTCGAGCAGGCAGGGAAGCTCCCAGGGCCGGCAGTTGATATCGATCACGGAGCGGGCGGCAAGGGCGACCAGTCCAAAGGCGGCGAGCAATGCATTCGCCTCGCCAAAGGCGACATGGAGCGAGGGGCGATTGCGGCGGAGATACTCATCGTCCATGCAGGGCAGGTCGTCGACAATGAGGGAGGCGCAGTGCAGTAGCTCGACTGCGGCAGCGGCACGGAGATTGAGGGCGGAGGCGGCGCCCAGCATGCGGGCGATGCGCAGAGCCAGTAGGGGGCGCAGCCGCTGGCCGCATCCGAAAACGGCGTAGTGCATTGCCTCACGGACCGGTGGGGCGGGGGACCGCTGAAGTTGCGGAAGAACGGTTTGTAACTGTTCATCAATCAACTGTCGGTCGGCGAGAAGGGTGTCCAGGTGAGCCGCAGTCGTCACGATAAGCACATAGACTACCGGAGTCCGAGGCTGGCTGGAATATTTTTCGCAGGGCTAAAAAAGGCCGCCGCGGAAGCGACGAATGTGTTGGCGTGCGCTTCGGCCGTGAGGTCAATGGGTTCCGAATAGCCGCCTCCGAGCGTGACAACGACGGGTACGCCATGGGCGCGGACGGCGGAGAAAACACGGTGGTCGCGCTCAAGGAGGCCCGCATGAGTGAGCGCGAGGCGGCCGAGGCGGTCGGAGGCGAGAGCGTCGACGCCGGACTGGTAGAAGATCACCGACGGATGAAACTCGAAGACGTGTGGCAGCGCGGCATCCAGGGCTTCCAAATACTCGTCGTCGCCGGCGCTGTCGGCGAGGTCGACATCCAGGCGGCTGCGTTGCTTACGGAATGGGAAGTTGTTTCGGCCGTGTAGCGAGAGCGTGAAGACATCGGGGTCATCCGCGAAAATGGCGGCCGTGCCGTCACCTTGATGGACGTCGAGATCGATGACCGCGGCGCGGGAAATGCCCTGGCGGCGGAGCCAGTGAATTGCAATGGCGATGTCGTTGAACACGCAGAAGCCAGAGCCCTCGGCGCGGAAAGCGTGATGGGTACCGCCGGCAAGATTACCGCCCCATCCGGATTCCAGTGCATCGCCAGAGGCGGCAAGTGTTCCTCCGGCCGAGGCGAGTGTGCGGCGTACCAAGCCTTCGGACCACGGAAAGCCGATGCGGCGCACCGCAGCCGGAGGCAGGAGGCCGGAGATGAACTGGCGGACGTAAAACGGATCGTGGGCGAGCTCAACCGCGGTCAGCGGCGCCATAGGCGCGGGAACGAATTCGAACAGTGACAGCGGCTCGAGGCGACGGCGGACCAGGTCATACTTGGCGACAGGAAACTTGTGGCCCGGCGGAAGGCCCATATCGTGGTGGTGGCAGTGGTAGAGGCGCGGCACGGCGGTCAGCGGCGGGAGAGGTCGCGGATCAGGATGTCCTTGAATAACATGTCCGCGCCGCCGCCGGCGTGGAGCTGGAGCGCAATGCTTCCTGTTTCGCCAAATCGCTTCGGGTCAGTGTAGTCGACCATCGTGACTCCGTTGAGACGCGAGACGTAGTGAACGCCGTGGACCTGGAGAAGATATTCGTTCCAGTCGCCCTGTCGAACGACAGTCTCATTTTCGGGCGCCGGCCACACCAGCCACTGTCGTCCCACGTCGTACACGCCGCCGGTGTGCCGGCCGATCGTGCAGTCGATCTCGAACTGGGGTCCCTGAACGATCTCGGTGGTGCCGGGCTTGAAGCGGGCGCGGAAGAACAGCCCGCTGTTGCCAAGGGTCTCGCACTTGAAGCGGAAGGATAAATCGAAGTCGGAGTAATCCTTCTCGGTGCGAAGGTAACCGTAGTCGTGGGACACAGCCGAGCCGTGAATCGCGCCATTTTCAACGACCCACTTTTCGCGGCCGACATTTACCCAGCCGGCGAGATCGCGGCCGTTGAACAATGCCGCCCAATCGGAGCCGGACTCGATGGTGGGCGCCGGAGTCTGGGCAAGGACAAGAATCGGAAGGAACCAGGAGACGAAGCGCAAAGAACGCATGGCACTATTGTGCACCAGACCAGGTGACTCGGTGCTCGGGTTAGTCGGCGCCGAGTTCGGCGCGGATTTTATCGGCGATGCGGCCGGCGAAGTGCTCGACGCTGCGCTGGTCCGGGCCCTCGACCATGACGCGGGCGAGCGGCTCGGTGCCGGAGAAACGCACCAGAACGCGCCCGGACGAGCCGAAAGAAGCTTCGGCGGCACGGATCTCCTCGCAAACGGAGGGAAGCTCGTCGAGCGCGCGTTTGCGGCTGACGCGGACGTTGACGAGAAGCTGCGGATAGACAAGCAGGCCGTCGGTGAGCACGTCAATCGGCTTGCCCTCGGCGAGAACGGCATGGGCCACCAGCAGCGCGGTGAGGATTCCGTCGCCCGTGGTGGCATGGTCGAGAAAAATGACGTGGCCGGACTGCTCGCCGCCGAGCGTGGCGCCGGTGCGGAGCATCTCCTCAAGAACGTAGCGGTCTCCGACCGGCGTTCGAAGCATGCGGATGCCAGAGGCGGCGAGAGCGCGTTCGAGGCCGAGATTGGACATCACTGTGGCGACGACCAGCGGTCCGCCGTTGTTGCCTCCGAGCCGGCCCTCGGCCAGGAGACGGCGGGCCATGATGAGCAGCACCGCATCGCCGTCGATGATGCGTCCGGATGGGGAGACGAAGAGGGCGCGGTCCGCATCTCCGTCAAAGGCCACGCCGAGCGCGCCGCCCGTAGCCGTGACTTCGGCCCGCAGAGCGTCCAAGTGAAGCGAGCCGCAGTTCAGGTTGATGTTGCGGCCGTTGGGGGAGGCGCCGATCACGTGCAGGCGCGCGCCAAGACGGGTGAACAACTCTGGAGCAAGGCCGGAGGCCGCGCCATTGGCGCAATCCATCACGAGGTTGAGGCCGGCCAGCGGAGAAGCGGACGCCAGGATCGAGGCGAGGTAGTCGAGATACTGATTGTCGAGGGAGGAGTCGACCTCCAGCGCCTTGGGCTGCGGCGGGGGTGGAGTGCGGGAGGAAAGAATCGATCGTTCGATCGCCTCCTCGGTATCGTCTGGCAGCTTGTAGCCGGAGTGGCCGATGACCTTGATGCCGTTGTCCTGATAAGGATTGTGGGAGGCTGAGATCATAATGCCGGCCGCAAACGAGCCGGTGCGGGCGAGGTAAGCAACGCCGGGCGTCGTCGTAACGCCGGCAAATCGGACCGACACACCGTGCTGCTCCAGGCCCGCCGCGAGCAGAGCGGAAATCCAGGATCCCGACTCCCGGGTATCCATTCCGATGACGACGGAAGGCTCGCGGCCCGATGCGCGCACCCATTCGCCCAGCGCCTGGCCGGCGGCGTAAACCGTCGCCTGATCGAGCGGGGGCTGGCCGGCCACACCGCGGATGCCGTCAGTACCGAAGAGTTGACGAGCCATTCAGTGAGTTGCTTCCTTCTTTGTCGGAACTTTCTCGAGGACCACTTTATAGGTTAGCAGTGGAGTCGTAGGATCGAGCCTCAGTTCGGGGTCGGACAGATGAGCGGCCAGGTGGAGCTCAGTGCGGCTGACGACACCATCCAGGTCGATAGGATCGGTGCCCGCTACGTCAATCCGGCGAACGTGGCTCTCGGGTCCGGCAACGCGCACGCGGTCGGGGGTGATGCTGTAGCTGGCGACCGTGTATCCGGAAGGCGGAGGCGAGGCGTAGGTAGGATCAACGCGGACCTGCCGCGACACGGTGCGTTCCAGAATCAGTTGGACCTGAGAGGGGTCGGCGGAAGCGAAGACGACACCGAACGGACGGCGGATTTGGCGGGAAGCGATGTTGAAGGTATAAGCGCCAGGCTTAACCGCCTGGGAGCAGTCGAGCACAACGGCAAGCGTGGCTAGATCGGAGCGAGCCAGACGCGCCGAGGGCCCATGCACCTTGAGCAGAATCGTGCGTGGCGCTCCTCCGCTGATTTCGAGGCCGTCGGCGAGGTTGCGGAACTGAAGCGGCGCGGCGACCGACGTGGAGATCTCCTCCTCGCGATTGACCACAACCCAGAGCAGCGCGGCGATCGCCAGCGCCAGCAGCTTCCAGCCCAGATCCCGGCTCAATCGGGTAATCATGGCTGCAGCGAAGTGGGTGAGCCGGATTCCCGCAACAAGGGCGGCGCGGCGGGCTCGGGTTGATGCTTGATCGAGGAGCGGCCGGTAAGAAACTCCTCGACGCGGGTGGGATTGACGTCGCGCTCAATTTCGCCTCGCTCGGCGACCGAGATGCGCCCGGTTTCCTCGGAAACGACCAAGGCGAGCGCGTCGGAGTCTTCCGTGACGCCGATGGCGGCTCGGTGGCGCGTGCCCAATTCACGGGCGCGCGCAGGGTCCGTGCTGAGCGGCAGAAAGCAGGCCGCGGCGGCGACGCGAGGGCCCTGGATAATGACGGCGCCGTCGTGAAGTGCGGCCCCGGGATGGAAGATGGAGCAGAGCAGATCGCGCGACACCCGGCCGTCGATGGACACGCCGCTCTCGATAAAGGTTCGTAGCCCGGTGTTGCGCTCAACCACGATCAGGGCGCCGATGCGCTGCGAACTCAGCTGGCCCAGGGCGAGAAGAATCTCCTCGGTGGTTTCGCGGCGCTCGAGTTCGGGGAAGCCGGTGAGGCGGCTCCGGCCCAGCCGTGCCAGCATGCGCCGGATCTCAGCCTGGAAGACGACAATTAGCGCGAAGGGAGTGTAGGGAGCCAGAGCCGCCAGGACGGTGCGCAGCAGTTCCAGCCGAAGGTAGACGGCCGCCATGTAAACGACGCCGATGACGCCGAAGCCGAGCAGGATCTGGGCCGCGCGACGCCCCCGGATGATCAGGAGTACCTGGTAGACCAGGAACGCCACGCATAAAATGTCGATTAAGGCGGTGGGCGTCAGCCTGGGGAGCTCGGTCCACGGCGCCTCAGCGGGGAAAGACCCTGGGGTCGGCATCTGGTGGCGTCCTCTGGAAAAACGATCAGCTCGAACGTTCTAGCTCAGCCGAACGGGAACATGGCGTCCTTGAGCGCCAGGCCGCGGATATCGATGTCGTGGAGGTTTGCGGAGCCTACGCCCAGGGCCTCGGCCAGAAGCAGTGTGTTGTCGCAATCGTGGAACGGCTTCTCGCCACGGGGGGCGCGCGCGTTGTAGCCCATGACCGCCGCGGAAACAGCGTCCGTGTTGACGGGGTTGAGGCCGGCCACGATGACGCCCGGCTTCACCGCGCGCAGTCCCTTGATCCAGGGCCCTTCTCCGCCGGTGACCGTCTCGATGCCGTCGAGAATCGCCAGATGAATGGGACGCGAGGCGGTGAGGTCGGCCACAATCCGCGGCATGCGATGACCCGGCTCGCGGCTGGAGGAAGGATCGATCTCGGCCGGCGACGAGCTGGAAGGCTGGCGTTTTCCCTCGTGGCAAGTGCTCACTCGGCCGGAGCCGGGGCTTTCGTTCGGTTCGTGAACGCCGGCGTCGTCTCCGTAAATCGAGGCCGGGGTGATGCCGAAGATGTTCTTCATCGACAGCGTGACGCCGCAAGTGGCGTGATTCTTCAGTTTTGCCAGCGAGACGAACACGTCCGTGTCGACATAGGAATGATTCAGGTCGAAGGCCGGAAATACGTGGCCCCCGCCGGGCACGGCAACCCGGTGGTAGCTCTTGCCGAGGCCGAGATAATCGGTGTTCTCAAACTCGAGGTTCCGGCTGAGACTTTTGAGGGAGCGCACGTTCCAGCCCGAATCAAGCAAATACTCTTCGAGTGGAGCGTTAGTGGCGAAGCAGCTTTCGACAAGGCGGACCCGGCTCGCGCCGGCGCGGTCGAGCAGCGATACCAGAGCGGCCGTCATCTTGGGATGCACGTAGTGAGTTGAGCCCAACGGGCGGCCCTGGAAACGAAGTGCCGGGCTGCCGGTGAGGTTGAGCTTTATGGTGACGGTCTTATTGCGGACGAGGCCGCCGAGACCGCCAAGCTGGTCGAACATAGTCGACATGACGGCGTCGAGGCCGGTGTCGTAGGACGTGCAACGTGCGATGGATACGGGCAATGCAGGGGCAGTGCGGGCGGCATATGCCACCGGCGCGGCGGCCAGCATCGCGAGAATTTCCCGGCGCGAAAGTCGCTGCATACTCTCAAGTGTAGTACGGCGGATCGAATCACTCAGCATGCGGTTGCCCGTCGCGGGCTGGGGATCGGGTTCAGGTCAGCGAGTTCAGAATCTTCATCATTTCGGCGTGCGCCAGCACCGTATCGGGATCGCGCTGGAACGCGTCGAAATAGCTGCGCTGGAACCCGTCGCCGAATTCCGAGGGCGACAGCAGGCCTCGCGTTCTCAAAATCAGCCTTTCCGCTTCCGACGCGCTTACCGGACTCTTCTCGTCGAGTCTTTCATCGATCACAACGACAAGCTGGGACAGTTCACGGAGCCAGGCGAAGGAATGGTGGTTGAGAACCAGGTCCAGCAACTGCCCAGGCGACTTGATGCGGCTGACCTCCCGATCGTAAAGGGCGGCCTCGGAGTCCAGGAGGCGCTTGTGAAGATGAAGCAGGCCATTGCGAAGGGCGGTGAGCCGCTGGTAGATTGCGTCAGGTGCGGCGTCGGTCCCGGCCATATAGCCATGATAGCCGGTGCCCGGGTTGCGGACGAAAAAAGTCCGGAGTTACTCGAGCACCAGGGCTGCGACGTTGTTGATCTTGTCGATGTCGATGCCCGTGCCCTCCTCGACCGCGTAAGGCTTGAGGTCGATGGGCGCGGCGCCGGGAGCGAGCAGGCTGGCCTTTGTAAACTGGCCGGACACGTGGACGGTGATCGAGTCAACCGGGTAATCGGAATAGTTGATGAGATGCAGCAACACGGGCTTACCCGATGGCGCCTGAACCAGATTCGAGATCATCGTGGAGACATTGAACAGCCGGGCTCCCAGGTTCTTGCGCCCGGTAAGTGAGTTCAGTTCTTTCCAAATCTCGTCCAGCTGCTGCAGAGATCCGGCGTCCAGCGTAATGCCGCCGTCCTTGGGAAGAACGAATTTCCAGCCCGGCGGGGCATTCAGCAAAGTGCCGCCAGCGCGCGTGAAGGCCTGCAGAGCGTCATGCTGAGGCGGTGTCAGCGCGCCAGGATCGACATCGGCCGCCATCGTCAGGCCTTGGAGCGACTGCGGCGAGATCCGCGTCGGCGGCATCGGGCGCACGGGCGTGTGCTTCACGGCGATCATATCCAGGATGCCTCCCGACAACAAGGCGCCGCTCGATGCGTCTTCGACCACCGCCAGGTCGCTGCGCGCCTGCCAGGTCCGCCAGGCGCCGTGGTCCTCGTAAAATTGCACGGCTTCCGCGATCTGCTTCCAACCCTCCAGTGCTTTCGGGTCCCGCGCCAGCAGACGGCGGTTGAAATCGTCGTCCAGGCTGACAACCCAGCGGGCCCCGCTCATCGCTGCGTCGCCGACGGTCTGGATGTATCGGGCGATGCTGATTACCGTGTTCGGCGGGGGCATGTTGCCGATCCAGATCGGACCGTTAGTAAGGGCGCGCACAAAACGCAGGAAGCCGGTATTGGTGTCGATCCACGGTGCGCCGCTGGGAGCGGACTTGGTCTCGCCGTCTTTCTGCACCTCGACGCCGGGCCAGACGCCCTGGTATGTTCCGGTAATCGGCTGGCTGGAGTCCAGGTGCATCTTCGAGCGCGGCGCCAACTGGACGTACGGAATGCGGGAATCATCCAGAGCTCGGGGAATAGTGTCGGGAAAATCACCCTCCAGCACCACCCCGGTCATGCCGAGCCGGACCGCCTCGCGAGCCTGATCGACCGCCGTTACAGGGCTTCGCACCACTCCCAAGACGGCGACGCCGGTCGCGGCTGCCGACGAGGCAAAAGTCTTGGACCAGGACTCGTGCTCGACGAGGAGACAGTTGATAGGGGTAGACCGGAGCAGGTCGAGCGAGTGGGGATCGTTGGAAGCCCATCGCGCCGGGACCCACGCCGACGGAGACACGGCGAGGACGATGGCGAGAAACATTCCTTGAAACTCGAAGTTTAGCGCGACCGGCACAGTCATTTCATGGCCCGGTCCCAGATGAAGGCATTTTAATAGCTGGTTAAGGCCTCCTTCATGGTCAGTCTGGCATGATGAGTCTGTAGTTGGTTGACAGTCCCAATCCCAAGGAGAACTAGACATGAAGAAACTGATGACCCTCATGCTCGGCCTCTCGCTGGCGCTCGGCGCCACGGCCGTTTTCGCGCAGGATGCGCCGAAGAGCGACAGCAAGCCGAAGAAGGCCAAGAAGGCGAAGAAGGCAAAGAAGACCGATTCCGCCCCCAAGGGCTGATCGTCCTCACAAGTACGTCAAGATCTTTCGCGCATGCCGGCCGGCTAACGGTGCGGCATGCGCGATTTCTTTTTGGACGCACGCTATTCTGTCCATAGGCCCTGGCCGCCCTCGGTGTCGAGCGGCCTTTTCGGTACCCATGGCGCTCTCGACAACCACCTACCTTGTCTTCCTGATCGTCGTTTATTTTTTTTATTGGAGCCTCGGCCGGAATCGCCGCGTCGCGCTGGGCGTAATTCTGGTGGCGGACTACGTGTTTTATGCCAGTTGGTCGCTCGTCTATCTGGCGCTAATTCCCGTCGCGGCGAGCCTCGATTATTGGATCGGCAAGGCACTCGAATCCCGAAAAGAACCGGTCGTGAGGCGCGCGTTGGTCACCGGTAGCGTCACGATGAACGTGGGCTTGATCGGCTCGGCGAAGTATCTGCCGTTGGTCGGGGCATTGTTCGGAAGCGTTGGCGCCCATAGCTGGACGGGCTGGACCCTCCCGCTCAGCCTGTCTTTTTACGGCTTTCAGGCGATGACCTATACCATCGACCTGTACCGCCGGGACGCTAAATCCGCCCGCAGCTATCTCGCGTACCTGGGTACGGTCAGTTTCTTCCCTACCACCTTGGCCGGTCCAATCACGCGGGTGGCCGATCTGCTGCCTCAATGGGATAAGTCCGTCTCGACGCTGACCGCCGGCGAAGGCGGCCGGGCGCTCTTTCTGATCGGCCTGGGATTTCTGAAGAAATTTCTGATTGCCGATTATCTAGGCGAACAATTGGTGAATCGTGTGTTTGACCTGCCGAAGCTCTATTCCGGTTCCGAGGTCCTGCTGGGGGTCTACGGCTATGCGTTTCAGCTCTACTACGACTTCTCGGGATACACCGACATCGCGCTGGGCTCAGCCCTGCTGCTGGGCATCCGTTTACCAGTGAATTTCAACCGCCCTTACGAAGCCGAGAACATCGCCGACTTCTGGCGGCGATGGCACATCAGCCTCTCGAACTGGCTGCGGGACTACCTGTTCTTCTCGCTGCCGGGGAAGCGGACCCGACTGATGCCCTATATCAATTTGGTGCTGACCTTCGCCATCGGGGGACTATGGCATGGCGCGCGGTGGACCTTCGGTGTCTGGGGTTTGCTGCATGGTCTCGGTCTTGGCGTCACGCGAGCGTGGCAGTTCTGGCGGGGGCGCAGAAAGGCGTCGCCGAATCCGCTACTGCGAGTCCTCCGAATGCTGTTGGCATTTCATTTTGTCGTCTTTGCGTGGATCTTCTTTCGGGCGAGCAGCGTCGAATCGGCTCGCGACGTCATCGGACAGATCGCCTCCGGGACGGTGGCGTGGGGCAACGTGAGCCATGGCTTCCTGGTTGTGCTGGCGATAGCGGTGGCGGCGCATTATTGGCCCAAAGCCTGGTACCAGCGATGTCACATTGCTTTTTCCAACGCGCCCTTTTACGCGCAGGCGGCCGCGCTGGCTCTGCTGGCGCTGGCGATACAGTATGTGGCCGGAACGGGAGCGACGCCTTTTGTCTATCAGCGCTTCTAATCTCGGCCTGGGCGCGCCGCGCAAAACGACGCTGGCCATCGCCACCTATGCGGCCTTGACGCTGGCTCTTCAGTACGCCCCCGTGCCGGCCCCCTGGCGATTAAGGAAGCTGGCTCTGGCTGACTCGCTTCTCGCATGGCACGCCAGCAGGGAACATAATCCAGCCGATTCGATTGCGCCTGGAGCCCGCGCGGCCGAACATGCTTCCCGGCCCGCGCCAGGGGCAAGTCCCGTCGTCATCGTCGACGCCGCCGGAAGCATGACCCATTTCTACGAGGCGCTTGACAGGACCGAGCGCCGCCTGCCCGGAGCCGTGACACGCGTACTGCACTACGGAGATTCGCCGGTTACCGCCGACTCGATCACAGCCGACGTCCGCAGTTTGCTGCAGCAGAAGTATGGAAGCGCGGGTCATGGCTTTGTCCTGATCGCCAAGCCCTGGGTCTGGTACGGCCACCGGGGTGCGGAGCTGAAAGCGCGCGGCTGGCGAATCTCGCCCGCGACGCAGGCCCGCGCCCGCGATGGGATTCACGGGCTGGGAGGCGTGAGCTTCGAAGGTAGCGCCGGGGCCGTTTCCACGGTGGAAATGGCCGAGCCGGAAACACGGGTCGAGGTCGACTATCTCCAGCAGCCCGGCGGTGGCGCGTTTCGCGTTTCGGCCTCGGACACACTGCTCGGCGACGTGAGTACGAACGGCGCCGCCGAGCAGCCGGGTTTCGCCTCATTCCCTCTGCCGGCCGGCGCACGCAGCGTGTCGCTGGCCGTGACCTCGGGCGCGGTCCGGCTGTTTGGCTGGACGCTGGAGAGCAATGGGCCGGGAGTGATTTATCATAGTCTTGGACTCAACGGCGGCCAGATACAAGCCGTCCTGCGCTACTTTGAGCCGCATCAGTGGGCCGAGCAACTCCGTCATCAGCGCCCTGACCTTGTCGTCCTGAATTACGGTACCAATGAAAGTGTTTATCCCGAATATATCGAGCGTTACTACGCCGACGAGCTGCGTCAGGTGATACAACGTGTAAGAGACGCGTTGCCTGAGACATCGGTGCTGATTATGAGCCCTATGGATCGGGGAGAACGGAACTCGGACGGCGAGATCGAAACCGTTCCCATTCTGCCTCGAATCGTAGCCATTCAGCGGGCCACCGCGGCCGCCAACGGCTGCGCGTTCTTCGACACCTTCGATGCGATGGGCGGCGCCGGAACCATGGCTCGCTGGTACGAGGAGCATCCGCGGCTGGTGAGCGCGGATTTCATGCACCCACTGCCCGCCGGAGCCGCGCGCGTGGGCGCTCTGCTCGACGCGGCGATCGAGCGCGGATTTTCCGGATTCAAGGCACAACAGGCCTCTGCTCCCGGCGACGTCGCGGTGCGGCCGGCGGCATCAGGCGGGTCGCGATAAGCCGTGCGAACGCTCGCCGCACTGCTGATCATGGCGCTCAGTTTAACCGGACAGACTCCGCAGTCCGCCTCGGCGCCCGGTAAACAGACCCCCGGCAAGCGCGCGGTTAAGCCGGCGCCAAAGCGAAAAACCACCCACCGAACGCGAGCGGGGGGCCACCGCCGCACGGTCAGGGCCGTGCCGCCGGTGCCCGCCGCAGTGCGGCGCGCGGCGTTCGAAAAAGTGTCCGCTTCCCTGAGGGCGCCCGACAATGCCTTCGCAAATGCGGCCGGCCTGGTGCCGTTCTTCACCCAACTCGCCCGCGCCACCCAGGACGGGACGCCGGTCCACATTCTGCAGTATGGCGATTCGCACACCGCATCCGACGATTGGGCGAATGCTCTTCGCCAGAATTTTCAGTCCAAGTTCGGCTGCGGGGGGCCGGGCTTTATCATGCCCGGGCATCCCTTTCGCGGGTACCGGCGCTATGACTCGTCTGGATCGAGTTCGGCCGGTTGGCATACCGAAGGCCTGGTAGGTCGGGCGGGTGACGGCCGTTACGGCCTCGGAGGACTCAGCATCAGCAGCACTTCCGCTGGTGAAACCGTCACTCTGACGGCGGAATGCGACAGCCTGAAGCTGTGTTACTTGCAGCAACCCGGCGGAGGAAGCCTCGAAATCGAGGAAGACGGAGCACCCGCCGGAACCGTATCCACCGACGGCGAAATCGCCGCCGGCTTTTTCGCCTGGCGGCCCGGGCCGGGCGTGCACCACTACAGCGTCCGCACGCTCTCCTCGGCTCCGGTGCGCCTGTTTGGATGGGTCGCCGACCGAAGCCAGGGCGTGACGGTCGAAACGCTAGGCATCAACGGGGCACAAATTGCAATGATGACGGGCTGGGACGAGGGCCTGCTGGCGGCGCAGATCGCCGAGCGCGATCCCGCGCTCATTCTCGTGGCCTACGGCACTAATGAGGCGCTCAGCCCGAAGTGGCAGGCTGAGACATACCGCCAATCCCTCATCGACGCCATAGGCCGGCTGCGGCTGGCCTCACCCACGGCGTCGATCGTGATGATCGGGCCACCGGACTGCTTCCTGCGCACGCGCCACGGCCTCGTGGCCTTTCCTCATCTGGATGCCGTCGTAGATATTCAGAGAGAAGTCGCGCGCTCCATGCGCTGCCCTTTCTGGGACTGGCGCCAGCGCATGGGCGGCACCGGATCGAAAAAATTCTGGGTCCGCGCCGGCCTCGGCCAACCCGATTATGTACATCTGACTCCGGCCGGTTATCAGTTGGTGGGCCGCACGCTGTTTGATGACCTGATGGCGCAGTATCAGGATTTTCTCAAAGCGCAGACAGCGGCGTTGGAATCGAAGAGATGAATCGGATCGACACAATCACTCAAATTGTCAAAGAAATCTCCGGCAATGATGCCGCCCCCGATGCCGGCGAATCGCTGTTCGAGTCGGGATATCTGGATTCTTTCGCACTGCCCGACATGGTCAGCGCCATCGAGAAGGCATTTCAGATCCGGATTCCGGACGGCGATGTCACGCCGCGCAAATTCGACTCGATCGAGCGGATTGCGGCCTATTTGGAAAGCAGGGCCTGAGTGACGGCGTACTTGCGAGGGTTTGGTTCCTATCTGCCGGCGCGGCGTGCCGGCAACGCCGATCTGTCGGCCCGCCTCGGGGTGAGCGAGGACTGGATCCGCGACGTCTCCGGCATCGAGGAACGGCGCTATGCGGGGCCGGAGGAGACGGTAGTTTCGATGGCCGTTGCGGCGGGCCGCGACTGTTTGGAAAAGTGCCGCGTCGGGCCGGCCGACATCGGCATGGTAATTGTCTCCTCGGGTTCGTTCGAGCGGCGCTTTCCGGGACCGGCGGCCACCGTCGCGCGCGAGTTGGGACTCGGAGCGGCGGCGGCCCTCGATCTTCCCTTAGCCAGCGCAGGCTCGCTGTTCGGCCTCGCCATCGCCGCTCGCATGGTGGAAGCGCACGGCTGCGTCCTGGTTATAGGGTCGGAGAAAATGTCTCCGGTCGCTTTGAGCGAGCCGCTCGACCGGGGCGTAGCCATTCTCTTCGGCGATGGCGCGGGCGCCGCTGTGGTCAGCGGCACCGGACCCGGCGCGCGAGTCGTGGATGCGCTGGTTCAGAGCGACGGAGCGTTTGCCGAAGACCTGCGGCTCGGCTTCGAGGGCGCGCTCGAAATGAACGGCCGCTCGGTCATCATGCAGGCTACCCGCAAGATCCCCCGCGTGATCCAGGACTTGCTCGATCGGAATCAACTCCCCGCCGCCGCGGTCGAGGTCTTTCTGATGCACCAGGCCAATCAGAACCTGATTGATCGCGTCGCCCGGGCACTGAACGTCGCCGAGTCGAGGTTCTATACCAACATCCGCCGCTACGGCAACACTTCGTCCGCCTCCATGCTGATCGCCGCCGAGGAATGGTGGGCGGCAGCCGGCGGGCCTTCCACCGGTCAGTCGGTCTGTTTCGCCGCCTTCGGCGCCGGTTTCCATTGGGGCGCCTTGCTGGCCGAAGGCTGACCCGCTCCCATCGCGCGGTTGCGGCCCGCTCAGGCGGACTTGATCTCGGTCCACAAACGGTCGCGCAGCAGAACGGTCGCCGGACTCAGCGCCAGCTCCCATTCGCCTCGAGCCGTTACCTCGGGCGGAGGATACAGGGTCGGGTTGTCGCGGAAGGCGGGAGGAAAAAGCCGGCGGGCCGCGGCGTTCGTCGTGGTCGTGCGTGCGGTCAATGCGTTCGCTGCGGCTACCGATGGCCGGAGCATGAAGTCAAGGAAGCGGTACGCCAACTCCTGCCGCCGGCTCTCGCGGAGGATCACCATCGTGTCCAGGTACGCGCAGTAGCCTTCAGCCGGGTAGACATACCCGATGGCCGGAGACTCATCCATGGCCTGCTGGGCTGTTGTGTTCCACATCTGCGCCGCCAGAACATCGCCGCTCACCACCTGGTCCCGTACTTCCGCGTTGATGTAGGCGCGCAGCAACGGCTTCTGCTGGAACGCCTCTCGCTGAGCGGCCCGCAGTTCGTCTTCCCTTTCCGTGTTGATCGACTTGCCGAGGCGTTTGAGACAAGCGCCAAAGACGTCAGTCGGGTCGTCGAGCATCGTGATCCGTCCCTTCAAGGCCGGATTCCAGAGGTCGCTCCAGCGGCTCGGGACGGGAGTCAGCGACCGGTTGAAGACTATGCCGGCGGCGCCGGTCATATAAGGAACGGACCATTGAAGTCCGGGATCGTACGAGGGATGGCGGAACGGCGCATCGAGATGATCGAGATGGGAGAGCCGCGAATGGTCAATCGGCGCCAGCAACTCCTCCCCGATCATCGGCTTGATGAAAAAGCTGCTCGGGAAAACAACATCCCATCCGGAGTTTCCGCCTCCGACGCGGGCCAGCATTTCCTCGTTGCTCTCATAGATCGCGTACCGTACGCGAACCCCCGCCTCGGCTTCGAATTTCGGAATCGAGTCCGGGGCGATATAGGCCGACCAGTTCATCACGTTGAGCCGGGGCCGGTAATCGCGGGCGCATCCGGCAAGAGAGGCGCCCGCGCCCAGCAAAAAATATCGGCGCCTCATGCCGAGCCCCGGTGCTCCAGCCGCTGGGAAATGAGAATGAGCGCCCCGAAGCCGAAGAAGATCATCGCCGACAAGGAGTTGATCACCGGGTTGACGCCGCGTCGGGCGATGGCATAAATGACCATCGGCAGCGTCTCGGAGTCCACTCCGGCGACGAGGCTGGTGATGACGTAGTCATCGAAAGAGACGGTGAAGGCCAGCAGTGCCGCGGCCGCGACGCCGGGAAGAATCGCCGGCAGTGTCACTTCGCGGAAAGCCTGCCACTCGTTGGCGCCCAGGTCGAGCGCAGCCTCCTCCAGACGAGGATCCACCGTGCGCAGGCGCGCCATCACTACCACCACTACATAGGCGATGGAAAAAGCTACGTGGGCCAGAATCACGGTGTGCATGCCCAGCCGGGCGTGCAAAAAGCGGAAGATCGCCTGATAAAACGCGAGCAGCGAAATTCCGGTCACAATCTCCGGGGTCACCAGAGTCAGGTACAGGGAGCCCAAAAGCGCCCGCGAGTTCTTCTTCCACAAACCGTAGGCGCAAAAGGTTCCGATGATCGTTGAGATGACCGTAGCGGTGAGAGCGATGACGAGGCTGTTAACGGTGGCCTCGGACAATTCGGTGTCGGCAAATGCGGCCTGATACCAGTGCAGCGAAAAACCCTCCCAGACCGTGAATTTCGAGCGGTTGAAGCTGAACGCGGAAAGGATCAGCAGCGGCAGATAGAGGAAGCCGAAGGCGGCGGCCGCATATACCGACAGCCAGCGTTTCACAGCAGCGCCTCCCTCCGGCGGCGCAGAGCGACGGCGAGCAGGACCATCACCAGCGCCATTAACGCAAGCGATGCGGCCGCGCCGAACGGCCAGTCGCGCGCCGTCGTGAACTGGTTTTGAATCAGGTTGCCGATGAGCACTGTTTTCCCGCCGCCGAGCAGGTCGGGCGTGAGGTAGGAGCCGAGGCAAGGTATGAAAACCAGCACTCCGGCGGCGATGAAGCCGGGCGCGGCCAGAGGCAGCATTACTCTCAACATGGTCTGCCAGGGCCGCGCGCCGAGGTCCGCCGCGGCCTCGAGCAGAGTGACGTCCATGCGCTCGATGGTTGCGTAAAGCGGGAGAACGGCGAATGGAAGATAAGCGTAAACCAGGCCCAGGATCACCGCGCCGTCGTTGTAGAGAAGCGGAAGTGGCTGGCGCACCACATGCAACGTCTGCAGGACGGTATTGATTAGCCCCGTGTCTCGGAGCAGAAACATCCAAGCGTACGTGCGAATGAGGAAGCTGGTCCAGAAGGGGAGAATTACCAGGCTGAGATACAGATTCTTACGGCGTCCGGAGCGGGAAATGAAAAGTGCCAGCGGGAAGGCGAGAACCAGGCAGAGCGTAGTGGTGACGCCGGAGATCCAAAACGAACGGACGAGAATGGTGGCGTAGAGGGGATCGGCCAGACGTCCGTAAGCGCCGATCGACCAGGGACGCATCACGCCGCCATACGGTCCGCGCGTAAGCAGGCTGTATGCGCAGACGATGCCCAGCGGAGCGATCATCAGCAGCAGCATCGTCGCCCAGGCCGGAGCCAGAAATAGCGGCCGGAGAGGCACGAGCTTCGACCCCGAACCGCCGGCGCTCAATCGGCGAAGCGCAGTTCGTCCGATGCCTGCCACCATAGATGAACCGGCTCTCCGGCCGCGAAGCAGGCTTCGAGGCGCGACACCTCGGCGATGACGGCCTCGCCGCTCCCGCACTGCGATTCGACATGGATCCGGTTGCCGAGGAAACGCGAGCGGGTTACCGTGGCCTGCCGCTGCGGAACCCCCGTGGGAGGGCATTTGGACACGCGTACCGACTCCGGCCGGACGCCGATGCCGTCGATCCAGTTCACCTCGCCGAGAAAGGAGGCGACAAAACGCGAAGCCGGCGTGAGATAGAGTTCCTCTGGTGTTCCCACCTGTTCAATGCGCCCGGCGTTCATCACGGCGATCCGGTCCGACATCGAAAGGGCCTCCTCCTGGTCGTGAGTGACGAACAGGAACGTGATGCCGACCCGCCGCTGAAGCTGCTTCAGTTCGCCGCGCACCTGTTTGCGGAGGTTGGGATCGAGAGCCGAAAGAGGCTCGTCCAGCAACAGCACGTCAGGTTCGAGCACCAGCGACCGCGCCAACGCGGCCCGCTGCTTCTCGCCGCCCGACATCTGGTGCGGATATCGCCGCTCCTTCCCGCTTAGCCTGACCATTTCGATCGCCGTCTGCACGCGCCTGGCGATCTCGTGTACCTCCGGACCGCGCCGCAGGCCAAACTCGATGTTGCCGCGGACCGTGAGGTGGGGAAAAAGCGCGTAGTTCTGAAAGACCGTGGAGACATTCCGTTCGTAAGGCTTCAGCTCGTGGATGGGCTGGCCGTTGAGAAATATGGCGCCCGACGTCGGAGTTTCGAACCCCGCGATGAGGCGCAGCGTCGTCGTTTTGCCGCAGCCCGACGGCCCCAGCAGTGAGAAGAACTCGCCCTGGGGCACTTCGAGAGACACCCCGGAAACGGCGGCATGGCCGGGAAACTGCTTCGATACCCCACGAAGTTCCAGGACGCCTGCCATCGCCCCCATCCCCCTGATGGCCCTCTAGCGGGCGGACTGCAGCCGCGCTGCGACCGCATCCCAGTTGACCACGTTCCACCACGCCCCGATGTACTCGGGACGGCGGTTCTGATACTTCAGGTAATAGGCGTGCTCCCAGACGTCGAGCCCCATCACCGGGTACAGGCCGTCCATGAGCGGCGAGTCCTGATTCGGCGTCGAGAGGATTTCGAGCTTCCCGGCCTTCAACACCAGCCAAGCCCACCCCGAGCCAAAACGGCCCGCGGCGGCGGCTCCGAATTTCTCTTTGAACGCGTCAAAACCCCCAAACGTCGAGTCAATCGCCGAGGCCAAGTCGCCTGACGGCGTGGCTCCTCCGTTGACTTTCAGAATCTGCCAGAACATGCTGTGATTCACATGTCCGCCGCCGTTGTTGCGAACCGCGGTCCGGATCGATTCCGGTACGATGGCGCAGTTGCCCGCCAGCAGTTCCTCGACGGTCTTGGACTGGAGCTCCGGAGCCGATTCCAGAGCCTTGTTGAGATTGTTCACATAGGCCGCATGATGCTTGCCGTGGTGAATCTCCATGGTCATCGTGTCAATGAACGGCTCAAGAGCATTGGCGGGGTAGGGAAGCGTTGGTAGCGTGAATGGCATAATCTCTCCTCTGACTCTACTTGATGAATCTCGACCGGTCCGCGACGCCCTATTGCGCCGGAAATCGGAGCCGGACTATCGGCTGGCCCGCTCATAAGCGCCGGCCAGCCGGAACATGCCCGATTCGTCAAAATGCCGGGCAAGAATCTGCATACCCACCGGCAGGCCCGCGGCGGTGAAGCCGCAGGGGACGCTCATGCAGGGGATTCCTGCCAGGTCGCCGGTGATGGTGTATATATCGGACAGGTACATCTCCATCGGGTCGTTCGTCTTTTCTCCAAGACGAAATGCCGGCGACGGACTCACCGGCGCGATGATCGCGTCCACTTCGGCGAAGGCCTTCTCGAAATCCCGTGCGATGAGTGTCCGGACTTTCTGCGCCTTCAGATAATACGCGTCGTAGTAGCCGTGACTCAGCACATAAGTGCCGAGCATGATGCGGCGCTTGCATTCGGTGCCGAAGCCGCTGCCCCGGGTGAGGCGGTACATCGACTGAAGCGAATCGGCCTGCGCGGAGCGGGTTGTGTAGCGCACGCCGTCGTAGCGGGCCAGGTTCGAACTCGCCTCGGCGGTCGCAATGATGTAGTAGCAGGCGACGGCGTAATCGGTGTGGGGCAGGCTGATCGGGCGGACCTCGGCTCCCAACCCTTCGAGAACGGCCACGCCCTTCATCACCAGCTCGCCGGTTTCGCTGGCCAGGTCTGTGAAATACTCTTTCGGCAGGCCGATCCGGAGGCCGCGAATGTCATCGTCGAGCACGGACGTGTAGCTCGATGTCGCAACCTGAGCGCTGGTAGCGTCCATTTCGTCCCGGCCGGCAATCACTTCGAGCACGAGCGCCGCGTCGTAAACCGAACGCGCCAGCGGGCCGATGTGATCGAGCGAGCTGGCAAAGGCCACCAGGCCGTAGCGCGACACGCGCCCGTAGCTTGGGGTAACGCCAACAACTCCGCAGAACGAGGCAGGCTGGCGGATCGAACCGCCGGTGTCGGATCCGAGCGCCGCCACCGCGGTGCCCTGTGCCACGGCTGCCGCCGAGCCCCCGCTCGAACCTCCGGGCACGCGCTCCAGGTCGTGCGGGTTGCGAACCGGCCCGTAAGCCGAATTCTCATTCGACGAACCCATGGCGAATTCATCGCAGTTCGTCTTGCCCAGAATCACCGCACCGGCGTCTTCCAGACGCCGCACCGCCGTCGCGTCGTACGGGGGGCGGAAGTTCGCCAGCAGGCGCGAGCCGCACGTGGTGCGCACGCCACGCGTCGTGATCACGTCCTTCACCGCAACCGGCACGCCCGCGAGCGGCCCGGGCTCCCGGCCCGCCGCCAGCGCCTCGTCTACTCTGCGTGCCGCTCCCAGAGCCCGCTCGCCGCAAAGCTCCAGGTATGCGTTCGTCTTCGGATTCTCTGCTTCGGCGTGGGCCAACGCCGCCTGTGCGAGTTCGACAGCGCTGAAGCGTCGCGTTCGCAGTCCGCTTTGAATCGTCCTGATGTCGAGCGTGCCAACCGGAACTTCGCTCATCGTTCGATCACCCGGGGAACCTTGAAGTGGCCCGACCCGGCCAGCGGCGCGTTCGCCAGCGCCTCCTCGGCGCCGAGCACCGGACGCGGTTCGTCGGCGCGTAACTCCAATGCCTCTCCACCCCCGTATACCACCTGCCTCATCGGCTCGACACCCGCCGTGTCCAGCTCATTGAGCTTGTCGATGTGGCTGAGGATATCGTTGAGATCCACCGCCATACGCCGCGTCTCATCTTCGGTAAGTTCGAGGTTGCCGAGCTGAGCAACGTAGGTGACTTCGCGTTCGGTAATCTTCACGAGATCGCTTTTTTCCTCGACTCAATGTAAATACGCCTGAGCACCGGATCGCCGATGCCGTCGGCTTCGTTGGCCACGCCCGGGAATGGTTCATGGCTTCTTGCCGGCGGCCGGCGCGGCACCCCGATCCGGAACTCGAGCTCGGTCACCATTTCAGTGCCGAGCAGTTCGCGCAGCTTGGCGAGGATCGGTCCCCGCAACTGCCACAACTGTTTTTGCCAGACGGAATCTGCCACCTCCACCACCAGCTTTGTCCGCACCAGGGCGACAGCGGTGGCTTGGGCGGCGATGCGCGGGCCGACGGCCGAGGGCCAAGCGCTTCGCGCCAGATCTTCAGCCGGAATCCCGGACAGGCCGCGCAGCCGGGAGAGAGTTTTGCCCGCGCGCTCCATGGTGGTTGAACACATCGATTCTAACATTCCCCCGTCTCTGCGCTAGCATCGGAGGAAATGCTCGTTCTCGCCTCCCAATCGCCGCGCCGGGCGGCGATCCTCGAACAAGCCGGTATCCGTTTCAGCGTGCGTTTCGCGTCCGTCCTCGAACAGCGGGAGCCCGGCGAATCTCCCGAAAGCTACGTGCGGCGTTTAGCTCTCGACAAAGCCCGTGCCGTCTCTCGCGCCCCGCGTGAGATCGTCCTGGCCGCCGACACGATCGTCGTCGCGGGCGCCGAAGTGCTGGAAAAGCCGAGCGACATCGCAGACGCCGCCCGTATGCTCGAACAGTTGTCCGGCCGGGTGCACCGGGTCATCACCGCAATCTGCTTGCGCCACGACGAAGGCGAACTCGTGGATGCGGCCTCCACGGAAGTCGTATTCTCGCCCATGTCGGCCCAGGAAATCGCCTATTACGCCGCCAGCGGCGAACCCATGGATAAGGCCGGCGCTTACGCCATCCAGGGACTAGCCTCGCGCTTCATCGAGCGCATCGACGGCTGCTATTTCAACGTCGTCGGTCTGCCGGTGTCGCTCGTGTACCGGCGCTTGAAGGAAATCCCCGGCTCAGCTCAGCTTTTCGGTGATGCGGACTGAGCCCGAGACACGGAACACAATTCGCGTCTCCACCGGCACCGTGAGGTCGGGCCCGCGCGTCATCATCGCCGCCGTCCCGCCGGCCATGCCTCCGACAGCCGCGCCGATCGCAGCCCCGGCGCCTCCGCCGGCCATGCCGCCAATCAGCGCGCCCAGCCCGCCGCCGCCCAGCACCTCAGCCGCATCGCGCTTCTTGGCCGTGTTGCCCGACTTGGTCCAGGTCTCGGTGCGGAGGGCCACCCACTGGCCGTCGGTCGTATAAATCCGGGTCAATTCAAGCACCAACTTCGCCACTCCCTTGACTTTGCCCGCAGGCACCGCCTCTACCACCTGCCCCTCGGCTCGCGCGCCGCGGGCGGCGATGAGGAATCCGTCAATGACCAGCGGTTCCTCGAGCGTCGCGAGAAACCGGTCTCCGGCATGCCGCGCCGAGGCCGATATGGTTTCCCCGATCCGTACCCGCAGCATTGTGCCGGCTTTCAGTGTCACCACGTGGGGCGGCGCCGGAGCCACCGGCACCGGCGTCACTTCGCCGTCTTCGGGAAGCGCACTCTCGTCGGTCCCGTCGGGCTCGGTGGCGATCGCCGGGGGTGTCGGCAGGGGTGGTTCGGCTTCAGTTGGTTCCGGCGCCTCAGCCCGAGCGACAAGCCGCCGTTTCGGCTTCAAGTGCGCGCTCTGCTTGTGGCTCTGTTCGTCCGGAGACTCCGGCTTCGGCATAGCGCTCGGCTTGGCCGTTGCCGCAGGATGAGAGGGAGCTGGCGACTCCGTTGTGGCGGGGGGCGGGGCGGCCACCGGTGCCGGCGCGGCCGCGGGCACCGCCTCGGGCACTACAGTCACCGGCGGCGGCGGGGGACTGCTGCGTTTCATCGCTACATACATCAGTCCCGACGCAACCACCGCGCCGCCAACAAATGCCAGCAGGAGCCTGGAGTTCATGGGCACCCCCCTTCAAATCATATAAACGTGCCCCGCCCCACTTTCGTTTCTTCTTCGCTCACCTGTAAAATAAAGGGAATGCCCGAGTTTCCCGCTTCTTTGGCGATTGGTGCGGTTCCGGTTGCTCCCGCTACCGTGTTGGCGCCCATGGCCGGAGTCACCGACACCGTGTTTCGCCGCTTGATTCGCGACCAGGGCGGCTGCGGTCTCATCATGACCGAATTTACAAGCTCGCACGGTGTGGTTGCCTCCAAAGGCGGTAGGAAGCCAACCCGGACCTTTCGCTACCTGTATTTTGAGCCCTCCGAACATCCGATTTCGGCGCAACTGTTTGGCTCGGATCCTCAGGTCATGGCGGATGCTGCTCGAGTTTGCCAGGATCTTGGCTTCGACGCCGTCGACATCAATTTTGGCTGCCCGGTGAATAAGGTCGTGAAGTGCAACGGCGGCTCCGGACTGTTGCGCGACCTCCCGCTGGTCGAGCAGATTCTGCGCCAGGTGCGCTCCGCCATCTCCATCCCGCTGACGATGAAGTTCCGCGCCGGTTGGAATGACCGGGAACTTGTCCACGTCCAGATGGGCCGTCTGGCCGAAGACTGCGGTCTGCAGGCTGTCGCCCTGCATCCCCGCACCCGCGAGCAGGGCTACAGCGGCATCTCCGACTGGACGCGTATTGCCGAACTCAAGTCCGCCGTCGGTATCCCGGTTATCGGCAACGGCGACATTACCACGCCGGCCGACGCGCTCCGTATGGCGGCCGAAACCGGCTGCGACGCCGTCATGATCGGCCGCACAGCGTCCTCGAACCCCTGGATCTTCCGCCAGATTCAGGAGCACCTGGCCACCGGCACCTGCTTCCAACCCACCGATCACGACCGCTACGCGTTGATGAAGACCTACTACGCCATGCTCGGCGACCGCGGTGAGGCGGACGCCGCCGGCAAAATGAAACAGTTCGCCACCTACTTCACTCACGGCATCCGCAACGGCTCCCGGCTCCGCGTGGCGATTTATCAATCCAAAGATGTCTCCGCCATCATGGAGGCCGTCGACGCGTTTTTCGACAACGAACTCCAGGCGGTCGCCTGAAATCGCCGGCCGTCCCCGCCATGAAGAGCGTCCAGCTGATCACAGATGGGGCTTGTATCGGCAACCCCGGGCCCGGTGGCTGGGCCTGCATCCTGCGCTACGGCAAGCAGCACAAGGAGATGTTCGGCTCCGAACCGCAAACCACCAACAACCGCATGGAGCTGCGCGCCGCCGTCGAGGGACTGCGCGCGCTGAAGGAGCCGTGCGAAGTCGAGATCGTCACTGATTCGCAGTACGTGAAAAACGGCATCACCGACTGGATTCACCGCTGGAAACGGAACGGCTGGAAAACATCGAGCAAGGCTCCGGTGGTCAACCAGGACCTCTGGCGCGAACTTGATGCCCAGGTGGGGCGCCACCAGACACGATGGAGCTGGACCAAGGGCCACGCCTCGCACGCCGACAACAACCGCTGCGACGAGTTGGCCACCGCCGCAGCCCGTAACCAGAATTCACACCTGTAGCCCTGCTGACGCGCGTTGCGTTTCGGCCCGCGCCGCGAATGAACGATATCAGCGGCGGCATGTCAGTTGCCTGCAGTTGACCATGCGCGCCCTCCGATCCTTGCTGTCGGCCCTTTTGCTCTTCGCCGCCGCGCTGGTCTTTGCCGCCAGTCTAGCCGTGCGGCTCAACCGCCTCCATCGGAGCCCGGCACCCCCTGCCCGCCCCGTCCGGATGCGCATGCGCCGTGAAGGCGGCATCCTGCGCGCCTCCGGCCCTCTTCCGCGCTACGAGGTCTCGCGTAGCAGCGTCCTAACGTCGCTCATCAGCACGTCCTCGTCGATCTGTCCCACATAAACCTTGGCGATTCGTCCCTGCTTGTCCACCAGAAAACTCGTGGGCAGCGAATCGATCGCGTCCGCAAGCGAAAATGCCGCGTCCGGCATCAGGATCGGATACGGGATCCGGTGTTCAGAAGCGAACGGTTTCACCGCCGGCATGCCGCCGTCATCCATGGCAATGCCGGCAATGGCGAACGGCTTGCCCTCCAGCGTCCGCGATGTCTCGATCAGCCCTGGAATCTCCGCCCGGCAGGGAGGACACCACGTCGCCCAGAAGTTCACCAGCACAACCTGGCCCCGATGGTCGGAAAGCTTCCACGAGCCTCCGCCAAGCTCCGGAAGGGAAAAGTCCGGCATCTTTTTATCGCGCGCCGCCGCTGGACGCACGCTCGCCCCCGCTCTCCGCGCCGGCATCAATGCCCAGATCGTCCCTCCCACCACCAGCACCACGCAGGCAATCTTTAACACCGTGTCGAATCGCCCGCCGCTTTTTTCGCTGCTCATCCTTACCTTTCCGGAAGCCTTCGCCGTCCTTACTATAATTATCCGATGAAATCCCTGTTCGTATTCCTCGCCCTCGCCGCCGCACCCCTCTTCGCTCAGGAGGCCGGCTTCAAACCCATGTTGGACGGCGCCACCCTGAATGGCTGGGATGGCGATCCCCGCCTGTGGAGCGTCCACGACGGCGTTATCACCGGTTCCACCGACCACGCCCGCATCGAGCACAACTCGTTCCTCATCTCCAAAAGAAAGTACGCCGATTTCGTCCTCCGCACCCAGGTCCGCCTGCGCAACCACAACAGCGGCATCCAGTTTCGCAGCGAGGCCTTACCCGATTGGGTGGTGCGCGGCCTGCAGGCCGACATGGCCGCCGGCAACTGGTGGGGCTCAATCTACGACGAGCGCGGTACCCGCGGAACTATAGTCAACGGCTGGAAGGGCAAGGCCGAGAAGGTCGTGCGCGATGGCGACTGGAACGATTACGAAGTCCGCTGCGATGGCGACTTCATCCAACTGAAGGTAAACGGCATGACCACCGCAGAGTTGCGCGACCCCACCTTGCCTCGTACCGGTGTCATCGCGCTCCAGTTGCACGCCGGTCAACCCATGCAGGTTGAATTTCGCAATCTCCGTATCCAGGAACTTCATCAATGACCTTTCGTCGTTTCGCAGTCTTATTCTTTTTCTCCTCGACGGCGCTGCTGGCGCAAACTTTTAGTTACGGTTTGAGAGGCGGCGTGCCGGTTACCGATGCCTTTCAAACCGTAACCAGCGGCCTCGGCAGCGTCTTTTCCAACTCCAAAGGCTATGTCTTCGGTCCCACGTTCGAGATTCGCCTTCCTTTCGGCCTCGGCGTCGAGGTCGACGCCCTGTACCGGCCGCTGAGCTATGATTTCCAGGATGTGAACTCGTCCGCCAGCCATGCGTCTTTCGCCTCATGGGAATTTCCCATCCTGGGAAAGTACCGCTTCCCATTTCCCGTCGTGAAGCCTTTCGTCGACGCCGGCCCGTCCTTCCGTGCCGTCGGCAGTGGAGGGTCGTTCCTGTCCGGCAAAGGATTCGCGCTCGGAGCGGGAGTTGAAGCCGGATTGTTCCACGTGCACCTTTCGCCCGAGCTTCGCTACACGCATTGGGGCGCCGACGGCGCCGAGCGCCCGCTTTCCATACTCCAGTCCGGCCAGAACCAGGTGGAGTTCCTCATCGGCCTTACCTTCTAGCCGGGCGCCGGCGCGGGCCGATCGATAGCCTCAATGCTGGCGCGCCGCCCGGCGCACTCGCTAGAATGAAACGTAGCTTGTACCGTAGTTCCGATCCGCGGTTGCATCGGGGCGTGGCGAGCGGGTGCTTAAATTTGTCTACCGGCATCTTCGGGGGGACTTTCGACCCCATCCATTCCGCGCACCTCACCGTCGCCGCCGAGGCGGCCGACACCTTCGCGCTCGATCGGGTTCTATTTATCCCGGCCGCGCACCCGCCGCATAAGGCTGATTTGGGTTGTTCCAGCTTTGAGCATCGCTTCCGAATGGTCGAGCTCGCCTGCCGCCGCGATCCCCGGTTTCACGCCTCCCGCATCGAAGAAGGCCGGGAGCCTAGTTATTCCATCGACACCATCGAGATGCTGCTTCCCCGCCATGCCGGTCTGTTTCTTATTCTCGGCGCCGACGCCTTCGCCGACATCGAGAAGTGGCACCGCTGGCGCGACATCGTCGCCCTGGTCCGCTTCATCGTCGTCACCCGCCCCGGGCACAACTACGCCACCCCGGCCGGAGCGCGCGTGCACCGTCTCGACACGCTGGCCCTGCCCGTGTCCTCTTCGGAAATCCGCCAACAGCTCTCGCGCGGCGTGATGCCTCGGGAACTGCCGCCCGAGGTGGCTGAATACGTGCAACAGCACGCTCTTTAT
This sequence comes from Bryobacterales bacterium, assembly GCA_027452065.1. GTDB lineage: Bacteria > Acidobacteriota > Terriglobia > Bryobacterales > Bryobacteraceae > JAJYKC01. The sequence goes on from DAIDHC010000235.1 coordinate 26,521, forward strand.
GATTGGCCGGCGCCGGTTGTCCGCGCCCTACACCTGTGAGGCGCGCCGCCGTCTGGTCGCTGCTGTCCGCCATGCTTCTGGCGGCACCCGATTCCGTCACGCCGGGCCTGGGTCCGATCCGTCATGCTGATTTCTGCTCCTGCCCCATTCCGCCGGACCCCATCGTGCTCCTGGACTGGAACATCGATCGCGGTGTGAATTTCGACGACGTGGCCACTTCCATCGAGCGCGCCCATCCCACCGTCTGCCTCTTACAGGAAGTCGATCTGCACACCAACCGTGCCTCCGGCCGCGACGTCGCCGCCGAGCTTGCCCGCCGCCTCGGTATGAACTACGTCTTCGCGCCCTCTTTCCAGGAACTCGGCCAGGGCTCCTCCGAGAAGCCTGCTTATCAGGGCCTCGCCATCCTGGCCCGTTATCCGCTCCGCGATGCCCGTGTGATCCGCTTTCAGGCCCAGTCCGGCTTCTGGCGGCCCCGCTCGTATCTTCCGGACTGGCCGTTTCTCCAGCGCCGCCTCGGCGGCCGTATCGCTCTCGTCGCCACGCTGGAAACGGGTCACCTTCCGATCACCGTTTACAACCTCCACCTGGAGAGCCGCAGCTTCGGCCGCATTCAGGCTCACCAGCTTCGCGAAGCGGTCGACGATGCCGCCCGCCTGCCCGCTGGGAGCCCCGTCATCCTCGGCGGAGATTTCAATACGAAATATCTTCCGGGTATTTTCGAACGGCGCCTGGTGTCGGCCGGCTACCGCAACGCCATTCCCCGGAGCGGACACACGCACAAGGTGGTCGGTCTTTTGGACTGGATCTTTGTCCGCGGTCCCCTCGATGCGCGCAGTGGCTCCGTCCTCCGCCACGCTACCGGCTCCGACCATTTCCCCGTCGCGGCAACGTTCGACTGGACACGCCCGGCGCCTTCGCCTGGGCCGCTCCGCTAAACTGGTTTCAGGAGATTCTGGTTGGCGCCGCGCATCTTCCTCAAGCTCATTCTCGCCCTGCTCGGTGTCCTGGGCATCACTCTCCTCGCCGTCGATTTTCTGGCCGCCCGCGGCACTCGCGCCGGCTACATCGAAGACACGCGTCAGGGCCTTGCCGAAAAGTGCCGCATGTTGGCGCTCCACTCGCCAGACGAGTTGGTCCGCAGTTGCCATCTGCTCGCCCAGGCCGCCGGAGCGCGTCTCACCGTTGTCGCCCCTGACGGCCGGGTCCTGGCTGACTCGGAAGCCGACCCCCTCCGCATGGAGAATCATCGCCTCCGCCCTGAGCTAGTTCAGGCCTGGTCTGGCGCCACCGGCTCGAGCGTCCGCCACTCGGCCACGCTGAATCGGGACCTTCTCTACGTCGCCGTCGCCGCCAACGGCAATGCCATACGCCTGGCCCGCCCGCTCGACCGCATCAACGCCAACGTGCTCTCCATCCGCCGCCGCGTCGTCGCCTCCACGGCCTTCGCCTTCCTTCCGTTTCTGGCCCTGGCAGCGCTGTTTTCGCGCTATTTTTCCCGCCGCCTCGGTGCAATTATCGAATACACGGGTAAACTCGCCGCCGGTAATTTCCACGCCCGCCTGCAAACCGAAGGCCGCGACGAACTCGGTATTCTGAGCGACCGCCTCAATGAGACCGGCGAAAAATTGGAAAAAGTCATTCTCGAACTCCAGCGAGAACAGTCGGAAATGGAAAAGCTCGAGCGCGTCCGGAAAGACTTCGTCATCAATGTCTCCCATGAGCTGCGCACGCCCCTGGCCTCCATCCAGGGCTACACGGATACTCTGCTCGATGGCGCCCTCCACGACCCCGATCACAACGTCCGCTTTCTCACCATCATCAAGCAAAACGCCGAACGCCTCGGCCGCCTCACCGCCGACCTTCTCACCCTGTCCCGCATCGAACTGAAGACCCAGAAATTTCAGTTTGCCGGCTATTACGTCAACTCCCTTTTACGGCAAAACGTCGAGTCGATGCAGCCTCTGGCCGACAAAAAACGCGTTTCCATCGTCATCGAGCCCGCCCCTCCCGACACGGAGGTCTTTTGCGATTCCGAGGCCGTCCACCAGATCCTCAGCAATCTCATGGACAACGCCCTGAAGTACACGCCCGAAGGGGGCAAGATCTACGTCGGCGCCGTCCTGATTGACGATCCCCGTAACGAACGGGTGGAAATCCACGTCCGCGACACCGGGATTGGAATCCCCGAACAAGAACTTCCGCGCTTGTTTGAGCGCTTTTACCGCGTCGATAAGGCCCGCTCGCGCGAGCTCGGCGGCACTGGCCTCGGCTTGGCGATCGTCAAGCATCTGGCCCGGGCCCAAGGCGGCGAGGTCCGTGTCGAAAGTGTTTTAAATCAAGGATCTACGTTCTTTTTTACGCTGCCGGTCCACGACCTCGGTCTGCTCGAAACCGGCGCTGTTCAGTCAGAGTTAACAACACCGTAATCAGTTTGTAACAGAATTAGTTTTACGATTAGGTTCCAAGATCGAATGAAAAAAATTGTACTCATCGAAGACGATTCCGATCTGTACTCCCTTCTTAAGTACAACCTTGAGAAAGAGGGTTTCGCCCTTGCCGGCGCTCAGACCGGAAAAGGGGCGATCGAGTTGTGCCGCCGCGAGCGGCCCGATCTGATCCTGCTCGACATCATGCTTCCGGATTCCGATGGCCTCGATATCTGCAAGGGCATCCGCACGCATCCCGAGCTGGCCCACATTCCCGTGATCTTCCTCACCGCCCGTGCTTCAGAGGCCGACCGCATTGTCGGTCTCGAGCTCGGCGCCAACGACTACATCGTCAAACCATTTTTCATTCGTGAGCTCATCGCCCGCATCAAAACACAGTTCCGCGGCCAGACGGCGCCGGCCAAAATCGTCCGCTCCGGCGTCCTTGAGCTCGATCGCTCCAGTTGCCGCGTGCGGCTGAACGGCGGAGAGATCACCCTCACCGCAACCGAGTTCCGCCTGCTCGACTACCTGATGAGCCGTCCGGGCGTAGTCTTCAGCCGCGAGCAGCTTCTGGACGCCGTCTGGGGCCAGGACCGCGCCGTCACCGACCGCACAGTCGACGTCTACATCCTTCGCCTGCGTCACAAGGTAGAGACCGATCCCGCCAATCCGCAGCTCATCCGTTCGGTGCGTGGCTTCGGCTACAGCTTCAACGAAGAGAGCGCTGCCGCCGTCGAGCGCGAAAAAGCCCCCGCCACCGCCTGAACTCCCAAGTCCGGCCCCCCGCTCCCCTCAAGGCGTGGCCGCCGATGGCCTTCGCCGGGATCGCGGTATAGTGAGCGTTGCGGCCGTGATCTCAGTTCAAAACGTCTCCAAGTGCTACCGTCTGTATCCCCGCGCGGCCGACCGGCTTTGGGCGGCGCTCCCGTTGGGACGCCGCGCCTCCGGCGACGAATTCTGGGCGGTCCGCGACGTCAGCTTCCGGGTGGCCAAGGGCGAGGTGCTCGCTCTTCTCGGCCCCAACGGCTCGGGCAAGAGCACGCTCCTGCAAATTATCAGCGGCATTCTCCAGCCGACCACCGGGCGCGTGCTCTGCGACGGCCGCATCGCCGCGCTGCTCGAGCTCGGCGCCGGCTTCAACCCCGAGTTCACCGGCCGCGAGAACGTCTTTCTCAACGGCGAAATCATGGGCTTGTCGCCGCGCGAGGTCGAGCGGGCGTTTCCGAAAATCGAGGCTTTCGCCGAAATCGGCCGCTTCATCGACCGGCCGGTGAAAGAGTACTCGACCGGAATGTATGTGCGTCTGGCCTTCTCCACCGCCATTCACGTCGAGCCCGAGATTCTGATCGTCGACGAAGCGCTCAGCGTCGGCGACGCGATCTTTGCCAGCCGCTGCATTCGCAAGTTTGAGGAGCTTCGCGAGAGGAAGCTTACCGTACTCCTCGTCTCCCACGATCTCGGCCTCGTCAAACGCCTGGCCGACCGGGCGGTGTTCCTGCTCAACGGCCGCGTCCAGATGGAGGGTACGGCAAACGACGCCGTGAACCGCTATGTCGGCTTCGTTCACGAGCGGCAAAAGGGAACCGGACTCGAAGCCGGCGAGCAGACCGCGGCCGCCAGTAGTTTCCGCCACGGCGACCACACCAGCTCCATTGTCGATGTGAGTACGCTCGACTCCGGCGGCCAGCCCCGCTCCGTATTCAATTGGGGCGAGGCGATCCGCGTTCGGATCCGGGCGAAGTTTCAGCAGGACAATCTGAACCCCATCGCCGGCATGCTGGTGCGCAGCCGCCTGGGAATGGACGTGTTCGGCACCAACACGCGAGTGGAGGGGATCGAGATCGGCGCCGTCCGGGCCGGCGAGGAGCTCGAGGTCGAATTCGAAATTCCCTGCCTGTTCACGCGCCAGGAGTACACGCTCACCGTCGCCACGCAGCACTGGGACGGCGCCAGCCAGGACTGGTTGGACGATGTGCTCAGCTTCCGTGTCGCGGACGCCCGCGAAGTGGCCGGCGTTGTGCGTCTGGAGCCGAAGATCCGCTTCCGGACCCTGGCGCCCGCCGGCGGCGAGGGAAGAACGGTCCGCGTGTCATGATCTACGCCGTCGTGCTGGGCATTGTCGTAACCGTGCTCTGCCTGGTGACCGTCTTTCGTACGCTGAAGGTGAAAAACCGCGGGGACTTCCTCGTGGCCGGGCGAAAGCTGCCGTGGCCCGTGCTGGTGTTCACCCTGCTGTCGTCCTGGATCGGAGCGGGAAGTCTCTTCGCCGGCGCCGAGAACGCTTACCGCAATGGCTTCGCCGCGCTCTGGCAGCCGGCCGGCGGCTGGCTTGGCCTGGCCGTCATTTACTTCGTCGCCGGACGGGCGCGGAGGTTTGCTCAGTACACCGTTCCCGATCTGCTCGAGGCCCGCTACAACGCCGCCGCCCGGGTCATGGCCACCATCGCCATCGTGATCTCCTACACCATGATCACCAGCTATCAGTTCAAAGCCGGCGGCGACATCGTCCACCTCATCTTCCCCTCGGTCGATCGCATGACCGGCATGTGTGTCATCGCCGCCTTCGTCATCCTCTTCACCGCCGCCGCCGGCATGGCTTCCATCGCCTACCTCGACCTGCTGATCGGCGGTCTGGTGACCCTCATCGTGCTGGTGGCCGTGCCGATCGTGCTGCGCGGCGCCGGCGGCTGGACGGCGGTTCGGGCGGCGCTGCCGCCGCAGCACTTTCAGGTCCTTGGGAACCTGAGCCTCAATCAGGCCCTCGGCTACCTGCTGCCCACCATGCTGTTGCTTGTCGGCAACCAGGGCATGTACCAGAAGTTCTTCTCGGCCCGCTCGGAGCGGGACGCTCGCCGGGCGGTTGTCGGCTGGATCGTTGGCACCCTGCTGCTCGAGACGCTCCTGGTGACTCTGGCCGTCATCGGCAGCGCCCGCTTCCGCGTCGAGAATCCTCGCGAGATCATTCCCTATACCGCGCGCCATGGCCTGCCGGCATGGGCCGGAGCCATCCTTCTCGGCGGCATCTTCGCCAAGGTCATTTCCACCGCGAATAACTACCTGTTCTCTCCCGCCACCAACCTCATCCACGACGTCTACGCGCGCTTTATTCACAAACAGGCCGGCGAGCGCGCCAGCCTGCTCGCATCCCGCATCATCGTCGTCCTCCTGGGCATCTTCGCCCTCTTGCAGGCAACCAGCTTCGAGTCCATCCTGTCGGCCGCCCTGTATGCCTACACGGTTTACGGCGCGGCCATCACGCCCGTTGTTATGGCCGTATTTTTCTGGAAGCGCACCACCACACCGGCGGCGATCAGCTCCATCGTGCTGGGAACCGTTGTTACCGTTGTCTGGCGCTTGATGGGATATGATCTTGACTACGCCGTGTATCCGGCGCTGGCGGCGTCCGTCGTCAGCCTCATCGTCGTGAGCCTGTTAACGCCGGCTCCGGAGGAAGCCAAATGGAAGCCATTTTTCGAAGCGGAGAACTGAAATGCCGGCCGATATAACCGCGATTCAACGCGGGATCCGCGACGAAGGCCTCGACGGCTGGCTGTTCTTTGACCACCACGAGCGCGACCCTCTGTCCTACCGTGTGCTCAAGTTCCGTCCCAACGGCACCATGTCGCGCCGCTGGTATTTCTTTGTGCCCGCCACTGGCGAACCCGCCGGTCTGGTGCACCGCATCGAGTCGCGCGTACTCGACGAGCTACCCGGCCCTAAGCGTCCCTACGCCGGCTGGGCCGAGCAATTGCAGGGCTTGCGCGACATGCTCGGAGCCTCCCGGCGCGTCGCCATGCAGTATTCACCCAACTGCGCGGTCCCCTACGTCTCGATGGTTGACGGCGGCACCGTCGATCTGGTCCGCAGCCTGGGAGTCGACGTGGCGACCTCGGCCAACCTGGTGCAACTGTTCGAGGCCCGGTGGAGCGCCTCGCAGTTGGAGATGCACCTGGAAGCCGGCCGGCGCGTCGACCGCGTGCGCGCGCAAGCGTTCAGCTTTGTCGAGGATGCTCTCCGCGCCAACCGCGCGGTCGGTGAATTCGACGTGAAGAGCTTCGTTCGCCAGGCCTTCGAGCGCGAGGGACTGATCACCGATCACGGTCCCATCGTGGCCGTCAACGCCCACATGTCCGACCCTCACTACGAACCCGAGGCCGGATCGAGCGCCGCCATTCAACCCGGTGACGCCCTCCTGCTCGATATGTGGGCCAAGCTCGACCAGCCCGGCGCCGTCTATTACGACATCACCTGGACCGGCTACTGCGGCGCAACTCCCCCCTCGGCGATCGAGCGCATTTTCGAAGTTGTTACAGGAGCCCGCGACCGCGCCGTCGAAAAGGTCCGCGGCGCCATGGCCGCCGGCGTCCCGCTCCACGGCTTTGAAGTGGACGACGCCGCCCGCCACTTCATCCGCGATCAGGGCTACGGTGACTTCTTTATCCACCGCACTGGCCACTCTATTGGCGAAGAGGTCCACGGAACCGGTGCGAACATGGATAACCTGGAGACGCACGACGAGCGCCGCGTCATCCCCGGAACGTGCTTTTCAATCGAGCCGGGAGTTTATCTGGAAGGGTTCGGAATCCGCTCGGAGGTCAACGTTTTTGTGGAAGAGAAAGGAGCGCGAGTGACAGGACAGACGCAGCGGGAGTTGGTGAGGATGGAGCTATGAGCCGTTGGACGGCATTGCTGGCCCTGGCGGGCTTTTGCGCCGCCTCCGCCCCGGCCGGGGATTGGACGACTTTCGGAGGAGATCCGCAGCGTACCGGATGGGCGAAGAATGAGAACACGCTCGCGCCCGGCAACGTCGGCAAGCTGAAGGTCGAGTGGTCGTTGAAGCTGGACAAC
>DAIDHC010000236.1 GCA_027452065.1 Bryobacterales bacterium
CGGCTTGTATTGCCACTGCGAAACAGCCTGCTGCGCGGCCGCAACCAGCAGCGGATGGCCGCTCACCAATTGCAGATTCTGGATCGTGCCGTCCTTGCCGATGATGGCCTGGAACCGCACCACGCCCTGGATGCGGGCCTGTTTGGCCAGCGGCGGATAAGTCGGCACTACCCTGCGGATTAAGTTCGCCTGCTGAACGTTGCCGCCCACTCGAATCCGCGACGGTCCCTTCGGTTTTTCCTTCGGCGGCGGCGGCGGCGGCGGCGCTGCCCCCACTCCTCCGATCACCCCTCCGATAACGCCTCCGGCCGATCCGCCCGGAACGCCGCCCGGAACCCCGCCCACTGCTCCGCCCGTGGCCGGCGGCGGAAGCTCGTCTTCCTTGATCATCGCGATTTCTTTCGGAATCTGCTTCGGCGCCATGAGCTTTCCGGCGTCAAACTGGCGCGGCGCCACTTTCACAATCTTCGGAGCCGCCGGCGGGGGCGGCGGCGGAGGAGGAGGCGGCGGCGGAGGTGCCGTCAACATCGCGCTCAGCGTTGCCCGAGGAAGAGTTTCCGTGTAGATCAGGGGGATAAGCACCGCCACCGCGATGAGCGAAATCTGCGCGATGAACGATAGCGCTACGGTCCAGGGCTTTCTTGTCTGCCCTACTCCGTCAACGAACGTTTGTTCGAACATAACGTGTTTCCCTTCGCCTAGATTCCGGAGCCGGAGACCACTGCCGGCTTGCCGACTTATTCTACTCCACCAGCCGGCCACCAGCGCCATCGCGCCCGTCCCGGCCAGCCTTGCCTGCTACTTCACCTTCGCCGCACTCCGGCGCGTCCCTTCGGCCGGCCGCGCTGCGGCTCCCGAGGGAGCCCGCCGGCTGTCTACAAAGTTGTGCCAGAATAACACGATCGGACTCGCCACGAATACCGACGAGTACGTCCCCACCAGAATCCCCACCACCAGGCAGAACGAGAATCCGTTCAGCACCTGGCCGCCAAACAGGAACAGCGAAATCGCCGTCAGAAACGTAAGCCCGGAGGTCAACACCGTCCGGCTCAGCGTCTGGTTCACGCTCCGGTTGATCACCGTCTCCAGGGACTCGCGCCGCGAAAATCGAAGGTTCTCGCGGATTCTGTCGAACACCACAATCGTGTCGTTCATCGAATAGCCAACCAGGGTCAGCAGCGCCGCCACGACGGTCAGCGAAATTTCCTTGTTGAAGATCGAGAACAGCCCGATCGTAATGATGGTGTCGTGAAATACCGCGATCACCGCCGCCAGTCCGTAGATCCACTCGAACCGGATTGCAATATATATCAACATCCCGCCCAGCGCGTACAGCACCGCCAGAATCGCCTGGTGCTGGAGGTCCGCGCCGATCTTGGGCCCAACGACTTCGGTCTGCCGGATCGCGAACGACGCCGGGAACGCCTCCTGGCGGATGACCCCCAGCACCGCCGGAGTCACCCCGGGCACCGACGACAACTCGTCCAGGCTCCGGATCAGGCCCGATCGCGGCGGCGTGTCCCGGTATTGGGTGATGTTTTTCGCCAGGTCCTGCAACTGCTGCTCCGACACCGGAGCGCCCGCCCGCTGCAAAGGATCCCGAAGCCGGTCGGCCAGGCCGGCCGCCCCGGTGTTGTTAATGTCCAGCTTTCCGGCTGGCGCCCCAAAGCTCTCTTCAAGCGTCGACACCATCATCTGCCGGGACGCGTTCAGCGCCTGGTCGCTCTTCACTTCGGTGCCGATGATCACTTCGTTGCTGCCCACGACTTCCTGCACGTCTACCGGCAGTTTCGCCCCGATCGTCTTCCGGATACGATCCACAGGGGGCCGGTCCGCAAACCGAACATACATCAGCGCTCCGCCCCGAAAGTCAATTCCGTAGCGCGGACCGCCATGGGCGATGAGACTGACGATGCCGGCCGCCGAGAGCAGAAGCGATAGCCCGATGAACGGCCACTTCTTGCCCAGAAAATCGTAATTCGTGTTCTTAAATAATTCCATGCAGCTCGTGGCGCCGGCATTCGATAAGGTTAGACACCGGCTTTTGCCATATTGTTCCCGTAGTCAGATTGAAAAAAGTATCACAACTGGTTCAAATACTCAAAGTCGCCACCCGCCGGCGGGATAGCTCCCAGTCGAAAATTGTCTTCGAAACGAACACCGCCGTGAACACGTTCGCGATCAACCCGATCACCAGCGTCACCGCGAATCCCTTGACCGGCCCCGTCCCGAACAAAAACAGGAATGCGCAGGACACCACGGTTGTCACGTGCGTGTCCACGATCGTCAAAAACGCCTTACTGAATCCGGCATCCAGTGCGGCCGCCACGCCTTTGCCTACCCGCAACTCCTCCCGGACGCGCTCGAAAATCAGCACGTTGCTGTCCACCGCCATGCCGATGGTCAAGATGATGCCCGCAATGCCCGGCAGCGTGAGCGTCGCGTTGAAATAGCTCAGGGCCGCGACCAGAATCACGGCGTTTAGAATTAGCGCCAGAGTGGCGTTGATCCCCGCTCCCCGGTAATAAGCCAGCATGGCGAGAACTACCGCCACCAGGCCCACAAGGCCGGCGATGAATCCCTCGCGGATCGAATCGTTGCCCAGCGACGGCCCGACGGTCCGCTCCTCTTCCGGCACAACCCGGGCGGGCAAGGACCCGGCCGTAAGGTTCAGCGCCAGGTCAGCAGCTTCCTGCTGGCTGGCCGCCCCTGTAATCCGGCCCGTATCGCTGATCCGGCTCTGGATGACCGGCGCGCTCAGCACCTGTCCGTCCAGCACGATCGCCAGCCGGTTGCCGATATTGGATTCGGTGAACTGTTCGAACCGGTGCGCGGCGTCCTGAGTCAGCACGAAATCGGTTTCCCACCGGCCCGGCGTTTCCCCCTGCGAGGCGTGCGCGCTACGCAGGTCCGTCCCGCGGATCACCGGGCTCCGCGCCAGCAGGTACCATCCCTCGGCCTGCCCGTTCCGCGCCACCGCGTGCACCAGCTTGGTGTTCAGCGGCAGCACGCCGCCGTGCTTGGCCAAACCCTCCTGCTCGGTGGCGAACGGCCCGTCTTTCACTTCATAAAGCTCGAGCATCGCCTGTTCCTGCAACAAGGCCTTGATCCGGGCCGGATCGTCAACACCGGGCAACTGCACCAGCAGTTCGGCCTCCGCTTCCGCCCGCCCGCGCTGCTGCACAGACGACTCGGCCAGCCCCAGAGCATTAATCTTCCGCTCGATGGTGTGCATCGTCTGCGTCAGCGTATCCTGCTTCAGCTTGATGGCCTCGGTCGGCTTCATGTTCATCCGGTAGTCGGTCGCGTTCACCGGCGTGAGGATCCAGTCGGTAAACTGGTCGCCCACCAGGCTTCGAAAAGCCGACGTCTTGTCCGCCGGAATCCCGTGGATGTTGATCTGAATCCGATCCGCGTCCTCAAGAGAGGCGAGTTCATTGCGGTCCATCGCCGCATAGTTGATTCCGCCCTTCTTCAGCTCTTCCTTCAGGTGCTCAATCGCGATGTCGGCGGCCGCCATAAAAGCGTCCTGCAATTGCACCTGCAGCACCAGGTGGCTCCCGCCGCGGAGATCGAGCCCCAGGTTGATATTTTTCTTGAGATTGTCCTTCAACTGCCCGAACGATGTGGGCAGCCCGAAAATCCCGTACAGGCATATGAGCACGGTGGCCGCGATGACCACGAACTTGATCTGAAGATTGCGTTTCATCTTTTACGTATCTCTGTAACTTATCAAAGCGGCCGCCCCTCCGGCGGGCGCCCTGCCTCAGCCCTTCTTGGGCTCGGTCACCAACGACGACACAGAACTCCGGCTTACCTGCAGTTTGACGTTGTCCGGCTTCACGCGCAGGATCAGTGTATCGTCGGGGTTGATGGTCACAATTGTCCCTACGATTCCCCCCGAGGTTATCACCACGTTGCCCGCCTCCAGGCTCTTCAGCATCTGCTGCTGCTGCTTCCGCTGTTTCTGCATCGGCATAAAAACCAGGAAGTAAAATACGCCGACAATCAGAATCAGCGGGAGGAAGCCCATGATCGGGTTCGACGAGGTTTGTTGCTGTATCAGGCAAAAAAACATTTGGATTGGCCGTCGGAACTCGGAACCGCCTGGAAAGCCGGGCCTTCTACTCGACCCACCTAAATCGCTGAAGCCGAACGCACTGCTGCCAGGTAATCCGGAAACGTCCCAAGCAGTATAGCCTGCCTGATTCTGCGCATGGTGTCAAGGTAGTGCTTCACGTTGTGTAAGGTGGCGAGCGTCGAAAACAGCATTTCCCCGGCCTGAAACAGGTGCCGGAGATAGGCGCGGGAAAACGTCTGGCAGGTGTAACACAGGCAGTCCTCATCGAGCGGTCCGGCATCGTCCCGGTACCGGGCCTGCTTGATCAGCACCCGTCCCCGCGAGGTAAATAAACACCCATTGCGGGCATTGCGCGACGGCAGCACACAGTCCATCATGTCCACCCCGCGGGCCACATATTCGGCCAGTTCCTCCGGCATGCCCACCCCCATGGTGTAGCGCGGCTTTTCGGCAGGCAGCAGGGCGGCACTCGCCGCGGCTACCTCCAGGCTCACCTCGCGCGGCTCCCCGACAGACAACCCTCCGATGGCGTACCCGTCCGCTCGCAGCTCCGTCAAAGCTTCCGCGCAGGCCGCCCGCAGGTCGCCGTACATCGACCCCTGCACGATCGGAAACAGGCTCGACTCCGTCCCCGTCTCTTCCCTTCGCCGCAGAAAATACTCGTTTCCTGCACGCGCCCATCTCACCGTCCGTTCCATCGCCTCGCCCGCTTCGTCGCGGCTCGCCGGATAGGCCGGACATTCGTCCAAAGCCATGAGGATGTCGCTGCCCAACGCCAGTTGCACTTCCACTGTCGACTCCGGCGTGAACAGATGCGCATCGCCATTCAAATGCGAACGGAACAGCACCCCCTGCTCGGTAATTTTGCGCAGGCTGCTGAGGCTGAAGACCTGGAATCCGCCAGAGTCGGTCAGTATGGCTCGCGGCCACGCCATGAATTTATGCAAACCGCCCAATTGCCGGATCAGCTCGTGCCCGGGGCGCAGGAACAGGTGATAGGTGTTGGCCAGAAGGATCCGCGCGTCCAGGTCCTCCTGCAGCCAGCGCTGCGGCAAGCCCTTGACGGTGGCCTGCGTGCCTACGGGCATGAAAACCGGTGTCTCGACGGTCCCGTGCGCCGTGTGCAGGAGCCCGGCCCGCGCGCCGGTGGCCGCGCACACTGCCTGAAGTTCGAACCGCATTCTCCAGTTTAGAGTATGTTCACCGCCCGGGCCGCCAGAATGGCGAGCACGGTCAGCGAAATGCACGACTGAATCATCACCAGAATCTTGGCCCACCTCGACAGGACGGCGGTGTCGGTCGGCGAAAACGCGGTGCTCGTGTTGAACGCCAGAAAAAGGTAGTCCAGAAACTCCGGCGACCAATCCGGATACTCCTCCTCAGGCCGGGTCATCTGAGGAAATAGAAACGCGCTCGGATGGCGGCTCCCGGCCAGATCCCGAGCATAAGGTCCACCGGCGTCGAGGCGCCAATACCAGGAGGCGAACACCAGCACGTTGCTCATCCATAACAGCGCGGCTGAGCGCAGCAGCAGGGCCGGTGGCTCGGCGTGCGAAGGCAGCCCCCGCACCAGCATGTATACCGACGCCGCCAGAGACGCCGTCACCGTCCCCATCAACACATTCCCGATCGCGCGGTTCCAGTCGTGGCGTCCTAGACGCCTGGTCACCGTCACCGGAATCAACAGCAGGCCCACCAGCACCAGCAGCAGCCATCCAGGCCCCGCCGACAGCGGTTCGGGCAGAGCCATGTTCAACCCGCCGACCGCCAGCACCGCCAGCATCGCCGGCCATCGCGGCTCGGTCTCCCTGGTTTTGCCCTTCACAGATTTGGTCTGCACTACATCCGCCAGTCGATGGAAAACGTCAGCCGGTTCTCGTGCTTGGCCAAGTCGGGCGTGAATAAACCCGGTGTGCCCAGGTAACCGTCCGGCGACGTCGTTCCGCCCGGCCCGGCGAAGTACGGCACGTTCGAGTGCCGGCTCAGGAATTCGGCACGGAAATCCATGAAATCGGTCGGCAGATAATCGAAGGTTCCGGTCAGCCCCCAGACCTTGAAGCTGTAGTTATCCGGACCCGGCAGGAACCCATCCGCCGTAGGCGGTATGGCCAGATAGCGGCCCGGATTGGTCAGCGCCTCGCCCCTGACCGTGAACGCGTAGTGGTCCTTGTGCAGCCACACGCGATGGGCCAGCGCGCTACCGAGAAAGTACGCACTCCGCCCCGGATACGGATTGATTCCACCGCTCTCGAACCCGTAATGGCTGTTCAGGCTGAAGGCCATCTTCGACACGCCCGCGGCCTCCGGCCGGTTCCAATACCTCGCCTCCACGCTGTTGTCGTGATGAAACCGCCGCCGGTTCGGATTGTTCCGTTCGTCTGTGCCGTAGTAAAAATTTGCCGCGAACGCCAGCCATTCGTTCGGCCGGTAGTAATTCGACAACCCGACCGCCGAGTTGTTGTTCCACTTGCCGTAGCTCTGGTAGCCGTTCATGATCCACGGCTCGATTTTCCAGTGTTCGTCCGGGAAAATCTGAACCCGAAGCCCCTCGAAATAAAACGGGGTCATGTCGCTCAGCAGCGACCGGTTGTAATTCCAGTTCTCGCCCGTCAGGTAGCTCTCCATTCCAATGTAGGAGTAAAACAGCCCCGCCTCCACGTTGATCCCATACCATTTGTCGAAGTGATAGCCGGCCAGTGCCTGTCCCAGGTAACGGTAGTCGCTCGCCGAGAGGAAGCGGCCCCGATTGACGCTCAGGTCCGCGTTCTGAACCAGGCTCAACTGGTTGCCGTCCTGAAACGACACCTCGCCGATGATGTTCTTGTACTGCGTACTGAAATCGACCGACACCAGGTTCAGCGTGAACTCCGTGTTGCGCGACACCGTTGCCGAACCCGTGATAGTGTTGTCGCTCGGATGGTTGAACGAGTAGCCGTAGTAAGTATCCAGGTAGAGGCTGAGCGTACCGAAGGAGTTGGTCAATACCTGCGACTTCTGGCGGCTCTGCCCGTTCATCCAGGTGAAATCGCCAAAGCCGAATGGCGTTTTGGTCTGCGCCGTCGCTTCCGGAGCCGCGGTGCCCGCTGACGATCCCGGCGCTCCGGCGGGAGGCTGGGGAATCGTCGCGGGCGCCGCCGACGCCTGAACCTGCGGCACCGCCCCTGCCGCCGGCGCCGCCGTTCCCGTCGCGGCAGGCGCGGCTCCGGAACTCTCCACGATCGCCTCCAGCTTCGCCAGCCGCTCTTTCAAATACCGGATCTCTTCGAGCACCTTCTCCCGATCCGCGGTTGTCAGCGGCGCCGGTGCGCTCGCCTGTCCCATGGCCCACGCCGCTCCGAGTAAGGCCAACCCGGAGACGTTCAGCGTTCGGGAAGCGAAGGGCGAATTGCGGCGTGGCATATCTGGTCGCATTGTAGCCGCTCCCATCGCGCCGCCGGGCCCAAAACGAAAAAAAGTGGCGGGGGGCTGGGAGAATCAGCCCGCCCGCCGCAGATTTTCTAAGCGAAGACGTCCGACTAGACTTTGCGGCGCCGCCTCAGCGACGCCAGGCCGATGAGTGCCCCGCCGACCAGCGCCAGCGTGGCCGGCTCCGGCGAGTTGAAATTGGTCGGATCCACCGACGCCGACAGCGAGTTGATCGCCACGTCACCGGTCTTGTAGGCCGCCACCGAAATATAAGCGCCGTTGGCCGCGTTGATCGATAGCGGTTCGGACACCTGCGCCGGCCCCGTGCCCACAAACGTATTCAGCAGCGTGCCGACACTCCCCAGAGTCGAGGACTGGTAGAACGCGAAACCTTCGCCCAGTTGTACGCTGTCAATGGTCAGCGTCTCGCTCGCCGGAAGCACGTTGAGGAGATTCGTCAGATTGAGCTGGATAAACTGATTCGTCTGAATCTCGTTGTCCCCACCATTGGCCAGACCGAGGCCCTCCTCGCCGGGACCGTTGTTTTTTCCATACAGGTCCATCGCCGAGCATGTGGTGAGCGATGAGTTGGTGCACGTGTAGCCGTATGCGGTCACCGCCATGCCAAACTGATTCTCGGTGTAAGTCTCCGACGTACCCAACACACCCGTTGGTGAGTCGAAGTTCCACGTCAGTGTCACGTTTCCCGCCTGCCCTGCTGTTGCCATTCCCACCAGGGCAATGGCAGCAATTACAAATTGCTTCATATGAAGCTTCCTCCTTAGAAGGCGCTCGAAGTAAGTTCGCGTGCGATTCACACTTGCGCCGGCCGTCGGTTGACTCCGGCTTCAAGGTCGTCGCTCGCCGCAGCCCGTATTGCGTGGGCCTTGCCTGCTTCACGAGACTATCCCGGTCCCGCGCCTCCAACAAGACCCGGAAGTACTGGAGCCGTTCCGCCGATGCGCGCGCTCGAAGCGACGCCCGCGCCGCGTACCAGTACGGAAGTCCGTCCCCGCAGCCCGTCTCTCGGTCCGCCGCTTCCGATTCGCTCCCCGGAACGGGCCTGTAAGGCCCGCCGCGCCCCCGAATCCCGTAGCCCCGTGCACATTCCGGTTGTAGTACCGATCCTCCCAACGGCGACGAACATTAACGAAAAAAAACGTTATCGTCCACTGCGAGGCCGCTCTACAAGCGGGTTCATCGGATCCTCCGGCCAGGCGTGCTTGGGATACCGCCGCCCCAGTTCCCGGCGCAGCTTCGGATACAGCCGCTCCCAGAAGCCGCGCAGGTCCGACGTCGTCTGCACCGGCCGCTGATTCGGCGCCAGCAAATGCACCACCAGAGGAACTCCCCCGCCCACTCTCGGCGTCTCCCGCATGCCAAAAAAATCCTGCAAACGCGACGCCACCCACGGCGCCTTTCCGTCCTGGTAATGAACAGCCACGGTCCTCCCGCCGGCCAAACGAAGTCGAGTGGGCGCGGCCTCCGCAAGCCGCGGCCCGGCGCGCCGTTCCACCTGCAGCCGCCATTCCCCGCTCGCCGCCTCGAGTTCGGCAAAGCTTCGCCGGCCCGTGCATAACGCGCGCAGCGCTCCCCGTGCGTCATCCTCCTCCGCCGCCCGCACCGATCCCTGCGCTGCCGCAAACCGGATCCGCGCCATTAGCTCCCGCCCCTCTTCTCCCGTAAACCGCTCCTGCGGCTGCTGCCGCGCCTGCTCAAACAACATTTCCGACGCCGCCTCGGAGAGCGGCGCCGGCGTCCTGTTCTCCTCGATCGTCAGTTTCCGGTACACCAGGGAGCTCACCGCCTCCACGCGCTCGGCCGCCCCGTTCCATTCGAGTTTCTCGACGCTCGTCATCTCATCGATCAGCAACTCCGGCTCAATCGGACAGTACAGCCGCACGAGCGGCTCGGCCCGTTCGGTCCGGTCTTCCACCTCGAGCGCCACCAGCAGCGGCGGTGCGTCGCGCTCGATCACTCTCACCTGTCCGCCCTGCGCCATTGCATAAAGCCCCTCTGCGGTCCGCCGCGCCGCCACGCGGTCGGGAAACGCCCGCAAAACCGCCTCCTTCAGCGCCTCGTCGGTCTCCTGCCCCCGCCTCGCTGACCCGCTCTCGCCTTTTTCCCACTGGCGGCGGAGCTGCTCGTACGCCCTGCGGATCTGCGGCGGCGGCTCCCGCTCCACCAGCGCCAGCAAGTCCGGCGTCCCCGCGCGCTCCCTTCCGCTCAACCACGCCGCCGCCCGGCCCGCCGCCTCACCGGCGCCCCGCCTGACCCCCTCCACCACCATTCGGCCCAGCCGCGGCGCCAGCGGCAGACGCGCCATCTTCGCCCCCAGCGCGGTCAGCCCGCCGTGGTCCGTTACCGCCCCCAGTTCGCGCAACACACCCCGCGCGGCCTCCAATGCCTCCGGCGGCGGCGCGTCCAGCCACTCCAGGCCGTCCGCCTCCGCGATGCCCATCGCCGCCAGATCCAGGCAGAGCCTCGACAGTTCCCGCCGCCGGATCTCCGGAGTCTCCGACGCCGCCCGGCGCTGAAAATCCTCGAGCGTGTAGAGCCGGATCACGCGCCCCGGCCCCGTCCGCCCCGCGCGCCCGGCACGCTGTCTCGCCGACGCCTGGCTGACGCGCGCCACTTTCAGCGTCGGCAGCCCGCTCCAGGGCGAATCTCCCGCCACTCTCGCCAGGCCGCTGTCGATCACCACCCTCACCCCTTCCACCGTGATCGAGCTCTCCGCGACGTTGGTCGCCAGAATCACCTTTCGCCGCGGCCCCGGCGTCACCGCACGATCCTGCTCCACCGCCGGCAAATCTCCGTGCAGCATCGCCACTTCGACGCCCCGCGCCGCAGCCCACGGCTCAACCGCCCGCAATGCCCGCTGGATTTCCGCGGCGCCGGGCAAAAACACCAGCGCGTCCCCCTCGGACTCCCCGGTCATCGCCCGCGCCACCGCGGAGGCCACCTGCTCCTCCAGCGGCCGCGCCGAGTATGGCGTATGTTCAATCGTCACCTCGTGCGCCCGCCCCCGGCTCCGAATCACCGGGCACCCTCCCAAATAGTCCGCCAGCGCATCCGCCTCCAACGTCGCCGACATCACCACCAGCCTCAACTCCGGCCGTGTCCGCTGCAGCCGCCGCAGCAGCGCCAAAGCCATGTCCCCTTCGAGATGCCGCTCGTGAAATTCATCCAGGCAGACCACGCCCACGCCGGCCAGCCCGCCATCGCCCAGCAGCCGGCGCGTCAATACACCTTCCGTCAAAAACTTCAGCCTCGTCCGCGGTCCGCTCACATCCTCAAACCGGACCTGGTAGCCGACCGTCCCTCCGGGCTCCTCGCCCATCTCCCGCGCCACTCGCCGCGCCGCCATCCGCGCCGCGATCCGCCGCGGCTCCAGCACCAGCACTTCACCCCCGATGCCCAAAAGCGCCGGCGGAATCCTGGTCGTCTTCCCCGCCCCGGGCGCGGCTTCCACAACCACCGCCGGCCCCTGCTCCACCGCGCGCACAATCGCCGGCAGCGCTTCGTCAATCGGCAGCATTCCCGCCCCCACTCATTTCACCGCGTAGCCGGCCACGTGCGGCCCCACCAGCCCCAGGCCCAGCCGGAACGCCTCGCCATGGATCTCCCGGAACCCGGCCCCGCGAATCAACGCCTCCGTGTCCCGGCTCAACCGGCAACCGTCGGCCACCCGCCGCCACGCCGGCTCCACGAGCCCTTGCCATCTCCGCCGCCCGGTCCCCGTGGGAGCCGCGACATGCTCGAGATACACATAGCGCCCGCCCGGCTTCAACACCCGCAGTACCTCCGCCATCACTCGGCGCGGGTCTTCCACCGAGCACAGCACCAGCGTCCCGACGACGGCGTCCACACTTCCGCTCAACGCGGGCAAACTCTCGGCCAGCGCCTGCACCATCTCCACCTGCCGTCCCGCCGCCCTCGCCGCCTCCGCCAGCCGAGCGTGCATATACGGGTTCGGCTCCACGGCGATCCACTTCACGCCGCTGCCGTACATCACCGCGTTCGGCCCCGTCCCCGCGCCGATCTCCAGCACCGTGCCGCGCAACTCCGCCAGCAGCGCCCACTTCCGCTCCGCCACCAGCTTCTCGTAACGGCCCGACACCCGCCCCATCATCCAGGCGTGCGCCCGCTTGGCCATCCGCTCCCACGCCGTCATGTCCCGGCCCGAAACCCTGTCTCCCGCTTGAACTCTTCAAGCGCGTTGTACACGATCGGGCAGTAACAGGCCCGCTCCGGCATCGCCCACATCCGGCTCAGGAACGATCCCGGCCCGTGTTCCAGGTGAGGAAAGTCCCGGCAACTGTCCGGCCGGCCCTCGTATACCGTGCACAAATTCCCTTCGAGAAACACGCACCCGCCTTCGCCCCGCTTCAACACCCGCCCCTCTTCCTCGCTTTGCTCCGTGCAGTCCCGCAGCAGTTCCCCCACCCGCATTCCCAAAAACTTCGCCAGCCGCTCGACGTCCCTTTCCGTAACTTTCGCCGTCGCCACGCGGCAGCAGTTGGCGCATTGCGTGCAATCAATCTGCGCGGCCACCTCCGCGGCGATCTTCTTCAACCGCCGCTCGACGAAGTTGTGCCGCTTCAGATACGCGCGGAATTTCCGGTTCTCTTCGAGCTTTCGCTCGCCCATCCGCCGGATCTGCACCAACTCCGTCAACATGCCTTCAGGGTACAACGGGGCCTGCAATGCGCCCCGCCGCGCCCGCCTCGTAGAATGGATCTTATGTCTCTTCTTCCCGACCGGTTCTACCGCATCGAAAAGCTGCCGCCCTATGTCTTTGCCGTCATCAACGAAATGAAGGCCAAGGCCCGCGCCGCCCAGCTCGATGTCGTCGATCTCGGCATGGGCAATCCGGACGGCGCCACGCCCCGCCCGGTCGTCAACAAGCTCGTCGAAGCCGCCCGCAACCCCCGCAACCACCGGTACTCGGTCTCCAAAGGCATTCCCCACCTCCGCCAGGAAATCGTCAAACACTACCAGGCCAACTACGGCGTATCGCTCGATCCCGACACCGAGGCCATCGTCACCATCGGCGCCAAAGACGCCATCGCCCATCTCCTGTTCGCCGTCGTCGGCCCCGGCGACGCCGTCGTCAGTCCCAATCCGGCCTACCCCATCCATCAATACGGCGTCATCATGGCCGAAGGCCACGCCTGCATGCTCCCCATGCCCGACCCCGCCACTTTCCTCAACCAGCTCGAGTCGCTCTACCGCACCTCTTCCCGCCCCCCGCGCATGATCCTGGTCTCGTTTCCCCACAACCCCACCACCCAAACCGTCGACCTCGATTTCTTCAAAGACCTCATCGCTCTCGCCAGCCGCCACGGCACCATGGTCGTCCACGATTTCGCCTATGCCGACATCTGTTTTGACGGCTACCGCGCCCCGAGCATTCTCCAGGTGGAAGGCGCCAGCGAAGTCGCGGTCGAGATTTATTCGCTCTCCAAAAGTTTCAATATGGCGGGCTGGCGCGTCGGCTTCTGCCTGGGCAACCGCAAGCTGATCGGCGCCCTGGCGCGCATCAAAAGCTACCTCGACTACGGCGTTTTCCAACCCATCCAGATCGCCTCCATCATCGCTTTGCGCGAATGCCAGGACGACACCCGCAAGATCGCCGCCACTTACCAGCGCCGCCGCGACGTCCTGGTCGACGGGCTTCGCCGCGCCGGCTGGCACGTCGATCCGCCGCGCGGCTCCATGTTCCTTTGGGCCCCGGTGCCCGAGCCGTACCGCCAGGCCGGCTCGCTGGAATTCGCCAAGCTTCTCATGGAAAAAGCCCTCGTCGCGGTCTCGCCCGGCATCGGCTTCGGTCCCATGGGCGAAGGCTTCGTCCGTTTCGCGCTCATCGAAAACAACCATCGCATCCGGCAAGCCGCCAAAAACATCCAGCAGTTCCTCCGGCAGAGCTGAGCCGCGCGTCCGAACCGCACCCGTCGCCATCGCCGGCCCTGCGGTATAGTCTTGGGTGAATGGCCGCCGCCCGGGACTCCGCCATCGCCCACGATCTCGATGACGTCCGCGTCGTCGATCTTCTTCATCTCGCCCCCGGCGCGCTCAACGCGATTCTCGAGGAAGAAACCGAGGTCTGGCGATCGAGCCTCGACTGGGACTTCCGCTCCTCGGCCGGTCTTGTCCGGCACTTCCACGACGTCCGCGCTCTTTCCGGCGCCGCACTGCTGGTCGGCGGTACGCCAGCCGGCTACTCCTATCACGTCTCGGAGGAGCATAAGGGCTTAATCGGCGACCTCTTCCTGATGCGCCGCTTCAACTCCCCCGCGCGCCAGATGCTTCTGCTCCGCGCCGTCCTCGATCAACTCGTGGCCGTCCCCGGCGTCAGCCGAATCGAGAGCCAGCTCATGATGCTCGACGCTCCGCGCCTCGCCGATCTCCCGATGCGGCGCTACGTCCACGTCTTCCCCCGCCTCTTTCTCGAACTCAACCTGCGCTCGTTCAACCTCCCGCCTTCGGCCGCCGCCCGCGGCTTCACCATCTCCAACTGGAGCGAGTCTCGCCACGACGAGGCCGCCGCCATGCTCGCCGACGCTTACCGCGATCACATCGACAGCGACATCAACGATCAGTACCGTTCCCCCGCCGGCGCGCGGCGCTTCCTCGGCAACATCATCCAGTATCCCGGGTGCGGCAGCTTCTTCCGCCCCGGCTCCTTCATCGCGCTGTCCACCCATTCGGGCGCCGTCGTCGGGCTCAGCCTCTCCAGCCTCATCGCCCCCGACGTCGGCCACATCACCCAGCTTTGCGTCGCGCCGTCCGTCCGCGCCCGTGGCCTCGGCTACGAACTGCTCAGACGATCCCTCGAAGCCCTGGCCCGCGCCGGCTGCCGCTCCGCCAGCCTCACCGTCACCGCCGCCAACGCCAGCGCCCTTCAACTCTATGAACGCGCCGGCTTCCTCCGCCGCGCTTCGTTCTCCGCCCACGTCTGGGAAGGCTTCTGATCCGCTACGCCCCGCGCGCCATCACCTTCTCCAGCATCTCCGGAATCTCAAACACCGCCCGGTTCTCGATCGCCGCCGCCTTCGCCCGGTAACGTTCGAAGCTTCCCTCTTGGAGAAGTGCCCTCAATCCCTCCCCGCAATTTCTCAGCGACTTCACCACCACCCCAACCCCCTGCTCCTCGATCCAGTCCGCGTTGTAGCGCTCCTGCACCAGCGTCCAGGCGTTCTTCTCCACCAGCACCGGCAGTTTCATCGCCAGCGCTTCACTGATGCTACCCGGCCCTGGTTTCCCGATGAAGAAATCCGCCACCCGCATGTAGTAGGGAATCCTTTGGGTGAAGCCCTCGACATACTTGGGAAATGCGCACGGCATCCGCTCCAGCTTCTCGCGCAGGCGCTCGTTCCTGCCGCACACAAAAATCATCTGCAGCGGCATCCCGAGCCGGTCGCCCTGCCGCGCGATCGCTTCCATGGCGTTCGATCCTTCCCCGCCAAACAGCACCAGCGCCGTCTTCCGCTCCGCCTCCAGTCCCAGCTTCCTCCGTTCCGCGGCCCGGTCCATCTCGATCGCCTCATAAAACGCCGGCCGCAGAATCATCCCCGAAGTCGCCATCACCCGACCGGCCTCGTGCCCCAAGGCCCGCGCCTGCTCCACGGCCTTCGCGGTCCCGCAGATCAGATACTGCTTCTGCCGTTCCATCCAGAAATGCGGCGGATAATCGGCCAGGTCCGTCAAAATCGTCACGTAGGGCGTCGCCGGGCTCGCCGCGCTCAACCCCTCCCACATCGCCCGGTTGAAGTTCGGCACCAGCGATACAACCAGATCCGGAGAATCCTTGGCCCAGAATTCCCGCAGCATCTTCACCTGACCCTTGTGAAACGTCCGGATCACGCCGTGCATCGCCGGCAGCAGCAGCGGCGAGCCCAGCGTCCAGCCGCGCTTCAGCATCTGGTTATACAAGTCCTGGAGCCGCAGCCCGGTCAGCTTGCGAAATATATCCAGCGGGTCCAGCAGTTCCTGCAGGTTTACCAGCCGCACCTGCCAGGGCCGCCCCTGCTGCTCCACTACGGCCTTCAGCGCGTTGGCCGCGCTCCGGTGGCCGCCGCCGGCGTCGAAAAAGATGAAGTCGATTTTCTTCAAGCTCGCCGCCACCGTCCTCCGCTACAATCCCTCTTGAGGTCCCGTCGTGCCCCGCGCCCCACGCATTGAAATCGAATACTGCACCCAGTGCCGCTGGCTCCTCCGCGCCGCCTGGATGGCCCAGGAACTCCTCACCACGTTTCCCGACGTCATCGGCGAGCTTGCGCTCATCCCCGGCACCGGCGGCGTCTTCGAAGTCCGCGCCGGTGACGCCGTCCTCTGGTCCCGCGCCGCCGCCGGCCGCTTCCCCGACGTCAAGGAGCTCAAACAGGCCGTCCGCGACGCTATCGCTCCGGGGCGCGATCTCGGCCACGCCGGCCGCTGACGCGCGATTATCTCCACTCCTGCTGGCGCGGCTCGATCCGCTCCGCGTTCATATACGGACGCAGCGCCTCCGGCACAATCACACTCCCGTCGGCCTGTTGATAGTTCTCCACAATCGCCACCCACGTCCGCCCAATTGCCAGCCCGCTCCCGTTCAGCGTGTGCACCGGCTCCGCTTTTCCCTTCCCCGAACGCGCCCGGATGGATGCCCGCCGCGCCTGAAACGCCTCGAAATTCGAGCACGACGAGATCTCC
>DAIDHC010000237.1 GCA_027452065.1 Bryobacterales bacterium
CGCTCCATCACCGCGGATACAGCTTTGAGGCTGGGAACCTATTTCCGTGTTTCACCAGAAACCTGGCTTGGGCTGCAAACCGATTACGATCTTCGTCTGACACGTCAGCGCGATGGGGATCAGATCCTCAAGAGGGTTCGAACTCGCCCGGCCGCGTAAGTCGGCGTCTGCGCTCTCTGCGAAGAACCCGGATGTCAACAGTAAACCTTGGAGTTGGAGGAGTGCATTCCTCGGTGCCCAGGCTGGACGGTGGCTCCCCGGCATGGATTCGAACCACGATTCACGGCTCCAAAGGCCGCTGTCCTACCATTAGACGACCGGGGAATTTCGCTCGGAAGGCGCTGCCGTTCTCAGTCTAGCAAACGCGCCCTGCCCCTTCACCACTCCGAATACGGCGTCCCTTCCAGGCTGTTTTTGTCTGATCCACTCCGAACGTCGTAAATCCCCGGCTCGGTCTGGTTCACACTCGTCAGCGCGTCTTCCATGATGATCTTCCACGTCTGGTTCGAGCCCGTCATCGGGTCCACCGGCACCTCCCGCAGGTACCCCTCGTTCACCAGATCGTCCAGGTTCTGCGGCGCCTTCTGCTTGTCGTAGGTGTACTCGTCGATCACCGTCCGCATCGTGAACAGGTTATTCCGCAGCACGCTCTCCTTGGACCGGATGATCGATTTCTGGTAAATCGGCACCGCCATCGACACCAGCACCGCGATGATCGCCATCACGATCATGAGCTCGATCAGCGTGAAGCCGGCCCGGCCCTGTCTCTGCTTACCACTCTGAATATGGCGTTCCATCCCGAGCCTTCTCCGTCGTCTTGCTGTAAACATCAAATACGTTCTGCCCGCCCCACGCCGTCGCTGTCGGATCGTCCTGCATGCTCCGCATCCCCCACTCGGTCGAGTTGGTGAACGGATCCTTCGGAATCCGCCTCAGGAACTTGATCTTCTTGTCCACCGAGCCGGCCATCTTCACCCCTTCCACCATCACCTTCAGCGTCTTGGGGTAGCCGAATGTGTCCATTTCCGGCGGCGGCAACTGCCCGGCGTCGGAGGCGTCCTTGTACTTATCGATCGCCGTCCGGATCTCCCGCAGCGCCCGGTCCAGCGCAATCTCCTTATCCCGCCTCACCTTGTAGCGCGCCAGCGGCACCGCCATCGCCGTCAACACCGTCAGGATCGTGAACGCCACGATCAACTCAATCAGCGTCAGCCCGCTCTGCCGCGCCCTTCGCCGCTCCGCTCCCATTCCCTTATTGCACCGTCACCTTCAGCTCCGTCGTGCTCGCGTCCAGGTGCTCCATCTTCGAATTCTTCGCATTCACCTCGATGATCGACACCGTCGCAGTCCCCTTGCCGATCGCGACAAAGTTCAGAATCGCCGCCGCGCCGCTCCCGTTCACTCCGCCCGCCCCCGGCAGCCGCGCCAGTGTCACCACCGCCTCGCCTTTGTCATTGTGAATCTCCGCCGGCGCGTTCACCGCCTGCCCGCCCAGCGTCAGCATCGTTCCCGGTGTCGCCGTCATCATCGCCAGCAACTTCGGATCCCATCGCAAGTGCACCGGCGACGTGAACAGGTCCTTGGCGCCCTCCACCTGCAGCGTCACCGCCACCGCCGCGCCCGCTTTCACCGTCACCGCTGCCGGCGCGAAACTCAATTTCATCGGCCCCGCCGCCGGCCCCGCCCCTCCTGCCGGCCCCGCCGCTCCCGGAACAGCCGCCGGATGCGCCGCACCCGGACCAGCCGGCACGGGACCAGCCGGCACGGGAGCAGCCGCGCCCGGAGCCGTCGAAACCGGACCGGGCAGCGCCGGTGCAACCACCGCCGGAACCCCCGCCGCCGGCGCAACCAGAGCAGCCGGAACCGCCTGCGCCGCTGCCTGCCCCGCAACCTCCCCCGCGTCCATCCGGATCACCCGAATCGTCTGGTCCGTCCCCGCGTACACCCCCCGCAAGTCCAGCGCCGTCAGGTCGGTCGTCCGCACAATGTGCGGAATCACCGCGATCACCAGGTCCTGATGATCCACTTCTTTGTGGTTCTGCGACCCGAAAAACTGCCCCAGCACCGGAATGTTCATCAACCCCGGAATCCCGCTCACATTCAACGTGTCGGTCGTCCCCATCAGCCCTCCCAACAGCGTCACCTGCCCGTCGCGCACCCGCACGTCGGTCGCGTTGGTCTCCTGCGCCACCACCGGCTGCTGCAGCCCGCCCAGGTTCAGCGTCTGCGCCACGTTGGACAGCTTGAAGTCGATATGCATCGACACTTCATCGCTCCCGTGCACGTGCGGCTGCAACTCCAGGTCGATGCCCGTGTCCAGAAACTGAAACTGCGTGCTCACCAGCGGACTCACCCCCACCGTCCCAACTCCCGGCTGAAAACTCCCCGTCGCATACGGATACTTCTGCCCGATCTTCAGCGTCACCTTCATCCCGTCCGATGCCCTCACCTCCGGCGACTGCAGCACCTTCGTACTGTTGTCCTGCAGCATTGCCTCCAGCAGCGCCCCCGGCAGGATCGCCGAAAAATCCGACGTGCTCACATGCTGGATGTTCGACACCGGAATCGACCCCGTCGTCCCCGTCAATCCCGTCAGCCCCGCACCCGCCACCCCGGTCCCCGTCAGCCCCGTCCCTCCCGTCAGCCCCGTGGTCCCCGTCCCTCCCGTCGTCCCGTTGTTCACCAATCCCGACAATCCCGACGCCGCGCTGTTCGGCACCGAGATCGACGCCCGCGGCGTGAACGCGATCGGCACCGAGATCCCGTTCCCGGCCGACGACACGATCGTCGACGCCAGGTCCCGGATCCGCGACGTGTTGGTGCTCATCACCATGATGTCCACCACAACTTCCGCCTTCGGCTTGTCCAGATCGTGGAACAGCTTCTCCGCCAGCGCCACCTGGTCCGTGCTCCCCCGCACCACCGCCGCGTTCTGCTCGTTATACGTGAATATCCTCCGGATGTCGGTCACGCTCCTCACCGCCGTCACAATCTCCTGAAACTCCTGCGGCGTCGTCACGTTTTTCAGGTAGAACACCTTCACCACCTGGTCCTCGTAGTCCCTCCGCTTGGTCGGATTTTCCTCGGCCACAAATATCGTGTTCGACGTGATCGGCTTCCAGAACGTGTGCGTCACCATCGCCACGTAATCCAGCGCTTCCTCGAGCGTGGCGTTGCTCAAGTCCACGTTGGCGCCCTTCGCGTTCGCCGTGTACGCCGGGTCGATGATCACGTTCACCCCCGCCAGCTTCCCCACCGTCTCATACAACACCCGCGCCGGCTGCGCGTTCATCTTCAGATTCGTGATCCGCCGGTTAATCGGCTTCAACTCCGGCACCGGCTGCAGCGACTCGATCCGCGCCATCGTCTTCTGGTTCAGTTCCTGCATCGGCGTCAGCACCTCGCCGCTCCCGCCCGGCTTCTTGCCCTGCTCGATCATCTCCTGCGTTGTCTTGATCTCTTCGAGCGCGATCGTCGACGACGGATCCACGCTGAAGGCCCGCTGGAATTCCGTCAACGCCTCCGGCAACTGCCCCTGCTCCCTCAGCCTCCGCCCCTTGTCCACGTGCCCCTGCCCCGCCTGGAACCGGATCCTCCGCACCGCCGCCATGTAGCCGATGTCGTTCGGATCCTGACTCAGCGCCCGTTCATAATTCCCCAGCGCCCCGTCCCAATCCTTCTTCGACTCCGCCTTTTGCCCCAGCTTGAAAAATTTATCGCCCTTCCGCGTGCTGGCCTCCAGCCCCGACGGCGCCATCAGCAGCAGCGTCAGCACCGCTGACCCCACTGCCGTCAAACCTCGTAACTGATTGGGAAAAATCATCTTATCGTCACTCGGGCCACCGTGCTACAATGAGGTCGCTGCGGAAAAAGATACACCACATTAGAATGTGACGCAGCACGGCTTTGCCGCGTGGAGGCCTTTCGTCAGGCGCGTTGACGCCCACCCTCCGCCGCCGGCCAGGCCGCCCTCCCGCACCCGGCGCCCGCGCGCTCCGGCTCGCGGCCATCGAAAGGAAACAGCATCGTGGACTCGCCCATCAAAATCCTCAGCGACAACCGCCAGGCCGGCCACAACTATTTCCTCCTCGAGCGCTACGAAGCCGGCATCGCCCTCACCGGAACCGAGGTCAAAGCCGCAAAAAGCGGCAAAATCCAGCTCAAAGACGCCTTCGCCGAAGTCACCGGCAACGAAGCCTGGCTCCTCAACGTCCACATCAGCCCTTACTCCCACGGCAATCGCGAGAACCACGAGCCCGTCCGCCGCCGCAAACTCCTCCTCCACCGCGCCGAAATCGACAAACTCCTCGGGAAAACCCGCGAAAAAGGCCTCTCCCTCGTCCCCACGAAGATCTATTTGAAAAATGGCCGCATCAAGTGCGAGCTCGCCGTCGCTCGCGGGAAAAAGCTCCACGACAAGCGCGAATCCGAACGCACCCGCGAAATGCAGGCCGAAGCCCGCGCCGCCATCGGCCGTGTTCGAAAAGGAAAAATATAGACATGGATATCCTCACCGCCGCCGCCGCGGCCGAAGCTCTCGATTCCGACGCCCTCCTGGTCCCCGCTTTCGAGGACCAACCCCCCACCGGCCCCGGCGCCGCCTGGCTCGCCGACCTCTATGAATCCGGCGAGTTCAAGGGCAAGCTCTTCGATTTCGCCCTCCGCCATCGCCCCGAAGGCCTGAAGGCTCGCCGCCTCGTCGCCCTCGGCCTCGGCAAACCCGCCGACCTTCAGCCCGCCGCCCTCCTCCGCGCCGTCGCCGCCGCCCTCCGCAAGTTCAAAGGCAAAGGCGTCCGCCACGCCGCCATCCTCCTCTCCGGCCCTACAGCCGCCGACCCCTTCGCCTCTGCCGCCGTCGAAGGCGCCCTGCTGGGCGAATTCGAACCCGACCACCACCAGACCGACCCCGAGAAAGCCTCCAAAGTCATCGCCTCCTTCACCGTCTCCGGCGCCTCCCCCGAAGCCGTCGAGCGCGGCCGCATCCTCGGCGAAAGCCAGAACTTCGCCCGCGCCATCATCAACGAGCCCCCCAACATCCTCACCCCCACCGCCCTCGCCGCCCATGCCCGCGCCCTGGCCGCCGAAACCGGCCTCGACTGCGAAATCCTCGACCGGGACCGCATGGCCCAGCTCGGCATGGGCGCCCTCCTCGGCGTCGCCCAGGGCAGCGCCGAGCCTCCGGCCTTCATCATCCTCCGCTACACCCCCGCCTCACCCGCGCCCGCCTCCCCTCACCTCGGCCTGGTCGGCAAAGCCGTCACCTTCGACACCGGCGGCATCTCCATCAAGCCCTCCGAAGGCATGGAAAAAATGAAATACGATATGGCCGGCGGCGGCGCCATGCTCGGCGCCATGCGAGCCATCGCCCTTTTGAAGCCCTCCATCCCCGTCACCGCCCTCATCCCCTCGGTCGAAAATATGCCCGGCGGCCGCGCCCAGCGCCCCGGCGACATCGTCAAGTCCCTGAACGGCAAAACCGTCGAGGTCCTCAACACCGACGCCGAAGGCCGCCTCATCCTGATCGACGCCATCACCTACGCCGAGCGCCTCGGCTGCACCCACCTGGTCGACGCCGCAACCCTCACCGGCGCCATCGTCGTCGCCCTCGGCCATCTCCACACCGGAGCCTTCACCAATAACGAAGACTTCCTCGCCCGCCTGAAAACCTCCGCCGCCGCGCAAGGCGAGCGTCTCTGGCAGATGCCCCTCGACGAGGAATACTTCGAAGCCCTCAAAACTCCCTTCGCCGACATCCAGAACATCGGCGGCCGCGCCGGCGGCTCCATCACCGCCGCCATGTTCATCCGCAAATTCGTCACCTCCGCCGCCTGGATCCACCTCGACATCGCCGGCACCGCCTGGCTCGACGACGCCAAACCCGAAATGGCCAAAGGCCCAACCGGCGTCTTCGTCCGATCCCTGGCCACCCTCGCCCTCGACTGGAAGCCCTGACGGCCGCCCAATAACGCCGGGCGCCGATGCCGCCTCGCCCTACCACACCCGCTTGCCCGGCCCCCGCCCGCTATCGGTGCCGCAAGCCGCTTCCCATCCCGTCCCGCCATCTCCGCCCGGCCCGCCGGCCCCCCATCAGTTCCCACCGCCACGGCCCGATCCTGATGCACCCGATGACTCCAATCGGCCGGTACCCCGCCTTATCCGGCGACCGGAATGCGGCCTTGTTCTCCGGAACCACAACCGCCATCATCCTTCGATAACCCAGTTCGCGGAAGTGTCGCAGCATCGCCTCGGCCCGAACCATCGACACATTGCGGCCTCGAAAACGCGGATCGGTGTAATTGTTGTAAACATAAACTTCGTCCGCCGCAAACTGCACGCTCCGTCCCAGGTATTCGATCCACACCGAGCCCTCCGCCGTCCAGCAGGCATTGACGATCGATCCTTCGTGCCGCGAGACGAAGCATTTTCCGCCGCGCTCGATCCGGCCCCGAATCTCCGCCTCATCCAGGCCCGGGTGAAACGCGGCATACTCGTCAATCTCGCCGTGCCTCAGAAGTGAGACCTCGACCGCGATATCGGCCCGCGCCTCGGGAATCGGTTCGTTGAGCGGCCGCTCGAGCAACACCATCCGCCGGTAAATGGTCTCACCGAGCACATGGAACCACAAGCTGCTCCAGCCTTCCCGGCGCAGCACCTCCCATGCCCGGCCGGGCATCCGCCTCCAGTGAACCCGCGCGCTCTTCCCAAACCCGGCCGGCATCTTCGCCCGCCCTCCCTCACCGGAAATCATGCCCCACCGGCGCCGGCTCCGCAACTCCCTTTTGGCTCCCTTTTGGCTCCAGCCTCAATTCCGGAAATCGGTCCTGCCCGGCCCAAACGAACTTGGACCCCCGTTCATAGCCGGGCAGCCGGCGCCAGGATCGATGCCCTTAAGGCCGTCCCACACTCGCTCCCGGCGAGTCGAGAAGCTGGTCCAACTGCTCGAACTGCTCGCCAGACCAACTGATACTCCCCGTGGCCATTACATCGTCGAGCGCTTTTTTTGAGGGATAGAGTTCGAGGATCACGACGTGCGTCTCGCCGCCTGTTTCTTCGAAAGTCACCGTGGTGACGGACCCATCCTCATCGCCTTCCTCATTCGTCCAGACCAGGCGGGAGCCCGGAATCACTTCGACGTACCTGCCAAAGAATGCCATCGGCTGCTCCGAGGAAGGGTGACTGAACACGAAACGGTACGTGCCCTCCGTGCGAACATCGGCCTCGCAGGAAAGGAAGGACGCTCCAAACGATTTCGGTACCCACCACCGCTTGATCAGTTCCGGTTTGGTCCACGCATCGAAGACGATATGCGCCGGACCGTTGAAGGTTCGCGTCACGACGAGCTCTCGCTCGGACTTCCGTTCCACTGTCGTGCCGTATTTTGTGGCGTTGATCTCACTATCTTTTCTTCCGTCCATCGGTTTTCTCCTTGTGTTTCAATTCCTCGACAATCTTGTCCAACTCGTCAAAGCGCGCGGCCCAATGCCGGCGATACCTCTCGATCCATGCCGCCTCTTCCCCCAGTCCGCGTTCACCGAGCTTGCAGGTCCTCACCCGCCCGACCTTCTCTGTGGTCACCAGCCCCGCCTGTTCCAGGACGCCGACGTGCTTCTTCATGCCCGTCAGCGTCATGTGAAACTTCCCGGCAAGCTCCGTGATCGAAGCGTCCGCGCGTCCGAGTTGTTCCAGAACGCCGCGCCGGGTGGCATCGGAGAGCGCGGCGAACGAAGCATCGAGGACGGCTCCTTGATACTGAACCATATGGTTCACTATATACTACGGATGGGCAATATGCAAGAGGGCCGAGCGCGCGCCGCGCTTCCTCCTGCCTTCACTCCCCCCCTCACCGGAAATCATGCGACGCCGGCGCCGCCTCCGCCACTCCCAGCGGCTCCAGCCTCTCCACCTTCACCGACACAACGCCGTCCACATTCTGCAGCTCCCCCTCCAGAAACAAATACGAATTCTCGATCAGCGTCAGCCGGAACTCGTCGAACTTGTCCGGCATCAGCACCGCGTTCGCAATCCCCGTCTCGTCCTCCAGGCTCAAAAAACACAACCCCTTCGCCGTCCCCGGCCTCTGCCGGCAGATCACGCACCCCGCCACCCGCGCCCGCGCCCCGTTCCTCATCCTCTTCAGCCCGCCCGCCGTCGTCACTCCCAGCGCCTCCAGCCGCTCCCGGTGATACGCCATCGGATGCTTGCCGATCGTCAGCGCCGTCCCCCGGAAATCCGCCCCCACGCGCTCCATCGCCGTCATCGGCTCGAGCGGCGTCTCCCCCGCCTCTTCCTCCTCCGCAAACAACGGCCCCGCCCCCCGCCGCGCCGCCTCCGCCCGCCACAGCGCCTCCCTCCTGTGCCCCGCCTTCAGCCCGTTCAACGCCCCAATCCCGGCCAGCAGCCGCAGCTCGTCCTTCCTCATCTGTGGCACCCTCCCGATCAGCTCCCCGATGCTCGCAAACCGCCCGCCCTCCTCCCGCGCCCGCACAATCGCCTCCGCCACGCTCTTGCTCAACCCCCGCACATAATTCAACCCCAGCCGCACTTTCTTCTCCCCGTTCTCCTCCACCACCGCGCACGTCCATCCCGATTCGTTCACCTCCACCGGCCGGAACCTCTGCCCGTGCCTCTGCGCGTCCTTCACCAGCGTCGCCGCCGAATAAAACCCCATCGGCTGCTGGTTCAGCATCGCCGCCGTGAACGCCGCCAGGTAATGGCACTTCAAATACGCGCTCGCATACGCGATCAGCGCGAAACTGGCCGCGTGCGACTCCGGAAATCCATACAGCGCGAACGCCGTGATCGACTGCACAATCGCATCCTGCGTCTTCCCCTCAATCCCGTTGCTCTCCATCCCCGCCCGCAGCCGCTTCTCGATCTCCCTCATCCGCTCCTCAGACCTCTTGAACCCCATCGCCCGCCTCAGCTCCTCCGCCTCCCCGCCCGTGAACCGCGCCGCGATCATCGCCATCCTCAGCAACTGCTCCTGAAACAACGGAACCCCCAGCGTCCTCCGCAGCACCGGCTCGAGCGACGGATGCAGACACTCCGCCTTCTCCCTCCCCTGCCGCCGCCGCAAATACGGATGCAGCATCTTGCCCACAATCGGCCCGGGCCGGATTATCGCCACCTGCACCACAATGTCGTAAAACTTCCGCGGCCTCATCCGCGGCAGACACGACATCTGCGCCCGGCTCTCCACCTGAAACATCCCCACCGTGTCCGCCTTCTCCAGCGCCGCGTACACCAGCGGATCGTCGGCCGGCAGATGCGCCAGGTCCACCTCCTCCCCATAGGCATCCCGAATCGTCCCGATCGTCTCCTCCAGCACCGCCATCATCCCCAGCCCCAGCAGATCCACCTTGATGATCCCCATGTCCGCGCAGTCTTCCTTGTCCCACTGCACGACAACCCTCCCCGGCATCGCCGCCGGCTCCAGCGGCACAACCGCGTCCAGCTCCCCCTGGCAGATCACCATCCCTCCCGAGTGCTGCCCCAGGTGCCGCGGCAGGTCCCGGATCTTCAAATACAGGTCCAGAAACTTCCTCACCCTCCGGTCTTCCATCGATAACCCCGCCTGCTCGAACTGCTTCGGCGCCGTCTCCGCCGGGTCCTTGAATCCCCACGTCGGCACCAGCTTCGACAGCCGCGCAATCGTCTCTTCCTCAAACCCCAGCACCTTCCCGATCTCCCGCACCGCCGACCGCCCCCGGTACGTGATCACGTTCGCCGTCATCGCCGCCCCCCTCTTCCCATACCGCTCGTACACATACTGAATCACCCGCTCCCTCTGGTCCCCGCTCGGCAAATCCAGGTCGATGTCCGGCCACTCCCCTCTTTCCTCCGATAAAAACCGCTCGAACAACAGCTCCATCCCCACCGGATCCACCGCCGTAATCCCCAGCGCGTAACACACCGCGCTGTTGGCCGCCGACCCCCGCCCCTGCGCCAGAATGCCCCGGCTCCGGCAAAACTGCACAATGTCCCAAACGATCAGAAAATATCCCGCCAGCGCCAGCTTCTCGATCAGCCTCAGCTCCCGCTCCATCTGCCGCCGCGCCCGCTCCCACAACGCCCCCTGCTCCGGCCGGTACCGCCAATACAATCCCTCCTCCACCCTCCGCCGCAGAAACGAATTCATCGTCTCCCCCTCCGGCGCCGGATACCGCGGAAACTCATACCCCAGATCCGCCAGCGTGAACCCCAGCCGCTCCGACAGCTCCCTCGTGTTCGCCACCGCCTCCGCGCAATCGGCAAACAGCGCCCCCATCTCCCGCCCGCTCTTCATCTGCCTCTCCCCGTTCCGCGCCAGCAGCCGCCCGGCTTCCTCGATCCGCACATGGTTCCGAATCGAGGTCAGCACATCCTGCGCCTCCCGCGCCTCGGCCCGCGCATACGCCGCCCCGTTCGACGCCACCAGCTTCAGCCCCGCGCCCCGGGCCGCTTCCATCGCCGCCTGGTTCCTGTCCTCCTCCCATCTCTCGTAATGCCTCTGCAGCTCCACATACACGTTCCCCTTCCCGTAGATCCCAATCAGCCGCTCCAGGCTCCCGGGCTTGAAATCCAGCGGCCCTCCCTCAGCCCCCGCCAGGCAAATCAACCCTCCGGCAAACTCCTCCAGGTCCCCGTGCGTGCACACCCCCTCGCCCTTGGCTCCGCTCAAATGCATCCTCGTCAGCAGCCGGCACAGGTTCCGGTATCCCGCCCGGTTCTCCGCCAGCAGCGGATACCGCCGCCCGTCCTCGCAGCTCACCTCCGCCCCGATGTGCGCCTTGATCCCCTTCTTCTTCGCCGCCATGTGAAACCGCACCGCCCCCGATAAACTGTTCCGGTCCAGTATCGCCATCGCCGGCTGCTCCAGCTCCGCGCACCGCTCCACCATCTCCTCCGGCGTCGACGCCCCTTCCAGAAAACTGAACGCCGACCGCGCGTGCAGCTCCACAAACTCAGTCATACACTCCCTCCACAAACCACTCCCCGCCCCGCTCCTGATACACCCGGCACAACACCCCGCCCTCCAGCTTCACGTCCCACTCCTGCCTGTCCCATTCCCCTTCCGTCCACCACCCTCCCGAGCTCCTCCACGGCCCCGCCGACTTCACCACCGCCCCCGCAACCCTCCCCGCCTCGACCCTCGCAATCGCCCGCCCCCGCCTCGCCACCCGCGCCTTCAACGGCGGCCGGAAATACCGGAACGCCGGCTTCGCCCGCCATCCCTTCCCATCCCCCTTCCCCGCCTCCGGCCTCTTCCCGCTCCGCAGCGCAAACGGCTCCGGCCCGTGCGTGTCCTTCAGCTCCGGCACGCCCACGTTCTCCTCCCCCACCCATCCCCGAATCCGTTCGAGCGTCAGCTCCATCTTCATCGGCTCCGGCACGGGCGGCGCAAACAACCCCTCCTGCACCCTCCGCGGCCCCGCCGCCTCCAGCCCCACGCCCACCGCCACCACCGCCCCCTCCGGCCCCCGCGCCTCCAACTCCAGCCGCAGCAGCTTCAACAGCGGCAGGCTCTCCCCCACCGGCGCCGGCAGCTTCAGCTCTTTCTCATACACTCCCCCGCTTTCCATCTCCAGCCGCAGCCTCACCGCGTGCGCCGCCCGCCCCTCCGCCGCCAGCCGCCCGCACTGCTCGCTCAAAATCCTCCCCACGGCAAACAGCAGCGGCTCCCTCTCGCTCACCCCCTCATCCAGCTCCACCCTCCCCTCATACGCCCCCTCGGCCCGCTCCACCCGCACCGGCCGCCGCTCCCGCCCTCCCGCCAGCCTCTGCAGCCGCGCCCCGGTTTCTCCAAACCGCGCCGCAATCCCCGCCTCCGGCAGCCGCGCCAACTCCCCCAGCGTCCGGATCCCCCACATCTCCAGAACTTCGTAATACTCCTCCCACCCCTCGCCTCCATACTCCGCCAGCGCCTCCACCGGCAACTCCGCCAGCGCCTCCGCCCCCCGCCGCGCCACTGTCACCCCGCGCCGGTTCCGCGCCAGAATCACCGCCGTGTCCACATCCGGCGCCACCGCAACCGCCGCCTCCTCCCCCGCCGCTTCCCTCACCGCCTCCGCCAACCCCTCCGGCTTCCTGTAAAGCCGCCCCAGCGGCCCAATGTCGAACACCGCCGTCCGCTCCCCCGCCGCTTCCCACTCCGGCGCAAACCCCTCCGCCGCCTCCCACGCCTTCCCCCCATGCACGCACAAATACATCACTCACTCCTCCACCTTCAGCCGCAGCTTCCCAACTCCCCGCCGCCCCGCCTTCCGCGCCGCCATCCCTACCTCCATCCCCCGGAGCAGCCGGAAACCCTCCGCCCCCGCCCACTTCTCCTCCACTCTTTCCAGCTCAATCTGCATCGCCGCGCACGACTTCACCTGCGCCTCCCCCGTCAACACCGCCAGCACCGTCTCCGTCCCCTCAACCGCCCTCCGGAACCGGTGCCAGTACGACAACGGCACCCGGTTCACCTCCCGCGCCCCCATCCGGCACAGATCCAGCACAATCACCCCGAACCCTCCCGCATGCGCCAGCGCATCGGCCGCCTGAAACGCATGCCGCGCCTCGCCCCCGCACCGCACCCAAACCACCTGCCGCAGCTCAACCCCAGCCCCCGCCGCCGACGCCGGATCGAACTCCCCATGGCAGTCCACAACCGCGCAGATCTCCCCCCGCCCCGTCCCCGCCGCCAGCAGCGCATTCCCCAACGCCGCCCTCCCCGACGACTCCGGCCCCCGTATCTCCACAATTCCCCCGCGCGGTACACCCCCGGTCAGCTCATCGAGCGGCCCAACTCCGCCCAGATAAGCTTCCCTCCGGCACACCTCCAGCACAGCGGCGCTGACAGCATTCGGGTTCATGCGTATTCGCCCTTTGTTCGCCTAGTTAATTGTGCGTCCCCGCCCCGAAAATGTCAACCGTTTCCCCGCCCCGCCGAACCCCGCACAACCGCATGCGTTGGCGACACCCCAGGCCGTGTACACTGGAATCGATTGCCAACAGTTCTTCGTGCCGGTCCGCACCGCTTTTTCGTTTACTCGGCGGACCGCAACCAGCCTCCACATGTCCATGCCGATTTGTGAAGTCATGGAATGAGTACTTCGGAGACTGAACTCCGGGAAGCGCTTGCCAAACGAGTGAGCGTAACCAGCGACGCTCTGATCGCGGATCTTGCCGATGGCAGGACCATCACCGTGCCCATCGCCTGGTTCCCGCGCCTGCTGGCAGGCACCGCCCAGGAGCGCGCCAACTGGCGCCTGATCGCGGACGGCGAAGGCATCCACTGGCCCGGCCTGGACGAAGACATCAGCGTCGAAAGCCTGCTCGCGGGCCGCCGGTCCGCCGAGACACAAGAGTCCCTTCGCCGCTGGCTCCAACACCGCCAATCCCCCCGCTCATAACGTCCGGCCCCCCCACCGCGGCAAGACGATCAACACAACACCGCCCCCTCACACCACCACCCCCTTCCACTTCCCCCGCCGGAACACATACACCGCAACCCCCGCATACACCGACGCCGTAATCGCGATCGCCCAAAACACCCCGCCCGGCCCCAGTGCCAACGGAAACGCCAGCACCCAGGCCAGCGGCATCTGCAGCGCCCAGTTCGTTCCCAAGCTGATCGCCGTCGGCGTCCAGGTGTCCCCCGCCCCATTGAACGCCTGCATCGTCACCATCCCCCAGGCATAAAAAATGTATCCGTAGCTGATCACCCGCAGCGCCCGCGCCGCCACCGCCACAACCCCCGCGTCCGCCGTGAACACCGACACCAGCGGCCGCGCCAGCGTCACAAACAGCACCGCCACCAGTCCCAGAAAAATCATGTTGTACCAACCCGCCCGCCACGCCGACTGCTCGGCCCGCTCCGGCTTGCCCGCCCCCAGGTTCTGCCCCACCAGCGTCGCCGCCGCGTTCGCCAGCCCCCAGCTCGGCAGAATCGCGAAAATGAAAATCCGCATCGCCACCGTGTACCCCGCCACCGCCTCGCTGCCGAACGCCGCCACCATCCGCACCAGCACCATCCAGGCCGCCATCCCCACCAGGTATTGAAACATCCCTCCCATCGACATCCGCGCCAGCTTCACCATGTCGGCCGCCCGCACGCGCAAATGCCGCCACGCAACTCGCAGCCGGCTGCTCCCCCGCGCCAGAAACCACACCTGCACCGCGACGGCCGTCGTCCTCCCGATCCCCGTCCCCACGCCGGATCCCACAACGCCCAGCCTCGGAAACGGCCCGACGCCAAAGATCAGCAGCGGATTCAGCACCAGGTTCACCAGGTTCCCGATCCACAGCACCCGCATCGCCAGCGCCGCATCCCCCGCCCCGCGGAACGCCGCGTTGATCAAAAACAGCAGCATCACCGAAACGCTCGCCCCGTAAATCGCCCGCGTGTATCCCGCCCCGGTGTGTACGATCGACCCCGTCGCCCCCATCAGCCGCAGCACCTCCGGCGCAAACCAGACTCCCGCCGCCGTCGCCGCCAGCGCCACCAGAAGCCCCAGCACCATCGACTGCCCCGCCGCCTCCGCCGCTCCCTCCCCGTCATGCTCCCCCGTCCGCCGCGACACCATCGCCGTCGTCG
Organism: Bryobacterales bacterium; assembly: GCA_027452065.1. GTDB lineage: Bacteria > Acidobacteriota > Terriglobia > Bryobacterales > Bryobacteraceae > JAJYKC01. Next base: position 14,561 of record DAIDHC010000237.1, read on the forward strand.
CCACGCTCAGCCCCATCGCCACGCCATACAGCAGCGTCTCCACCGCCTCGGTCAGCCCCACCGTCGCCATCGCGTCCGCCCCCAGGTGCGCCACCCAGAACATGTCCACCACCGCGAACAGCGACTCCATCATCATCTCGAGCACCATCGGAATCGCCAACAGCGTGATCGCCCGCCCGATGCTCACAACTGTGAAATCGCGATGCACATCGCCGCGCAAAGCGTCGGCGACAGACCGCCACAAACCGTAGTTTTCTTCGATCCCCTCCCTCATACGCAGTTCCTCCATGGTGACATGCCCGCGGAAACCACCCGGGCCGCGCCGGGGACGCAACACCGTCAGCCGGGCTCTCAGGAGCGCGAGGGGCGCACGACGCGCGGCTCCGTTGCGCGCCTTCTTCAGGGGAGACTGCTGAACACGGCTCCGTGCGGAATGGCGCTCCCTTTCCAGCCGTCCGGCCAATCGCGAGTGAAATCGATCGATTGCGGATCGAGCGTCAGTCTTCCGGTTTGCCGGTCGATCGTAGCGAACAGGGCGCGCGTCATCAGCGCGCCGTAGCCGGTGATTACCAGCCGGTCCCCGCCGGGCTCGGCCGCCAGCCAGTGCGGGAGATCGTGCGGCCCGAGAAGAATGCGGCCGGCCTCGTGCGGATGCTCGGGATCGTGCATGTCCAGGCTCACGATCGCGTGGCCGCTTTGCATCGTCTCCACGAGATAATCGCCAACCACCACCGGCACCGAGCACTTCCGATAGCCGAAGTCGTAGATCGGTTCGAGAGCCGGGTCGTCTCCCCCAAGATTTCTCACCAGAAAGAGCCCGCACGTGAACGTGGACACCACCACCGTCTCTCCGTCGGCGAGCACTCGCGGCTCCGATGAATCGGCCGCGTCGGGCCCTTTCGGCATCGGGATCGTCTTCATCGGCTTCAGATCGGAAAGCCGCCAAACCTGCACCACGTGGCTGACCTGCGCTCCCAGCATGTCGGCGCTGCCGCTGACGACGCGATTCAGGTTCTCGACAACCGCTAAGCTGTACGGGCGGATATTCCGGTCCACCTCGTCGTTCGCCGCCGGGCTGGTCCCCACCACGCGCCCCTCATGATCGAACTTCACCAGACCGCCCGGAGCGTGATTGAAGCCGCCGGAATACTGAAACGTCGCCAGCGTATCGCCGTTCGACAGGGAGACGAACGAGTGCGGCCATCCGAAAGCCCCGGCGCCGGCGAACTGCCGCAAAAGCTGCGGCCGCAACGGATCGCGCAGGTCAAAGACGTAGGTCCGATTCCCGAGCCAGTCGTTCGCGTACAGGATGCCGTTCGGAGGCATCGCGTAGTTGGTGTGATGCGCCATCAGGGCATCTCCAACAGGGAGCATCGCGACCAGTTTGCCGTACGGCGTTGCGTCCGCTCCGACGTCGAATACGCTGATGAAGTCCTTGCCCAGCCCCAGGCTGCTGCGATATTCGCTCCATTCGCCCGAAAAAAGCCCCATCATGGGGGCGTTGGGGTGTCGGGCTTCCATCGCCCATACGACCAGGTAACGGCTCCGGCCGCGAGGCGAAGCCGCGCCCGCCGGCAGGCAGGCCGCAATCGCCATCGCTCCGCAAAGCAACCATCCTATCCAGGCAAGCCGTTTCATAATTGCCCTCCCGATTTCAGACCGGCGCGCTCCGCGCCGTCAGCCCCGCGGCTTCGCTTCGAACTCCGCTTCCCCCGGCATCCTCGGAAGAAACACCCCATAGAGCACCGCGCATCTCATTCCCATCCCGCGGCAGGCGCCGTCCCGTCTCGCCGGGGAAGCAATGCGCGGTGAACTCATCGTACCGCGGCACACGCCGCACCCCCGGCCCGTGCCTCGCCGCCATCGCCACCACCCCCCCACCTCCATCGCCGTCGTCGCCGCGTCCGCCCCGGCCTGCCCCACCGAGAACACGTCCACCACCGCAAACAGCGACTCGATCTTCCTCCCGATAGCCATCGGAATCGCCGCCGGAGGTGAAGTCCCTGCGCCCATCGCCTCGCGCACCCACGCCCCGCCCCGCTCCCTGCCACAATGAGCCATGGGCCGCCGCTCCCGCATCCTCCTCGCCGCCGCCCTCGTCCTCGCCGCTCTCTCCCTCGCCCTCCTCTACCTCGATCTCCACCTCGCCCCCGCCGCCCGCGCCCGCCTCATCCAACTCCTCGCCGCCCGCTTCGACGCCGACGTCCAACTCGCCTCCCTCCAGGTCTCCCTCCTGCCCTCGCCCCGCGTCACCGGCGTTGGCCTCGCCTTGCGCCAC
>DAIDHC010000238.1 GCA_027452065.1 Bryobacterales bacterium
CGGCAGCCGGGGCAACGTTGACCATGAGATCTTTGAACTTGAACGCCATGGGGAAGTCCTCCTTTCAGGACTTTCACGATACGGAGACTTATTGGGCACTTACTCAAGAGCCCGCGCAGAGTAAGTGAGAGTGGCGGCGAAGTAGTTACGCGGCGGCGGGCGAATATTTCGGAGCGGGACAAGAAGGGCAGGTACCAGGGGGATTGTAGGCTACAGGACCCCGATTACGGTACTCGGATTTATCCTGCCGGAATATTACGCTTAGGAGATGAGCGCGAGTAACACGTTCCGCGCGAAAAGCACGCATAGGAAGGCTGCCGCCGCTGGTGGATGCGGGATACGCGGCGCCGGATAATGAGGAGATACAGGACATGAGGAAAGCAATTCTGACGCTCGGGCTGGCGGCGATGATGGCCGGCGGATCCCTGGCGATAGCGGACAACATCATTTACGCGAACAACGCGGGAGGGTCGGGCATCCAGGTGTACGACGAGACGACCGGCGCGCTGTTGAACACGATACTGCCTTCGAATGTGACCAACGGGCGCGGTGTTGTGGTAGTGGGAAACACGATGTACTACACGGAGGCGGACTCGAACAGCGTTTACGGATACGACCTGACGACGAACACGAGCCTGGGAGCGATGTTCAGCGTGGCCGGGGCGAGCGGGCTGGCGACGATGGCCTACGACGGGACGAACCTGTATCTGGGCGATTACTCGGGGACGAACCACGTTTACAAGTATTCGCTGGGCGGGACGCTGCTGCAGACGATCTCGCTGAGCAATTGCGGCGGATATTGCGACGGGCTGGAATATGCGGACGGGCACCTGATCTCGAACCGGATGGACGGAGGCTACGGGAACCCGAGCACATACGATGTGTACGACCTGAACGGGAATCTGCTGCAGGCGAACTTCATCACGACTACGTTCGGGGCGACGGGGATCGCATTTGACGGAACCAACTATGTTGTGTCGGACATTTACCACGGGCAGCTCGATTTCTACAACGCGTCGGGGCAGTTTGTGAGGACACTGAGCCTGCAGAATCCGACGTATCTGATCGAGGACCTGTCGGCGAATTACGCGCAGACGCTGAGCCCGGAGCCGGGGAGCGTGGGGCTGGTACTGGCCGGGTTGGGCGGGCTGGCGCTGGCGGGGCGGCGGAGAATGAGGGCGGGGCGGTAAGCGAAAGCCGGGACTGAGGGAAGAAGGGGCGCCGGGGCGGGGGCTCCGGCGCCGGCGGGGGAAGTGTGGCTGGGGACTCAACCTTTTGGGAGGTGGCGGCGTCATAGATAGTTGAGACGGAAATTGAGAGGATTGGTGCGGCCGGGCGTGGGCGCGGCGGCGATTTGGGCGCTGGCGGCTGCTGGGGCACTGGGGCAGGTGACGGTGGTGTCGGTGGTGGACGCGGCGAGCTACGGGCCGAGGGTGGCGCCGGGGTCGCTGGCGACGGTGTTCGGGTCGAGCATGGCGGGGGCGGCGGAGCAGGCGACGAGTTATCCGCTGCCGACGACGCTGGGCGGGACGTCGGTGTTTATCAATGGGGCGAGAGTGCCGCTGTTGTATGTGAGCGCGGCGCAGATCAACTTTCAAGTGCCGTCGGGGCTGGCGGCGGGGACGCAGACGCTGACGGTGCTGAATGGGCGAGGGACGAGCGTGGACTTTCCGTTCAGGGTGACGCCGACTGCGCCGGGGATATTCCAGGACACGTCGAACAACGCGGCGGTGCAGGACGGGACGACGTACAAGGCGATCACGTCGAAAAATCCGGCGGCGGCGGGGGCGACGGTGATTGTTTATCTGACGGGGATCGGGGCGGTGGACCAGACGGTGGCGGACGGGACGGCGTCGCCGGGGAAGCCGGCCGCGAAAGCGACGGCAGTGGCGGCGGCGACGGTGGGAGGAGTGACGGCGACGGTGGAGTTTCTGGGGCTGGCGCCGGGGTTCGCGGGGCTGGGGCAGGCCAACATCACGGTGCCGAAGACGCTGGCGACGGGGACGTATCCGGTGGTGTTGAACATCGGGGGGCTGGTGAGCGCGTCGGCTCAGATGGCGGTGAGCGGGACGGGGACGGCGCCGGCGCCGGTGCTGAGCCTGCAGGGGAGGGTGGCGTTCCCCAACAGCCTGACGAGCAGCGTGACGGCGATGAGCACGCTGGGGTTCACCTCGAGCGGGGACACGGTGGCGTATGTGTGCGGGACGGCGCTGATCCAGGTGGTGGACCTGACGACGATGACGTATCTGGGGGCGATGGGGGTGAACGCGCAGTTGAACAACACGTCGGGGGTGCCGGCGTTGGGAGGGGTGTGCGCGCTGAGCAGCGCGAGCGGGACGCCGCTGCTGGTGGAGGCGCTGCAGGTGCCGGGCGGATCGGCGGCGGGAGGGTATTACGCGGTGTACTCGGTGTCTTCGCCGGCTTCGCCGGTGCTGGCGTCGGGGCCGGTGTCGCTGCAGCAGTCGCTGACCGGGACGGTGCTGCAGAACATATCGAGCTTGAGTTTTCTGGGGCCCTACAGCGTGTCGAGCACGAACTGGTTCGCTTACGATTCGGGGCTGAACATCGCGGCGCAGTATGGGGATCTGTTCACGTTCAATTTCTCGAGCCCGCAGTTTCCGTCGTTGTTGTCGGTGCTGACGCCTACGTCGGCGTTGTATCCGGGGGCGAGCGACCTGACGCCGAAGCCGAACGCGCTGGTGGTGCCGCAGAACCAGGCATACAATCCGGTGGCGGCGTATGTGACGGGATCGAACTCGACGGGGACGCAAACGTCGGGCAGCAACGGATTGCTGACGATTGTGGACCTGCAGAACATCGGGACGCCGACGCCGGTGAACCAACTGGTGTCGTCTCTGGCGTCGATTTTCACGGGGTTCGGGTATCAGTATGCGATCGTGAACCAGCCGAACCTGGTGCTGATCCTGGGCAACACGCTGAACCGGCGGAATCCGGGGATTACGGACCCGGCGACGGGGGCGGCGAATTTCGCCTACGCGGGGAGGATGACGCTGACGCTGGCGGTGGTGCCGAACAGCACGGGGACGAGCGTGGATTTCGAGAACCTGCAGGCGTTGGGGACGACGGTGACCGACATTCGGACGAACGGGACGTATTACGCGCAGGGGCTGGGAGGGAGTTTTTTCGCGATCGTGACGCAGCCGCCGCCGACGGATCTGAACGGGCCGGCGACGCTGATGATTGTAGATGCGCGGAGTGTGGGGAGTCCGGTGGTGTATCCGGTGTCGACGCAGTTCGGGCTGAGCAGCATACTGGTGCTGACGTCGGCGACGGGGGAATTTCTGCTGGCGCCGACGAGGAACGGGCTGCGGGTGTACCAGGTGACGCTGCCGTAGGGGCGGGACGCCGGGTGTGGGGAAACTGCGCAACAATCTATCTATGTACCGAAGGAGCCGGGTAGCCGTTGCGATGCTGGCCGTAGCGCTGTGCGCGCTGCCGCTTGATGCGGGGAGAAAAAAGGGGGCGAACGGGCCGGCGTTCGGGGCGACGAAGCTGGTGATGCTGAATGTGGCGGCCGAGGATGAGCACGGGCAGCCGGTTGGGGATCTGGCGGAGGGGGATTTTCAGATTCTGGACAAGGGGAAGCCGCAGACGGTGGCGTTTTTCCGGCATAACTCGACGACGGAGGGGCGGGAAGAAGCAAAGCTGGGGCCGAACGAATATTCGAACCGGGCGGGGAAGGCGCCGCCGAATATGACGCTGATCCTGTTCGATGTCATGAACTCGACGATGAATCAGCAGGGGTACGCGCGGGGGCGGATTCTGGAGGCGCTGAAGAAGGTAGAGAACGGGAAGGACCTGTACCTGTACATGCTGACGATCGAAGGGCTGTACGCGGTGCGGGGGCTGCATTTGAACGGGCAGGGGGCGGAGGGGGAAGACGGGTCGTGGACGAACCGGGGGCAGGCGCTGCTGGACGCGGCGATGGGGAAAGTGTACCGGATGAGGCCGGAGATGTACACCGACGACCGGGTGATGGCGACGTACCAGGCGCTGGACGCGCTGGCGGGGAGGATGGCGGCGATTCCGGGGCGGAAGAACCTGGTGTGGGTGACGCGGGGGATACCGATCGAGATCGGGCCGCGGAGGTCGGGGACGGGGGAGGGGATCGACTATACGCCGGTGATGAAGCAGTTGGCGGCGGCGCTGGAGGCGGCGAAGGTGGCGTTGTATCCGGTGGACCTGGCGCCGCCGGGGATGGAGGCGAGCTCGACGGCGGCGGGAGGAATGGGGTCGCAGGGAGCGGCGCCGCAGGCGTCGCTGGACCCGGGAGTGGGGATGCAGAGCGCGGCGACGCTGGAGCAGTTGGCGGCGTTGACGGGGGGGAAGGCGTATCTGGACGAGAATGTGGAGGGGGCGATCATGAAGGCGATGCAGGACGCGCGATCGAGCTACGTGATCGGGTATTATCCGCCGGTGCAGAACTGGGACGGGAAGTATCACAAGCTGACGGTGAAGTGCGGGCGGGCGGGGGTGAAGCTGCTGACCAAGCAGGGATATTGGGCGTATCCGCCGCAGGCGATGGAGGGTCCGCAGCAGGCGGCGGCGCTGCAGGCGGCGATGTGGAGTCCTTATGACGCGGCCGAGATCGGGCTGCGGGTGACGGCGACGAAGAAGGAGGGGACGCCGGCGGCGATGCATTTTCAGGTGATCGTGCGGGCGCAGGATGTGCTGCTGCTGCAGGCGGGAGAGCAGTATCACGGGCAGTTGGGGGTGACGTTTGTGGAGTACACGGCGGACGGGCGGAGGGCGGCGTCGAATCCGATGCCGATCATGCTGGATCTGAACGCGGAGCAGAGGCAGCAGGCGATTTCGGAGGGGATTGGGGCGCAGGGGGACCAGGCGGTGCCGGACGGGGTGACGAGGGTGAGGATCATTGTGGTGGACGAGTATTCGGACGCGATCGGGTCGGTGACGATACCGGTGGGGGCGCCGGGAGGCAATTAGGGGCAAGCGGGCGCGGCGGTGTGCGAAGCTCGAAGGTTGAGCGCCGATAACTGGCGCCTGCCTTGGCAATGTATTTACAACGGTATCTGAAGTCCCAGATTGCGGCGGGGGTGCGGCAGTTGGGGGACTATTTGTACGCGGCGGGGAAGGTGCGGCTGCTGAGCGGGAACCAGTGGCGGGTGGAGGCGCGGGTAAAGGACGAGGTGGTGGAGGCGGTGACGCTGACGCGGCGGGGGGCGGAGATCGGGGCGTCGTGCTCGTGCCCGGATTTCGAAACGGAGGGGGCATGCCGGCACGTGTGGGCGGCGATCCGGGCGGCGGACACGAAGAGCTATCTGTTGGGGAGCGTGGGGAGCGGGCCGCCCGCACTGACGCTGACGCGGGATGAGGACGATGGCGAGGAAGTGGGGATATTAGAGCCGGCATGGGAGGAAACGGAGGAGCCGAAGGCGGCGGGGCCGCGGAGGGCGAAGAGGGCGCAGGCGCCGCCGCGGTGGCGGACGGCGATGGCGGGGGTGGTGAGGCAGCCGTGGGACCGGCGGCCGGAGGCGGTATGGCCGGCGGGGCGGGAGTTGTACTACGTGGTGGACACGGCGGTGAAGACGTATGAGCCGGGGCTGGTGGTGGAGATCAACGCGCGGGACCGGCTGAAGACGGGGGGGATGGGGAAGGCGAAGCCGGTGCGGATCGGGCGGGATCAGTTGGTGAAGGCGCCGGAAGGGGACAGGGAGGCGCTGATGGTGCTGGGAGGGGCGCCGGCGGTTTATGGATATTTCGACGACGCGGCGGGGATTCCGTCGAGTTATTATTTGCGGGGCGCGGGGGCGAGGCTGCTGCTGAAGAAGCTGTGCGCAACGGGGCGATGCTTGCTGCGGGGGGAGCGGGGGACGGCGTTTGAGGAGTGGAAGACGCTGGATTGGGATTACGGGGAGCGGTGGCGGTTCCGGCTGGAGATGGAACGGCGGCCGCGGAGCTGGCTGGTGAGGGGGAACCTGGTGCGGGGCGGGGAGCGGATGGAGTTGGAAGAGGTGGAAGTGATGGCGCGGGGCGGGGTGATGATCGCGAAGGGGCGGGTGGGCGAGTTTGACGACGGGGGGGCGTATGAGTGGCTGAAGTTTCTGAGGGAGCAGGGGGCGTTCGAGGTGCCGGTAGGTCAGGGGCAGGAGTTTGTGGGGGAGATGCTGAGCCAGGAGGCGCCGCCGCCGGTGGAGTGGCCGGAGGAGCTGAAGTTTGAGGAGATCGCGGAGAAGCCGGTGCCGTGCCTGCGGGTGGGGGAGTCAGACGATTATTACGAGCGACGGCAGAAGATGATGCGGGCGGAGGTGTTTTACGAATATGGGGGCGTACCGACGCCGGAGGAGCCGAGGAATGCGGGGTTGTACGATCCGGTGGCGCGGCGGCTGGTGAGGAGGGACGCGGAGGCGGAGCGGGAGGCGGAGCGGCAACTGGAGAGGCTGGGGGCGCGGCGGCGGGCGATCACATTTCGCGCGGAGAAACGGTGGCAGGTGCCGGAGAAGAGGCTGAAGAGCCTGGTGGCGACGCTGGCGGCGGCGGGGTGGAAGCTGGAGGTGCGGGGGCGTTCGTTCCGGCAGGCGACGGGATTCCGGGGAGAGCTGAGCTCGGGGATCGACTGGTTTGAGCTGCATGGGGAAGTGGCGTACGGGGAGACGCGGGCGGCGCTGCCGGCGCTGTTGAAGGCGCTGGAGCGGGGCGAGGAGGTGGTGGAGCTGGAGGACGGGTCGTTCGGGCTGATGCCGCGGGAGGTGCTGGAGCGGTATGGGCTGCTGCTGAGGATGGGAAAGAGCGAAGGGGGAGTGGTGAAGTTTGCGCGGACGCAGGCGGGGCTGCTGGACGTGCTGCTGGCGGGGCGGGGCGAGGTGAAGGTGGACCGGATGTTCGAGCGGGCGCGGGCGCGGCTGCGGGCATTCGAGGGGGTGAGGGCGGTGGAACAGCCGGCGGGGTTTGTGGGCGAGCTGCGGGGGTATCAAAAAGAGGGGCTGGGGTGGATGGAGTTTCTGCGGGAGTTCGCCGCGACCCCGACGATGACCGGGACGGCGATCACCGGATGCCGCGCAATGATCACCGGCAGCACGCAGGTGCTCGCATAGGCGACGGGGAAGCCGGCGTTCGTGATGAATCGATCGAACAGCGCCAGCACGCGCGTCGGCCAGGGTCTCTTCCACACGATCCGCGCAAATCGCAGCTCTTCGCGCACGTACGAGCGGTTCCAGCGCAGAAGCATCTTGCAGAGCTTCCCGTAGGCGTGCGGCACGACGGTGTGCACGACGGCGGTACGCTGA
>DAIDHC010000239.1 GCA_027452065.1 Bryobacterales bacterium
CGTCGATGCCGCCGGCGGTGACGATGGAGCCTTCGGCGGCGATGACTTCGGTGGAAGCGCCGACGACCATGCCGGGGGTGACGCCGTCCATGATGTCGGGATTGCCGGCCTTGCCGATGGCGGCGATGCGTCCGTTGCGGATGCCGATGTCGGCCTTGACGATGCCCCAGTGATCGAGGATGACGGCGTTGGTGATGACGAGGTCGAGGGCGCCGGAGGCGGAGGAGGCGGTGGAGGACTGGCCCATGCCGTCGCGGATGACTTTGCCGCCGCCGAAGTTGGCCTCATCGCCGGCGGTGGTGAGATCGCGCTCGATCTCGATGAGCAGATCGGTGTCGGCGAGGCGGACGCGGTCGCCTGTGGTGGGGCCGTAGAGGGCGGCGTATTGGGAGCGGGGGATGTGGAGGGCCATGTGGGTCAGGCTCCCTGAAAACCGGCGGCGCGGGCGCGTTCGAGTGCGGCGGGCAGATCGTCCGGCGTGGTGGGGCCGTTGGTGAGGGAGTTCAGGCCGAAGACGCGGGCGGCGCCGCCGAGGCGGACGAGGGTGACCAGGCGCGTGTCGCCGGCTTCAAAGCGCACGGCCGTGCCGGCGGGGACGTCGAGGCGCATGCCGAAAGCCCGGGCGCGGTCGAAGCGGAGGGCGCGGTTGGCTTCGAAGAAATGGAAGTGCGAGCCGACCTGAACGGGGCGGTCGCCAGTATTGACGACTTCGACGGTGACGGTGGGGCGGGCGGCGTTGGCGGCGACGGGCGTATCGGCAAGCAGATATTCACCGGGAATCATGGACGGGGGCTCCTGGGGAGGCGTTATCGAATGGGATGGTGGACGGTGACGAGCTTGGTGCCATCGGGGAAGGTGCCTTCGACCTGCACTTCGGCGAGCATTTCGGGGACGCCTTCGAGGACGTCGTCGCGGGTGAGGATGGAGGCGCCGAAGGCCATGAGGTCGGAGACGGTACGTCCGTCGCGGATGGCCTCGAGGAGTTCGGCGGTGATGAGGGCTTCGGCTTCGGGGTAATTCAGCTTGAGGCCGCGCTGGCGGCGTGTGCGGGCCAGGCCGGCGGCGGTGACGATGAGGAGCTTTTCCACTTCGCGCGGGGTGAGGTGCACCTCAATATCCTCACACATTCAAAAGATGGGCGATGGAGTGGGGATCGCGGCCGGCGGTGAGGCCGGAATCGACGACGACGCCGCGGCGGAGGACATAGAAGCGGCTGGTGACGGACCAGGCGAACTCGAGATACTGCTCGACCAGGAGGACGGCGACGTTGAGCTCGGCGCGGATGCGCTGGAGGGCGTTCTGGATGAGCTGGACGATGGAGGGTTGGATGCCCTCGGTGGGCTCGTCGAGGATGAGGATGCGGGGCTGGGTGACGAGGGCGCGGGCAAGCGCAAGTTGCTGCTGCTCGCCGCCGCTGAGGACGCCGCCTTTGCGCGAGCGCACGCGGTTGAGCAGGGGAAAGAGCTCGTGGATGTAATCGGGGATGCGGGCGGAAACGCCGGGGCGGCCTTCGAGGGCGGAGAGGCCGGAGCGGAGATTTTCCTCGACCGTGAGATGCGGAAAGATGCCGCGGCCCTGCGGGACATAGCCGATGCCGAGGCGGGCGCGGCGGCTGGTGGGCAGGCGGGTGATGTCGGCGCCGTCGAACAGGATGCGGCCGCCGGAGACGGGCTGGAGGCCCATGATGGCGCGCAGGAGCGTGGTTTTGCCGACGCCGTTGCGGCCGAGCAGGGTGACGGCTTCGCCGGGCTCGACGGTGAGATCGACGTCGTAGAGCACCTGGCTCATGCCGTAAGCGGAGGAGACTTTTTCAAGCGCGACCAAGGGCATCTTCCTCCACTCTACCGAGATAAACGGAAGCAACCTGCGGGTCGGAGCGGACCTCGTCGAGCGAGCCTTCCTTGAGCAGGCGTCCCATGTGGAGGACGCTGACGGGGGCATCGAGCTGGGCGACGAAGGTCATGTCGTGATCGATGACGATAAGGCTGTGGCGGGCCGAGAGGCGCTTGACGAGCGCGGCGGTCTGTTCGACCTCGGCGTGGGACATGCCGGCGGCGGGCTCGTCGAGCAGAAGCAGGTCGGCGTCGCTGGCGACGACCATGCCGATTTCGAGCCACTGTTTCTGGCCATGGGCGAGGCTGCGCGCGGGCGCGTCGCGTTTGTCGCGGAGGTGGATGAGGTCGAGGATCTCTTCGACGCGCTCGGTGAGATCGGCTTCGAGTCCGAAGCGGAAGAAGCTCCACCAGGGGCGGTGGTGGCGGGCGGCGAGGGCGAGATTTTCAAAAACGGAGAGCGAGTCGAGGATGCCGGGCGCCTGGAACTTACGGCAGATGCCGAGCTGGACGATTTCGTATTCGGGCGTCCGCGTGATGTCGCGGCCCTGAAAGACGATGTGGCCCTGCGCGGGGCGGACGCGGCCGATGATGGTGTCGAGCAGAGTGGACTTGCCGGCGCCGTTGGGGCCGATAAGGACGCGGACCGAGCGCGGCAGGATGGAGAGCGAGAGGCCGTCGATGGCCTTGAAGCCGTCGAAGGAGACGGTGAGGTCGCGGACTTCGAGAAGCGGCGCGGTCATGGGAGGTCCTCGGCTTCGGGGGCGACGATGGAGACGGTGGGGGCGGAAGAAGGTTTGCGCTCCGGGAAGCGGAACGGGAAGCGGAACGCGGGGACAGGGCGGCGGAGGGAGGCGCCGAGGCCAGTGAGGCCGCCGGGGAGGGCGGTGACGACGAGGATGAAGAGCAGGCCCATGACGATGAGCCAGAGGTCCGGCATGGCGGAGCTGATCCAGTCCTTGCCGAAGTTGACGATCAGAGTGCCGAGGACGGCGCCGGCGAGGCTGGCGCGGCCGCCGACGGCGACCCAGATGATCATTTCGATGGAGGGGACGACGCCGATGAGGGCGGGGCTGATTACGCCGACGTGGAGGGTGAAGAGAGCGCCGGCGAGGCCGGCGAGAAGCGCGCCGAGGGCGAAGACGGCGACTTTATACGGCGTCGGGTTGTAGCCGAGGAAGCGGACGCGGTTTTCGCCATCGCGGATGGCGGTGAGGAGCTTGCCGAAATTGGAGCGCACGAGCCAGGAGCAGAAGGCGAAGGCCAGGGCGAGGACGGCGAGAGTGAGCCAGTACAGCAGGCGCTGAGTGGAAGGATCGGTGAGAGTGAAGCCAAGGAAGGAGCTGAAATCGGTGAGGCCGTTGAAGCCGCCGGTGTAGGGCTGCTGGCTGATGACGAAGGTGGACAGAGCCAGCGCGAGGGCCTGGGTGATGAGGGCAAAGTAGACGCCGCCGACGCGGCGGTGGAAGACGAGCCAGGCGAGGCCGGCGGCCAGCAGCGCGGGGACGAGGAAGAGCGCGGCGAGGGCGAAATACGGGTTGCGGAAGGGAGCCCAGAACCAGGGGAGCTGGGTGAGGCCGCTCCATTGCATGAAGTCGGGAATCTCGCCGGGAGGAAGCGCGGCGAGTTTCAGGTGCATGGCGAGGCAGTAGCCGCCGAGGCCGAAGAAGACGCCCTGGCCGAGGCTGAGGATGCCGCCGTAGCCCCAGACCAGAGTGAGCCCGAGGGCGAGGATGGCGAAGGCGAGGAAGCGGCCGAGCAGGGAGAGATGGTAGGGGCTGACGAGCTCGGGGGCGAAGGCGAACAGCGCGAGGGCGAGGGCGTAGAGGGGGAATTGAGCGTGTTTCAGCATGGTGGTTACGCCTCCGAAAGCGAGCGGCTGTTGCGGGTGATGAGGCCGCGGGGGCGGAACTGGATGAGCGCGACAACCATGAGCAGGAGAAGGACGTCGGCGGTGGAGAGGCTGAAGTTGATCTGAACGGCGGCGGAGAAAATGCCGACCAGAAGCGCGGCGAGGGCGGTGCCGAGGAGGCTGCCGAGCCCGCCGACGATGGTGACCAGGAAGGCGTAGACGATGAAGCTTTGCCCGACTGTTGGAGTGACGGGGCTGATGAGGGCGAGGGCGGAGCCGGCGAGGCCCGCGACGCCGGAGCCGAGAGCGAAGACGAGAAGATCGACCAGGCGGGTGTTGACGCCGAGGGATTCGGCCATCTCGCGGTCCTGGTGGACGGCGCGCAGGAGCATGCCCCATTGGGAGCGGCCGATGAACAGGGCGACCGAGCCGAGGACGGCGGCGGAGAGAACGATGATGAAGACGCGGATGTAGGGAAGCTGGACGCCGGCGAGCCAGCCCTGGGTGAAGGAGAAGGAGCGGTTGAGCCAGGCGGGAGCGGTGAGCTCGACGCCGATGGGGCCGAAGATCGACCGGGCCGCCTGCTGGAGGATGAGGCTGACGCCCCAGGTGGCGAGCAGGGTATCGAGAGGGCGGCCGTAGAGCCAGCGGACAACGGAGAGCTCGAGCAGGGCGCCGAGGAGGGCGGCGCCGGCGAAGGCGACAAGCAGGCAGGCGAGGAAGGCGGCGGGTCCGTGAACGAACTTCAGAGTGAGGAAGGAGAGGTAGCCTCCGACCATCAGCATTTCGCCGTGGGCCATATTAATGACGTGCATCAGGCCGAAGCTGAGCACCAGGCCCATGGCGGCGAGCAGAAGGATGGAGGCTACGCTGACGCCATTGAACAACTGTCCGAGAAGGACGGCGGAATCACCCATGATGACGAACTCCTTTCGCGCCGACGGGGGCGCGCTTAACGGATGACGCAGGTCTTGCCGGGAAAAGCGAGGGCGTCGTACGGCTCCGGCATGAGAGGCTGCTTGGATTGCCAGAGAATTTTGAACATGCCGGCGGAATCGAGCTGGCCGACGAAAGCGGTTTGCACGAGGCTTTGATTGGGAGCGAACTTGATGCTGCCCATGACGCTGTCGATGGCGGCGAGCTGGACGGCGGCTTTGCGGACGGCGTTGGGATCGAGGCTGCCGGCCTTCTTGACGGCGGCGGCCCAGATGAGGACATCGACGTAGCCGTGAACCATGGGGTCGTCGACGACGGAGTTGGCGCCGAAGCGGGCGCGGTAGGCGGCGATGAATTTCTTGTTGAGCGCGTTGTTCAGGGTCTGGAAGTAATTCCAGGCGGCGTAGGAGCCGGCGACAAGGCTGGGGCCCATGGCTTGCGCCTCGGGCTCGGCGATGCTGAAGCTCATCACCGGGAGCTTGGAGGGAGGCATGCCGGTGGCGGCCATTTGCTTAAAGAACGACACGTTGCTGTCGCCGTTCAGAGTGTTGAAGATGATCTCGGGGTGCGCCTGGCGGATCTTGGTGATGACGGCGCTGAAGTCGGTGCCGCCGAGCGGGACGTATTCCTCGCCGGCGACCGTCAGGCCGTCGTGGACGATGTGCTTTTTCAGGATCAGGTTGGCCGTGCGGGGGAACACGTAATCCGAGCCGAGGAGAAAGATGCGCTTATAGCCCTTTTCCTTCGCCCAGTCGAGAGCGGGGAGGATCTGCTGGTTGGGCTGGGCGCCGGAGTACATGATGTTGGGGGAGCACTCATTGCCTTCGAACTGGACCGGATACCAGAGGAGGTTGTGGAAGCGCTCGAAGACGGGCAGCATGGCCTTGCGGGAAGCCGAGGTCCAGCCGCCGAAGACGGTGACGACCTTGTCCTGCTGGATGAGCTTCTGGGCCTTCTGGGAAAACATGGCGGGGTCGGAGGCGCCGTCTTCGACCACCGGCTGGAGCTTGCGGCCCAGCACGCCGCCGGAGGCGTTGATCTCGTCGATGGCGAGGATTTCGGCGTTTTTGACGGTGACCTCGCTGATGGCCATGGTGCCGGTGAGGGACTGGAGGACGCCGACCTTGACGGGCTCGGCGGCGGAGGCGAGCGCGGCGAGCGAGACGGCGGCGCAGGCGACGGAGGCGGCGTGACGCCAGGACGGGTTGGCGTTGAGTGATCGGATCATGAAATCCCCTTGGGAATGTGTATTCGCTTTCACAGCAGTTAGAACATCAACTGAGCCTGCGCCCAGATGCGGTTACCGCCAAACTTCTGGCCGGAGAACTGATTCCCGGTGAGATAGGAATATTCCGCCTGGAGTTTGACGTTGTGCGCGTGGAGATAGTAATTGAGGCCGACGGAGTGTTCGGTGACGCGGTGGTAGGGAAAGTTCGGCCCGGCGAACCAGGTATTGACGTCGTAGTCCTGAGCTAAGAAATGATCGGCGCCCCAGTTGACGCCGGAGACGCGCTCGGCGATTTCGAAGCGGCCGGGAACGAGATAGTAACCCGCCTGTTCGGAGTAACCGTAGGAGTTATCGGCGGGAAGCGCGGTGTACGGCATAGTTTTGCGGAAGTAACCGGTGCCGATGAAGCTGAAGTAACGATAGCGGTAAGCCAGCGACGCGGTAGCGTTGTCGGTGCGGTCGCCGGCCATGGTGTTTTCGAAGCCGGAGGCGCCTTCGATGGGGTTGTAGGCGGCGGAGGCCCAGAAGCTGAGCTCGGGCTTCACGGCGCCGCCGGGGCTGGGGTCGGTTTCGACGTAGCCGAACGGGGCGAGGAGGTCCACCTGGAAGTGGCCGATGTAGGCGAGGCGGTTGCTGAAGTTCTCCTGGCCGGGGGCGTCGAGGGCGGGGATGGAGTTGGCGATCATGGCGGCGTAGGAGAATCGGCCCGCCTGGCCGCTGGCCTGGACGCCGATGGCGCGCGGCAGGACGAAGGCGTATTCGGCGGTGGACAGATCGGGGAAAAGATAATTGCCCGGATTCATGTAGTACTGGAAGCTGTAAGGAGTCCAGGAGCGGCCCATCTGGAGTGTAAGTTGATCGGAGAAGGTTTTGGAAACGAACCAGTCGAGCATGGTAATGCCATTGGAGTTACCGGCGGTGCTGCCCTGGAACTGGAAGAAGTAGTGGATGGAGGGATCGAAAACGTTGCCGGAGAAAGCCAGGCGGCCGAGATAGACGTCGAAGTTACTGTCGCCGGAGGCGCTGGCGCCGGCGGCGATGACGTTGGCCTGGGGTTTGAAGTAAGTGAAGCGGGACTGGAGGAGACCGTTGACTTCCATCGAGAAGGAGTTGTCGGCGGATTTGACGCCGAAGCCGCCCGAGTAAATGTCGGAGGGCCGGAGCTGGGAGACGAAACTGGGGGAAAGCGTTGGGGCGACGGTGCCGGCGGGGGCGGCGGGAGCTTGCGCTGCGGGCGCGGCCGGAGCGGAGGCGGAAAGCGTGGCGGGGGCCTGCGCCGGGGCGGGAGTGGCGGCGGCCAACTGGTCGAGGCGGGATTCGAGGGACGCTAAGTGGGTGCGCTCTTCGTTCAACTGGCGCTGGAGGTCGGCTTTGCTGACCTCCGGGTTATTGGAGTCGAGATGCTCCTGGATGGAGCCGAGTTTCTGGAGAGCGTCGTGCAGTTCCTGGCGAAGCTGCTGGATCTGTTGGGCGGTGGAGGCGGCGGGATCGGACGGCGCGGCGCTTTGTGCGGCGGCGAGCACGGGCAGGACAACGGCGAGAACGAGGGAGCGGAGGGTTCGGATGCGGTGGGCGCGTGTTGCGGTTTTATTTGTCAAACTAAGTCTCTCCTACGGGGCGAAATGAGCCGACTTGGCTGGTGACAACAAGAACAACTAAGCGCCGGACGAGCTATGCGGGGTCCCGTTTTTCGTCGAGCTGTAATGGTATTGAGCGATTTTAGTCACAATGCGAGCGGGAGCGCCAATAAAAGGTTTCGATCGAAGCCATAGGCGAAGACGTTTTAGAACGCGCCCGTTATGAAGGGCGCGGGCGGGGTAACAAGCGGCAGGGAGAAGGCGGGAAACCTGTGCCGGGGCGGGCTCAGGCGCGGCCGATCACTACGGTGTGCGGGCTCATGGGGATGGGGTGGGCGGTGAGGCCGGTGAAGCCGGCGTCGTTGTACAGGGCGGTAAGTTCGCTGAGCGTATAAGCGTCGCCGGCCGGTGTGGAGGCGAGCATGGTCATGCTGAAAGCGGCGGGCATGGGCGGGGAGACGCGGTCTTCATTGGGGACGAACTCGAGGGTGGCGGCGCGTCCGCCGGGGCGCAGCGCGGCGTGCACCTTCTTTAGCAGGCCGGCGCAGGTGGGTTTGTCGAAGTGGTGGAGGAAATTGGTGAGGAGCACGGCGTCATAAGGCCCGCCGAAATCCACTTCAAAGGCGCTGCCGGGGAGCATGTCGTAGCGGTCCTGCACCCCGGCCTTGCGCGCGTTGTCGAGAGCCACGCGAAGCACGGGCGCCCAGTCCAGGCCGGTGACATGGGCCTGGGGATTTTGTTTGGCGATCTCGATGCCGAACAGGCCATGGCCGGCGGCGATGTCGAGCACGCGCATCGGGCCCGTGTATCCTTCGAGCACAATCGCGCCGAGCGGAGCGGCCAGAGGGGCCATCATCGGCGCCATGGTTTCGGCGAACTGGACCCAGATGGGATTTTCCGGCTCGACGTTGCCTTCGCCGGGCAGAGTGGTGCGGCCGGCGCGGACGATTTCGGCCAGACGGTCATAGGGCTCGCGCATGGCGGGGTTGGCGAGAAATTGCGCGATGGTGGCCAGCGACGAGGGTGAGCGCGGGTCGAGGAAAGCGGCGCTCATCGCGCTGTGACGATAGCGCCCGTCCTGTTTGACGAGGACGCCGTGGATGGTGAGGAAATCGCACAGGATCCGGATGCCGCGCTCGGAAGCCGAGCACTGGCGTGCGAGGGAGGCGGCATCACCCGGGCCGTCGCCCACGGCGCGGAACAGGTCGAGCTCGATGGCCGCACGGAGGGCCGCGGTGCGCTGGTGAGCCTGCAGCATCTCGAAGACGAGCGCGGGGGTCAGCGGGGCTTCGGGACTGTTACCGGGGTGCATTGACGTTCTCCTGACTAGCTCGACAGGTATGTGTCCGGGCGCGGCCGCTCAGGCGCGCTGCAGATAGACGATGTGCGTCTGGGTGAATTCATAGAGGCCGTGCTTGCCGTCGGCGCCGCCGATGCCGCTCTTGCGGACGCCGGCGTGGAAGCCCTGCATGGCTTCGAAATTTTCGCGGTTGATGTAGGTTTCGCCGAAGCGGATTTCCTGGCAGGCGCGCAGAGCCGTGTTCAGGTCGCGGGTGTAGATGGATGAGGTGAGGCCGTAATCGGAGTCGTTGGCGAAGGCGATGGCCTGGTCGAGGTCGTCGATGGCGACGATGGGGCTCACCGGGCCGAAGACTTCGCGGCGGATGATGTCCATGTCCTGGCGGCAATCGGCGAGCACGGTGGGCTGGTAGTAGAAGCCGCCTTCGAGCGGGGCGCGCTTGCCGCCGGTTACCAGTGTTGCGCCCTGGGCGACGGCGCTCTGAACGAGGGCGTCGACTTTGCGGAAGCCGCTTTCATTAATGAGCGGGCCGTAATCGACCGGGGCGGCGCCGAGGGGGTTGCCGAAGCGCGTCTGGCTCATGGCCGCGGCGAGTTTCTCGGTGAATTCGGATGCGACGCGGCGGTGGACGTAGACTCGCTCGGCGCAGTTGCAGACCTGGCCGCTGTTGATGACGCGGCTGGCCTTGATCGCGGTGACGGCGGCGTCGATGTCGGCGTCGGCCATGACGATAGCCGGGGCTTTGCCGCCGAGCTCGAGATTGACCTTGGTAATATTGACGGCGGCGGCGGCCATGATGCGGGAGCCGGTTTCGACCGAGCCGGTGAAGCTGATCATGCCGATTTTCGGCGAGCTGGCCAGCGCGTGGCCGGCGGTGGCGCCGCGGCCGTGGACGACGTTGATGACGCCGGGAGGGGCGCCGATTTCGGCCAGCAGTTGGCAGAACCGGGCAGCGTTGTGAGGAGTCTCCTCACTCGGCTTGATGACGATGGTGTTGCCGGTGACCAGCGCCGGGCCGGCTTTGCGGGCGATGAGGAAGAAAGGGAAGTTCCAGGGCAGGATGCCGCCGATGAGGCCGATGGGCTGGCGGAACAGAAGAATGGTTTCGCCCCGGCGGTCGCTTTCCAGGATTTCGCCTTCGATGCGGCGGGCCCACTCGGCCATGTAGTCGAAATAGTCGGCGGTGAAGGCAACCTCGACGCGGGCGAGGTCGAGCACTTTGCCCTGCTCCTCGGTGATGACGCGCGCGAGGTCCTCGACATTCCGGCGGATCCGGGCGGCGATGTCGCGCAGGAGGCGGGCACGCTGGATCGCAGGGAGTTTGGCCCAATCTTTCTGAGCTGAGGCGGCGGAACCAATAGCGGCGGCGACGTCTTCGGGAGAGCTGTCGGGGACGGTGCAGATGAGCTCGCCAGTGGCGGGGTTGCGATTCTCGATGACGGCGCTGCTGGAGGAGGGAACGAAAGTTCCGTTGATGAAGTTGTCGAAGTGAGGCATGGCGGCCCTTCGAGTATGCAACGGGAGCGAGGCGGGGCTCAAGCCGAGGGCCGGATTTCGTATCCTGATCCGGTGATCCGCATTTGTTGTTTTCTCCTCTGCGTCCCGCCCGCCTTCGCGCAGACGGCTGCGCCCTTTGAAGTGGAGGAAGCCACGATCTCCCAGGTTCATGAGGCGATGAAGGCGGGCCGCCTCACCTGCCGCGCGCTGGTGGATCTTTATTTACAGCGCATCGAGGCGTACGACAAAAACGGCCCGGCGATCAACGCCATCGTCCTGGTGAATCCCGATGTGCGGGAACAGGCCGGCGAGCTGGACCGCCGCTTCCAGGCTTCCGGCTTCACCGGGCCGCTGCACTGCGTGCCAATGATCGTGAAGGATAATTTCGAAACCGCGGGCCTTCGCACGTCGAACGGCGCGCTGGTGTTCGCCAAATACGTGCCGGAGAAGGACGCCTTTCAGGTGGCCGCGGTGAAGGCGGCCGGCGCGTTGGTGCTGGCCAAATCGAACATGGCGGAGTGGGCGTTCAGCCCGTATGAAACGGTCAGCTCGATTCTGCCGGGCTACACGAAGAATCCCTACGCGCTCGATCGCGTGACGGCAGGTTCGAGCGGAGGCACCGCCGCGGCCATCGCCGCCAGCTTCGGCCTCGTGGGGCTGGGCAGCGACACCGGCAACTCGATTCGCGGACCGTCGTCGCACCAGGCGCTGGCCGGCATCCGGTCCACCATGGGGCTCACCAGCCGCGCGGGCGTGTTTCCGCTGAGCACGCTGGCCGACATCGCCGGACCGATGGCGCGCACGGTGGAGGATGCCGAAAAGGTTTTCCAGGTGATCGTGGGCGCGGACCCGAACGATCCGGCGACCGCCGCCGCGCGCGATCATCTGCCGCAGGATTATTCCCGATCGCTCGACCGCGACGGGCTGCGCGGCGCCACCATCGGCGTTCTGCGGCAGGCCTATGAACGCGAACCTCCGGATGGGGAAATCGCGCAAATCTTCCTGGCCGCGGTAGAAGAGCTGAAGCGCGCCGGCGCGACGATTGTCGATCCGGCCAACGTCGAGGGCCTTGAGGCGATCCACCTCGACCGCGGCGCCGGCCCCTGCCAGGGATTCAAGTACGATATGAACCATTTCCTGGCCGCGCGCGGCGATCGCGTGCCGGTGAAAACGCTCGCCGAGATCATCCGCTCCCAGGGCTTCCATCCCAGCGTCGAGAGACGTCTGGAGCGGGCCGAACAGGGTCCGGAAAACGGTCCGGATTCGGCTGCGTGCAAGGCGGAAATGACATATCGCGGCCAGGTGCGCGAGGCGGTCAACAGGACGATGGACAAGCTGAAACTCGACGCGTTTGTGTATCCGACCTGGAGCAACGTGCCTCGCCTGATCGGCGATTTGAACACGCCCGCCGGCGACAACAGCCAGTTCTTTTCCCCCACGACGGGTTTTCCGGCGATCAACGTGCCGATGGGATTTTCCCGCGGCGGCACGCTGCCCGCCGGCATGACGATTCTCGGGCGCGCCTGGTCCGAACCGCTGCTGATCCGGCTGGCCTATGCCTACGAGCAGGCCACTCACCATCGCCACGCTCCGCCGTCAACGCCGCCCTTGCGATAGATCGGGCGCGGGAACCTGACCGGGGGCTGATGATTTCCGAGGCGCGCGTCTGTGGCGCGCGCGGCGGCCGAACGGCCCCGGCTTGTCAGTTTCCGCCGCCGGCCGCGCCATGCGGCAGCGGGCCGCGGAATTTAGAAAATGTACTTCAGCGCGAGCTGGATCTGGCGCGCGGTGCCTTCGCCGAGCGTGTTGCCGAAGGTCGAGAAGATCTGGCCGAAGCCGGGCGTGCCGAAGGTGGTGTCGGGCTCGGCGAAATTGGGGTGGTTGAAGACGTTAAAAATTTCGGCTCGGAATTCGAGATGGGTGTTTTCGGTGACCTGGGTCTCCTTGAGCAGCGATGCGTCGACCTGGGCGAAGCCGGGGCCGAAGATGGTGTTGCGGCCGAGGTTGCCGAAGGTGCCTTTGGCGGGGAGCGCGAAGGCGGCGGGGTTGAGCCAGTTGTTGATCGTTTGGTTGGCGGGGTAAAAGCCCTGGCCGGAGACGAAATTGGGGCGCTGGTTGGTGAAGTTGCCGTTGCCGTAAGTGTTGGTGCCGATGTAGACGGTGTCGGCGATGCCGGTGTGGATGATGGCCAGGCTGGCGAGCTGCCAGCCGCCCACGAGCCTGCCGGCGATGCCGGAGAGATGGGAGCCGAAGCGCTGGCCGGGGCCGAAGGGGAGTTGGTAGAAGACGTTGTAGGAAACGTTGTGCCGGATGTCGCCGGAGCTGTTGCCGCGCTCGGCGCGGAAGTCGTTGTTGTTCTGGGGCTGGGCGGAGAAGAGGCCCTGGTCCTGGACGTCGTCGATGGCGTGCGCCCAGGTGTAATTGAACTGGCCTTCAAAGCCGTGGGAGAAGCGCTGGTTGAGAGAAACCTGGAGGCTGTTATAGACGTTCTGGCCGCTGGCGGTTTCGATGTTCACGTTGGAGAAGCCGGGAATGGGGCGCTCGCCGAGTGTTGGGTCGTAGAAATTGATGTTCAGGTTGCGGCGGAGGTTGAGGCCGTGGTTGCCGACGTAGGCGACGGTGAGGGCCATGTTCTGGGTGAGCTGCTGTTCGAGAGTGAAGTTCCACTGGTTGACGTAGATGTCGGGCTTGTTCCAGTTGAAACCGGAGACGGTGGGGAGAGGCGCGGTGCCCTGGCTGAGGAAGGGGTCGATGGGATAGGCGAGGCCGGGGATCTGCTGGCGGAGCAGCGTCGTGTTGCCGGGGATGTTATTGATGGGCACCGAATAGGCGCCGAAGCCGACGGGGTAGGCCTGATAGAAGATGCCGTAGCCCATGCGGATGACGGTGCCGTTGTGCGGCTGCCAGGCGAGGGCGACGCGGGGGGAGAAATCTTTGGTGTTGGAGGCGAAGTACGCTGAGCCGGGAGCGCCGAGGGTATCGGTGCGGGTGTTGAAGGCCTGGGCGCGGCCGGCGGGGTCGTAGGGAGGGGTCTCGTAGTCGTAGCGCAAGCCGTAGTCGAGGGTGAGATGCGGCGCGATCTGCCAGGTGTCCTGGAGGTAGGCGCCGGTCTGGTAGGCCCAGGTGGCGCTGCCGGGGTTGCCGACGGTGACGCTGGCGCTGGCGACGCTGTTGTTGATGAAGTCGGCGAGCGAGGTGTAGGTGAGGCTGGAAGTGTTGATGGAGCCGTAGTCGATCTGGACGCGGTACTCGCTGACGCCCCACTTGATGGTGTGGGCGCCGTGGGTGTAGGACATGTTGTCGCCGAGCTGGTAGCTGGCGTTGTTTTCCTTGGTGCGGCCGCGAGTGCCGGGGCTGATGGTGAGTCCGTTGACCGACACCAGCGGATAGGGCTCGTCGGAGATGATGTGGCTGCCCCAGCGCTGCATGCCGGCGAGGAACTCATTCAGGAACGAGGGGCTGAAGATGTGCTCTTCGTGGATGGCGACGTTGCTGGTGCGGACGGGGACGTTCTGAAAATCGTTCAAGCCGAGGGCGCTCGAGATGACGCCGAACAGCGGGCCGAAGACGTGGCTGTCGTTGACGTTGACGCGGACGTAGGCCGTGTCCTTATCGCTGAAGGTGTGGTCGAGGCGGACGCTGCCGGTGTCTTCGCGGACCTTGCTGACGCCGGTAGTGACGAAATTGTCGACCAGGGGGTTGGCCGAGGCGCTGGTGCCGAAGGGGAACTCGTTGACGATGGGAGCCAGGGCGGGGGAAGTAGTGACCACCTGCTGGCGCATCAGGGCGCTGGGCGTGGTGCCGGCGCCGGTGATGCCGATGCGCTGGCGCGAGCCTTCGTAGTTGAGGAAGAAGAAGGTTTTGTCTTTCTGAATGGGACCGCCGATGTTGGCGCCGAAATCATTGAACCGGTATTCGGCCTGGGGTTTGGCGACGGTGTTGAAGAAATTGCGGGCGTCGAGAAAGTTATTGCGGAAATAATCGAAAGCGTCGCCGTGGAACGCGTTGCTGCCGGTTTTGGTGGCGATGTTGATATAGGAGCCGGCGGCGCGTCCGTATTCGGCGCGGTAGTTGCTGGTCTGAACGCGGAATTCGGCGATGGTGTCGAGGCTCCCGGTGAGCAGGCGCGCTCCGCGCTCGAAGCCGTTGGACATGTAGGGCTGGTCGACGCGGCTGGCGTCAACGCCGTCGATGGCGAACTGGTTGTGGACGGTGTGGAGGCCGTTGAAGGAGAGGTCGGCGATGTAATTGCTGCGGGCGACCGCGCCGGGGGCCAGCAGGCTGAAGCGGGCGTAATCGCGGCCGTTGATCGGTAGCTCCACCACGTCGCGGTTGCCGAAAGTTGCTCCGTTGCCTTGATTCGGATCGACGATGGGAGCCTGCTCGGTGACCTGGACGACCTGGGCGACCGAGCCGGGAGTAAGCGCGAAATCGACGGTGACGGTCTGGCCGACGTTGATGGTGACGGAGGCTCGCTCGGAGGTGTTGAAGCCCTGGGCGGTGGCGCTGAGCTTATAGCGGCCGATGGGGAGATTGGTGATCGAGTAGCGGCCGTCGGTGGCCGTCACTGCGTCGCGCTTCTGGCCGGTGGCGATGTTTTCGGCGGTGACGCGGGCGCCGGGTATGGTGGCCTGGCTGGGATCGAGAATCTGGCCGGTGAAGCCGCCGGATGTTTGCGCGTCCAGGCGGATGCCGGAGGCGAGGAGAACGAGAAAAAGAGACACCCCAAGTGTGCGTTTCAAAGCAGACCTCTATACCGGTTTTAGATTTGGAGACTATTTGCCGCAACGGAGACGGCGCTGCAGACCACAGGATTTACACAAAGGTATCGCCGCAGGGAGGTAAATGTCAAGAATTAAATTACCGATACTTTCTTTTTCTTGAGAATCGTTTGGTTCCGGCGGGCGGCGGAGAGGAATTACCGGCGAAAAGCAAGCGCGAGGCGCGGAAAGCGGGCGGCGGGGTGAGAGGCGAGTCAGGCGGGCGACGGGCGGGAGCGCTGCAGAATGCGGGGCAGAAGGATGAGAGCGCCGCCGTAAAAGAGGAGGGAAATGACGAGCGTCAAGTTGCGTTCGCGGGGAAAGTCGCGGGCGATGAGTTTATAAGCGCCCAGGGCCATGACGGCGTAAGCGAGCCAGGCAAGCTCGCGGCGGCGCCAGCGGGCCGACAGGTAGGCGAGGGCGACGGAGAGGGAGGTAAGCACGGCGGTGGCGGCAGTGGCGGCGGGCAATGCGGCGATGGCCGACCAGGCGGAGGCGAGAATGCGGAAGGCGGAGGCGGCGAGGAGAACGGAGAACGCGGCGGCGATGGCGAGGGAGGCGGCGGCGTTGCGCCAGGCGGCCGTGGATGGCGCGGGGCTGAGGGCGATGGCGGCCCAGCACAGGGCGGAGGCGGCGAGAAGCGTGAAGGCGGCGGGCCAGGGGAAGGCGGCCGGCGAAGGATCGAAGAGTTCGAGAAAGGAGCGGGCGGCGGCGCCGGAGGCGGCGGCGGAGAGCAGCAGGTAGAGGGCGCCATGGAGGCCAAGGGTGGGCAGGCGGCGGGCCAGGGCGACGCCGCAGCAGACCAGGGCGCAGAGGCACCAGGGGATCCAGACCAGAGCGGCGGACAGAGGGAGGAAGGCGCCGGCCAGGACCAGCACGAGGCCGAAGGAGGACCAGAGGCGGAAGTTGGTTTTGTTTTCCTGATCGAACAAAAGGAAAGAAATGGCATAGAAGACGAGGCCGGCCAGGAGGGCGGCGGCGCCGGCGGCGCGGATGAGAACGGAGTTGTCGTGGAAGACCCAGACGATGCCGCCGAAGGCGACCGGGAGGGCGAGGGCGGCGTTGAACATTTCGATGGGGGACAGGGCGCGGCGGCGGAAGACGGACTGGGCGACGGCGCTGGCGAGGTAGATGACGAGCAGAAGGATTTGTGCGGCCAGCAGGGCGGAGGGCGCGGTGGGCGCGTAGCCTTCCGGGAGGCCGCCGGGGCGGCCGATGAGGCGGGCGAACAGGAGGACGGTGGTGGCGGCGAGGACGGCGGTGAGGAGGCGGGCCCGGGTGGGACGGGAAGAGCATTCGGAGAACTCGACGGCGGCGGCGATGGTGAGCAGGGCGAAAGTGAAGGGAGCGATATTCCGGGTACCGAGCAGGAGGGCCAGCGAGAGAAGCGCGGAGACGGCGGCGACGATGGCGGTGACCGGCGGGCGGAGGCGGAAGCGGGACAGCTGGAGGGACGCGAGAACGAAGGAGACCAGAACGGCGGCGGCGGTCCAGGGAGGGACGACATGGAGGCGGTCGGAGGCTTCCCAGAGCAGAGGCGCCATGATGGCCATGGAGGTGGCGGCGGCCAGGACGGCCGAGAGGCGCCGCTCGACCGGAATGCGGCCGACCGCGAGGAGCCAGGCGAAGGCGTAGAGCAGGCCGGTGGCGACGCCGGCGGCGGGCGGCAGGACGCCGGAATCGGTGAGGGCGCGGAGGACGTAGGCTCCGGCGAGACCGAGCAGCGAGCGGCCGATGATGGGGAGCGGATTGGGCGCGGCGGAGGCGGCGAGCGCGGGGGCGGGCGCGGGCGGAGGGAACTCGGGACCAGGCGCGAGGCCCCCGGCGGCAAGGCGTTGTTCCAGGGCCGCGAGGCGCTCTTCTACGCCGGCGAGGCGGCGGGCAATCTCCTCCAGACGGCCGGTGGGCGAATCGGGCGGCGAAGAGGACGGCGGAGCGGACATCGCATCCTCACAGGTTCTCGACGGCGCGGCTCTCGTCCCAGGGCGGCAGCAGGCGCACCAGGGCCCAGAGGATGAAGACGGGGAGGATCATGAGCACGATGGCCATGGTGAGGCCCTCGCGCTCGGCGAAAGCGACTTTGTACGTGGTGTAGCCGAGGTAGCTCTTCGAGAAGAGCTGGCCGCCGATGACGACGTTCCAGCGCATCGCGAAGATGCCGATGAGAGTGGTCACGCCGGCGACGGCGTAGAGCCGGCGGCGAACGGCGGGGGACAAAGAGAAAGCGAGAGTGAGGGCGAGGATGGAGAGCGGAAGCAGCGTGCCGCCGAAAATCTGAAGGACGATCTGGGAGACGAAAAGGCGTGTGTGCACCATGAAGTCGAGGGTATGGAAGGACTGGCCGGCCTCGTAAGTTCGATGGATGAGGTCGAGCATTTCCATCGAGAAATCGACGATGAAGACATAGAACAGATAGCGGGCGACGGCGTCCAGGCAGTTCATGTCGATGGGGCGGCGGCGGAGCAGGGACGAGGCCTGATAGACAAGCAGGACGGCGGCGATGCCGCTGACCATGGCCGAGAGAAGGAAGACCACCGGCATCAGCGGCGTGGACCACCAGGGGTTGGCCTTGACGGAGCCGAAGATGAAGCCGACGTAGCCGTGGAGGAGAAAGGCGGAGGGGATGCCGATGAGGGTGACTGCGAAGCCGACGCGCTCGTCGACGTGGAGGGCGCGGGGGCTGATGTCCTGGGAGCCGAGGGTGAGGGCGGTGTAGATCCACTTCAGCGGGCCGGTGTGGGAGCGCGAAGCGAGCACGATGTCCTTGCGGTAGTCGAGCCAGATTTCGAGCAGCAGGACGACCGTGAGGTACCAGAGGTAAACGAAGCCGAACATCGCCATGGCCGAGGTGCGGTGCGGGGTGAGGTACATCTCGAGCGATCGTTCGGGGTGGCCGAGGTGAAGCTGGAGCGGCAGCGGGGCCACCAGGAGGAACGCGAGGGCGGTGACCAGCGACAGGCGGTAAATCGGGCGGACGACGGCGACATCGAAGACGCGGGCGAGCGAGGCGAGGATGAAGGCGCCGGCGACGAGGCCGGTGATGTAGGGGTACAGGACGATGAGGAGGCTCCACTGGAGCTTGACTTCGTTGGGGTACATGAAGCCTTGAACTCCGGAGACGAGGGATTCCATAAAATCTCCTATCTGACCGACCCGTCGAGGTCTTTATAGAAGACCTTGGCGCCGGTGGCCATTTCCGGTTTGAGGACCTGAACGTTATTGGTGCGCAGGAACTCGTGAATGGGGTCGTGGGGGTTCTTGAGGTCGGCGAGCTGGCGGGCGCCTGTGGGGCAGGCTTCGCAGCAGGCGGTGGTGAGGCCCTTGGTGATGCGGTGGTAGCAGAGCGAGCATTTGTCGGCGACGTGTTTGGTGGGGTGCATGAAGCGGCAGCCGTAGGGGCAGGCCTGGATGCAGTAGGCGCAGCCGAGGCAGTAGGTCTGGTCGACGAGGACGACGCCGTCGGGTGATGAGAACGTGGCGCCGACCGGGCAGGACTGAACGCAGGGGGAATCGGCGCAGTGGTTGCAGAGCTTGGGGACGAAGAAGGCTTTGACCGGGGCGGGGGCAAGGGGCGGGAAGCCGTGGAGTCCGCCGTCGGGCGAATCGACGCGGGGGTGTTCGAAGTCGTCGTCGTGGACCTGGTAGCGCTCGATCCAGGTGCGGAAGAAGCCTTCGGGGACGTCGTTTTCGCGGGCGCAGGCGCGGGCGCAGTTGCCGCAGCCGATGCACTTGCCGGGGTCGATGATCAT
>DAIDHC010000240.1 GCA_027452065.1 Bryobacterales bacterium
TCCGCGCCTACAGCTCGAGCTTGCCCTGGTAGCGCATGTCCTTCAGCGTGAATTTGCGCTCGATCCTCATCGGGCCCATCTCCGTCTGGAACGTCACTTCCTTGTCGTCCAGGCTGAGCGGCGAGGTGCGCGGGAAGAAGAAGCGGATCTCCTGCGTGCCGTCCGGGGCCGGCGGATCGAGCTTCACGTCCTCGGGCTCGAGGGGAAGTTTGTTCTTGCCGAGCGAGAGGCGGGTCGTCTTGAGCAGGCGGTCGCGCATCCGGGCCGGGTCCATGGGCATGCGGCCGGAGTTGGACGTGTTGTCGGGGTCGGGGGCCTGGATGCTGCCGTCGTCATCACCGTCAGCGGAGCGGCGGCGCCCGCCGGGCATGCGCAGGCCGCTGACCGCGATGACGTAATCCTTGTCCGGCTTGTCGAGGGCGTCGTTCGGATCGCCGGGCGCAGGCGTTTTGCCCGGGAACTGCGACTTCAACAGCGCCTCCTTCACCGGCAGCGCGCTCACCCAGCTCACCGTGACGTTCTGATTGCGCATTCCTCCGCGGCCATCGGCGTCGTTCGGGCCCATGCCGCCGCCGCGCCCGCCTCCCATTCCCCCTCCGCCGCCCATGCCGCCGCCACCGCCCGGATAGCCCATGCCCCCTCCGCCGCCCGGATAGCCCATTCCTCCTCCGGGCATTCCCATCCCGCCGCCCGGCATGCCCATCCCTCCTCCGGGCATCCCTATGCCGCCGCGGTGTCCGCCTCCCGGCGCCGCCGAGCGGTCAAAGGCCACCGTCGCTTTCCGCGACCAGGGCGAATCCGTCAGCACTCTCTGGGCGTCCTCCGGAGTCCACTGCGTATAGTCCTTGGTTTTCCAGGCGTCGGCGGCGTACAGCAGCGCGGCCGTGGCCAGGACAAGGATCACCGGGTTTACGGGTGTTGCTTTCTTGGGCATCGCGATTTTCGAGGTTACTCACCCGTGTGACGCGCCCGGCCGCGCCCGCGTTGCGCGGCCCCGCCCGGCCGGCCTGTGAGGATTTGTAAAGAAGCGCCGATCGCTACCAGACAACGTCCCGGGCGCGCAGATCGGCTTCCAGCAACGCCGCCGATTCAAACCGCACCGCATCCATCCCCTCCCGCCGCGCCCCTTCGACGAATTCGGGAATGTCGTCGGCGAAGAAGCACTCGCCCGGCTCGCAGCCCGCGCGCGCGATGGCCAGCCGGTAGATCTCCGGGCTCGGCTTGGCCGCGCCCGCTTCGTGCGACAGCACGCGATGCGAAAAATGCCGCAGAAAATCGTAATTCCGCTCGATCATCTCGAAGTGAATCGCGTTGGTGTTGGACAGCAGCACCATCGGGTAGCGGCGCGCCAGCCCCGCCAGCAGCGAGTCGGGAATGACAGGCTCGGGCAGGAAGATCGACGACCAGATCGAGCAGAAGGCTTCGTACGGCATCGGCGCGCCCAGCAGCGCCTGGAAGCGCTCGACGAATGCGGCCGGCTCCATGCGCCCGGTTTCCAGCAGCTTCACGATGCCCGAGGCGCGGAGGTCCACCAGAAACTCCGCGATCGGCCGCGGGCTCAGCGGCTCCAGACGCGCATACGCGCGGCGAAAATCGAACGACACCAGGACATTGCCGATGTCGAGAACAATGGCGCGGACCGAAGACATGCCTTCCCAGTATGAGTCCGCCCGCCCGCCGCTCCGCAACCCGGAACCCGGCATTGATCAGCGTTAGGATAGAGAAACACCCATGTCGGAAGAAAAGAAAATCGAACGGAAACTCGGATTCAACACGCGGTCGCTCCACACCGGCTATACGCCGGATCCGACCACCGGCGCGCGCGCCGTGCCCATCTATCAATCGACCTCCTTCGTCTTCGACGATTCGAGCCACGCCGCGGCGCTGTTCGCGCTTCAGAAGTTCGGCAACATTTACACGCGGATCATGAATCCGACCACCGACGTGCTCGAGCAGCGCGTGGCGTCGCTGGAGAACGGAGCCGCGGCGCTGGCTGTTTCCAGCGGCCAGGCGGCCCAGTTCTTGGCCCTGTCGAGCCTGCTCGAAGCCGGCGACCATTTCGTCGCCGCCAGCACTCTCTACGGCGGCACCTACACCCAGTTCGAGGTGAGCTTCCGCAAGCTCGGCTACGACGTGACTTTCGTTGAGCCCGACGATCCGGAAAATTTCCGCAAGGCCATCACGCCCAAGACGAAGGCGATTTACGGCGAGACCATCTCCAACCCCCGCGGCAACATTCTCGACATCGAGGCCGTCGCCCGCATCGCCCACGCCGCGGACCTGCCCCTGGTGATCGACAACACCTTCGCCACGCCCTACGTCTGCCGGCCCATCGACTACGGCGCCGACATCGTCCTCCACTCGCTCACCAAGTTCATGGGCGGCCACGGAACCAGCATCGGCGGAATCATCGTCGACGGCGGCCGCTTCAACTGGAGCGGCGGAAAGTTCCCGCAGCTCAGCGAGCCCTCCCGCGCCTATCACGGCATGAAGTTCACCGATACGTTCGGAAACCTGGCATTCATCATCCGCGCCCGCGTCGAAGGGCTGCGCGACATGGGCCCCTGCCTGAGCCCGTTCAACGCGTTTCTGTTCCTGCAGGGCATCGAGACGCTGGGCATGCGCATGGACCGGCATCTGTCGAACGCCATGGCCGCGGCCACGCATCTGGAGCGGCACCCGCTGGTCACCTGGGTCAAATATCCCTCGCTCGCCTCGAGCCCCTATCACGCCCTGGCCAACCGCTACACGCCGAAAGGCGCCGGCGCGGTGTTCTCCTTCGGCATCCGCGGCGGCTATGAAGCCGGCCGGCGGTTCATCGACCACTTGAAAATGTTCAGCCATCTGGCCAACGTCGGCGACGCGCGAAGCCTCGTCATCCACCCCGCCTCCACCACCCACCAGCAGTTGAGCGAAGCCGAGCAGGAAGGCGCCGGCGTGAGCCCCGACATGGTGCGCCTCTCCATCGGCCTCGAAGACATCGAGGACATCCTCTGGGACCTCGACCAGGCGCTGGAAGCCGCGCAAACGGTCGCCTAACCCGCGCCCCACACCACCCCGCGCCGCAGCGCCCGCGCCACACCATCGCGCGCCGCATCGCCCGCGCCGCGCCCCACCATCGCGCGCCGCATCGCCCGCCCCACACCATCGCGCGCCCGAACGCCCGCGCCGCTCAACACCATCGCGCGCCGCAACGCCCGCCCGCGCCGCGCCGCACATTCCCTCGCGCCGCAGCACCCGCCCGCGACGCGTCCCGTGCCCCCCGCGCGCCGCCCCCAACTCCGGCCCGCCGGGCGCGATTTAGTAAGCTCAGGGGGATGAATCGCAGACAATTTTTGGCGGCCGCCGCGTCGGTTCCGCTGCTCCGGGCCGGCAAGCGCTCCGCCTCTCAGGCCCGCATCGGCATCTCTTCCTGGAGCTTTCATAATCTATTCACGGCCACGCGCGACACCGATGCGCCGAAGCCCTCCGCGCCTCTGGCCGCGCTCGATTTTCCCGACATGATCGCCTCGCGCTACGGCGTTCACGAACTCGAGATCGTCGCGCCGCACTTCGAGTCCACCGGCATGACGTATCTGGCGAAGTTGAAGGCGCGGCTGGCGGCGGCGCGCTCGCGGATCGTCAACATCCCGGTCGATATTCCGGACCTCGAACAGGGCGGCGGGCTGTCCGATAAGGACCCGATGGTGCGCGACCGCGCCATCGCCGCCTGCATGAAGTGGATCGACGTGGCGCACGAAGTGGGCGCCGCCTCCGTCCGCTGCGACCCCGGAAAAATGGACCCCGCCGACCCCGGGCCCACCGTCACTTCCTATCACAAGCTGGGCGCCTACGCGGCTTCGCGCGGCCTCAAGGTGCTCATCGAAAATCACGGCGGCGTCGGCTCCGAGCATCCCGAAGAGCTGGTGCGGATCTTCCGGCTCGCCGGCACGGGCGTCGGCGCTCTGCCCGACTTCGGCAACTTCCCCGACGAAGCCACGCGCAAGCGGGGCCTGCCGCTGCTGCTGCCCTACGCCTCCACCGTCGCCCACGCCAAGGGATTCGAGTTCGACGGCGCCGGCAACGAGAAGCGCTTCGACTTCGCACGCTGCGTCGCGCAAGCCAGGGCCGCCGGCTTCCACGGCGTCTATTCCATCGAGTTCGAGGGCCCGGGCGATCCCTACGACGGCGTGGGCAAAGTGGTGGCCGAGCTTCAACGCCTCGCTTGACCGGCGCCCCGCCCCGACCGCGGCCGGAGGATCGGCTACTCTGAGTGCATGGTCGTTGAGATCGAAGGCGTGCCGCTGCACCTGGCCCATCCGGACCGGCTGAGCGTGGAGTGGGTCGGCCAGGAGGAGGCCATGCGCCAACTGCTGGCCGCCTGGCTGGTGGTGGACGCCAAGGACCTGCCCATGAACCCGCGCCTGCTGGGCAAGCCCGGCGTCGGCAAAACGACCCTCGCCTACGCCGCCGCCAAACGCCTCGGCCGCGAAGTCTACATCCTGCAGGCGACGGTGGACACGCGGCCGGAGGATCTGCTGGTGACTCCGGTCATCGAGGGCGGATCGAGGCTCCGCTACGTCGCCTCGCCCCTGGTGACGGCGATGATCCGCGGCGGCGTCGCCATTCTCGACGAAGGCAACCGGATGAGCGAGAAGAGCTGGGCGAGCCTGGCCCCGCTGCTCGACAACCGCCGCTACGCCGAGTCCATCGTCGCCGGCGTCAAGATCCACGCTCATCCCGAGTTCCGTCTCGTCGCCACGATGAACGATGACGCCTCCACCTTCGATCTGCCCGAGTACATTCACTCCCGCCTCCAGCCCCAGATTCTGATCGATTTCCCCGAGCGCGAGGAGGAGCTCGCCATCCTGCGCCAGAACCTCCCGTTCAGCGAGGAGCAGATTCTGAACTACGTCGCCGATTTCCTGCAGCAGGCCCACTCGGCCGACGAGCGCTACACCGTCCGCGACGGAATCAACATCGCGCGCTTCGCGCTCAAGATGCGCGCGATGGAGGATGGGCGCGCCGAAACGGCCTTCCTGCTGCGCACCTCGGTGCTGGAAACGCTGGGCGAGGAAGCGCTGCGTTATGTCCCTCGAACCTGAGACGCCGGCGCCCGACCTCGGGCCGCCCCGGCGCCGCAACATCCTCTACTTCCCGGTCGCCGCCGGCAGGATGGAGTTCGCCATCGAGCTGCGGCGCGTCCTGCTCGAGGAGCGGCCCGCCGTCGTTGCCGTCGAGCTGCCGGGCTTTCTCGAAGAGGTTTATCTGGAAGCCGCGGCCCGGCTGCCCGAAATGTCCGTTGTCCTGTACGAGGAAGAGGGGCGCGGCGGCGGCGAGGCCGTTTACATTCCCGTCGAGCCCTGCGACCCGTTTGTCGAAGCCGTGCGCACCGGCCTGGAGATGGGCGCTTCGATCGTGTTCCTCGAGCCCGACACCGCTCACCGGCCGCATCTGCCAGACGCCTATCCCGACCCCTACGCCATCCAGCGCGCCGGCTTGCGCGCCTACATCGAGGCCTACCGCGTTTATCCGCAGGCGCGGGGCCAGGACATCGACTTCCACGCCACCGCCATGGCCTGGAAGCTGCAAGGCTGCGACCCGTCGGCGCCCGTTGTCGCCGTCGTTTCGCTCAACCTGCTCGACCCCGTGCTCGACGCGATGGAGATTCCGCAGGATGCCCCCGCTGCGGCGCGCCGCCCGCCCGAGCCGCGCCTGCTCAATCCCCATCCCGCGTGTCTGGCCGAAATCACCGCCGAGTATCCCTATCTCCAGGAGCGCTACGAGCGGTTCCGTCTCAAGCCGGCTTCGATTGAGACCGTCGACCGCCCCAGGGTCCAGTTGGAGCTGCTCCGCGAGGCCGAGCGCGAGTACGAGCACAATACCGGCGACCACATCGCCCACTGGCAGCGCCTCACCATGGCCCGCTATTCCCGCAACCTCGCCGCCTCTTCCGGAGGCCTCGCCGCCGGCCTCTTCGACATCGTCGTCGCCGCCCGCGGCGTGGTGGACGACAACTACGGATGGGAAGTGTGGGAAGCGGCCAACCGCTATCCGGCCCAGAAGGATTCCTCCGAGACTCTGGAGACGGTCAACATTTCCGGCGAGCAGGTGTGGCTGGACACGCGGCGCCTCCGCCTGCGCCGCCGGCTTCCCCGCCCCAAGCAGATGTACGTGCCGCGCGGCCTCAAGCCCCGCAAGAAGGAAACCCGGCCCGGCGAATGGGCCCGCCAGACCAAGGGCAACGCCATCTGCTCCTACCCTCCCGAGGACCTGGTGATTGAAAATCACGGCCGCTTTCTCAAAAAGAAAGCCCGGGCCATGGTGTCGGACGAGCGCGCCCGCAGCGAGCCGTTTCTCACCTCCATCCTCGACGGCATCGACCTGCGCGAGACCATCCGCAACTGGCACACCGGCCGGCTCTGGGTGCGGCAGATGGACCGCTTGGCCGGCGACGTCGGAGCCCTGGTGGTGATCTTCGACGAGGACCCGCAGGACCGCTATCAGTACCTCACCACCTGGCTCGGCGAGCATCAGAACGAGTCCGACATGGCGTTCTATTCGACGCACCCGTTCGAGCACCTCGTCGGGCCGGGCATCGGCCGCGCCGAGTACGGCGGGTTTCTCATGACTCTGCCGCCGCGGCGCATGTTCGACGTCTGGAGCGACCCCGATTACGACTCCGCGCGCGACAAGCCCGAGCGCCTCCTGCTGGCCGCGCTCGATTACTCGCTCGAACGAAATGTCGTGTATGTGGCGCGCAAGCCGCCGCGGTCCATCTTCCGCTCCATCGCCGGGCGCATGGGCCGGCGCATTTTGTACGTGCCGATGGGCGTTTTGTCGCCGGACAAAATGAAGAAGCTGCGGGTGGTGCACGTGCTGGACAGCTACGAGCGCCGCCGCGAGGCCAGCCAGTACATCTGGTAGCGGCGCGCGCTTCAGGCCACCGCCAGCACGATCGCCCCGGCCACGATCAGCGCTCCGCCGATGCCCTTGGCCACCGTGAGCCGCTCACCGAGAAACACCGCCGCCAGAACGATGACGAAGGCCACGCTGAGCTTGTCGATGGGCGCCACGCGCGAGGCCGGCCCCAGTTGCAGAGCGCGGAAGTAGCATAGCCACGAGCAGCCCGTGGCGAGCCCCGACAGAGTCAGGAAAAGCAGAGTGTGCCGCGAAGGAACGCGGAACGAGCCCGGCGACCGCGCCATCCACGCCAGCAGCCAGGTGAACACCACGATCACGCTGGTGCGGATCGCCGTGGCCAGGTTCGAGTCGACCCCGGCGACGCCGATCTTGGCCAGCACGGCGGTGAGCGCGGCGAAGATCGCCGAAAGCAGGGACCACAGTATCCAGTTCATCTGCTCCCAGTGTGCCCCAGCGCCGCCGCCCTGTAATCCGTCCGTAAGACTACGCCGATCCGCCCGCTGGCAACAGCCGCCACGCTTCGGCCCACTCTCTGAGTTGCTCGACCAGCCGTCCCACTCGCACCCGCAGTTGCCGCGCGTGATGGATCAGCGCGCCCGGCGAACAGAAGATCTGGAAGCGCAGCCGCTTGGGTCGCGCCCGTAAAAGCTCCGGCTTGAGCGCCAATCTCTTCAGCCCGGTGAGCACATTGTGGGTCATCACCGCCAAACGCAGCCAGGCGGCGTTGGCTCCGAACCGGCCGCACGGCATCACGCCCGCCGCCAGTTCGTTCTTCAAAACGTCGTGCAGCGCTTCGATCGAACCGGCTTTCTCGCGATGCCACTCGAGCAACCGCTTGGCGTCGAAGTCAAAACGGTTCGTGACCACCGCGAAATGCCTGGTCAGCACGCCGTCCTCAAACAGCTCCCCTTGCCGTCGCCGAACCCGGATCGCCAGGTAACGCACCTCATCCAGCACCTCGCCGGCTTTACGCTCCACCGGATCCCACGGCAGCTCGGCGCACTCGCAGATCACCTCGGTGTCTTCCCGGTACGGCCGCCACCCGGCGTCCGGAATCAGGCGAATCTTCTCCTTCAACGACTCGCTCATCCGCGCGCTCACCGCAAAGCCGATGTAGCCCTGCGGCCCTTCCTCGCGCTGGCGATTGCGCAGCCACTTCAGCAGCCTCTGATCGTAGCAGGCCGAGTCGCCGCGCAAATACCGTTCCGTGACCGTCTCCGGCAGCGCCGCCAGAGCCCGCTTGGTTACCCCCAGCAACTCGACATGAGCTCCCACATTGCCGTCGCGAAACTCATCCGCCAGCGCCAGGTCCATCTCCGCCCACAACGCCAGCACCGGCTGATATCCGGCGCTCCCTTCGTAGGCCGGCTTGGCTTCCCGCTTCCAACTCTCGATCACTGTCGCGTCCACGTCCAGCGTGGCGATCTTCTGCTCAGCCGCGCGTCGCGCCACTGCTTGCACCAGGTCTTGGTTCACCTGCGCCAAGGCCCGCAACGGCTCGCTCTCACGGGGGATATAGCTCACCTGACCCACCGGTAACTCCTGCTGCGCCTGCTCGATTTTGCCCTGGTCGTGAAACGCGTACAGAAACTTCCGCGCCGCCTCCGGGCTGGGAATCTCATGTCCCGGCATCTGGCTGAGACCTGCGTCTTCGCGCAGCCGGTCGAAGTCATCCAAACAATCCCCGCCCAGAGCGTTCAATACCAGGAAGCTCTCCACGTACGTCGCTTCGTCGAATCCGCGCTGCCGCTGCTTCAACCGCACGTGCTGCCCGACACTCCCGGGCACACCAAAAGACCGCGCCGCACGCACAAACAGCGGTATGCCAGCGTAACCCGTAAGCACTTGTTCGGCTGGTTCCACGTCGTACTCGAACGGCAGTTCCCCTGCTGCGGGTGAGCGCTTCGGCTTCTTCGGTATCGCCATCGGAATCCTCTCAGCAATTTTGCACCCGCCGGGTGAAAGCCAGGCTGCTGCGCCCCGCCCCATCCTGCCGGCTCTGAGGCTGGAGTCCGATTCTCCTTACGGACGGATCACGGGACGGCCGCGGGGGAAGGACGCGGGGCGCTTCTCACCGGCGTGCTAGACTCAGCCGAATGACGGTACTGGACTGGTTGCTCGATTCGGACCCCGCCATCCGCTGGCAGGTTTTGCGCGACCTCGTCCATGCGCCAGTTCAGGTCGTCGCAACGGAGCGCGCGCGGGTGGCCACCGTGGGTTGGGGTGCGAGACTGCTGGCATTGCAGGGCGACGATGGCCAGTGGGCTGGAGGCGCGTGCTTCCCGGCGCGGAACTTCAACTGGCGCGAGGAGAACCAGGGGCAGCCCTGGATCTCCACGCTGCCAACACTCCAGTTGCTGTTTGATTTCGGGGTCGACCCCTGCGCCGAGCGCATGCGCCGCGCGGTGGCGCTGGTCAGGGATCACTGCCGTTGGGAACACGACGGGCAGCCGTTCTTTAGCGGTGAGGTCGAGCCTTGTATCAATGGTAGGACCGTCGCATTAGGCACCTACTTCGATCAAGAGGTGGATGGCATCGTCGCTCGCCTGCTTGGTGAGCAACTTGAAGATGGCGGGTGGAATTGCGAGGCCGAGAACGGTTCCGTCCGCTCGTCGTTCGCGACCACGATCAACGTCCTCGAAGGACTTTTGGCGCACGAGCGCGCAACAGGTGGCTCTGCAGAATCCATTGCGGCCCGACGCCGGGGTGAGGAGTACCTCCTTGAACGAAAGCTGTTCCGGCGTAAGAGCACCGGCGAAGTCGTCAACCCTGCCTGGCTGCAGTTCTCGTTTCCGGCCCGCTGGCAATACGACGTGCTGCGTGGCCTCGACTACTTCCGCTCGGTCGGGGACGTGCCGGACCCGCGGATGGGCGAAGCGATCGATTTGCTCCGGTCCAAGCGGCAGCCCGATGGTACCTGGCTGCTGGAGAACACGCATCCCGGCCGGGTCCACTTTGCGCTCGAGGACGGCGACAGTCGGCCCAGCCGGTGGAACACGCTGCGGGCTTTGCGTGTCCTCAATTGGTACGTGCGGTCGGCCACCTGAGCCGTGGCCAGGTTCGTGCCACGAGACCCCTCGCGCTGGGACGGTCGGCTGGGCGAAGTGCCAGGCGGCTGCTCCATCCAGTCGACCTCGATCCGCCGAGCGCACGAATATGCAGCAAATGAAATTCCTGCTTGCCAGTGGTGCGGCCCGCCGTCGGGATAGTAGTTTGGCAGACCACACCTCACGCCATGACGGTTACCGTCAGCCGCTGCCGTGCGTGTTGCCACGGTATCGACGCTGTGGTTCAATAGTCGGTAGTTAAGCACCTGGATCATTCCATCCTCTTCGGCTCTCCGGATGCGCTTCGGCTTGTTCGGGCAAAAGGGCCTCGGCTGATCAATCTAGAGCAAGGGAGCACTCCGTGGATTCCGCGAACCGTAAACTGATACGTCCTTCACTGAACGAACTGAAAGAACAATTGGGCGGCAAGCGCGCCCCGGTGAAGAAAGCGGCGCCTCCGGACCAGACCAACGCCGAGAATTTTTACTACATGAAGCAGATGCAGTCCAAGACACCGATGGTGATCGTGTTGAAGGACGGCGAGACGCTGCACGGCATCATCGAGTGGTACGACAAGTGCTGCCTGAAGTTCAACCGCGA